>NZ_BCSN01000043.1 GCF_001570885.1 Micrococcus lylae NBRC 15355 | reverse complement strand
GGGGAAGCGGAGACGACGCAGGGGAGGGAAGCGGAGACGACGACGGGCCGTCGCCTGGGGAAGACCGCTGGGATCCGCGGAGGTGACGGCCCGTCGTCGTGGGAGTGCTGGCGGATGGTGAGGGATTCGAACCCTCGGTACGGGGTCACCGCACACCGGTTTTCAAGACCGGCTCCTTCGGCCGCTCGGACAACCATCCCCGCGCGGGCACCGGGGACGCCCGGCACTGCGCCCGCACCACTCTACCCAGGCGGGAGGGGCGGGGCTGCCCGCCTTGAGGGGCCTGGCGGGGCTGCCCGCCTTGAGGGGCCCGGCGGGCCCGGGGGAAGATGGAGGCCGCCCGTGCGTCCGCACGTGGCGGCCCCGAGCACGCAGGAGGACCGACGCATGACGGCACCCGCCGACCCCGGCACGGACGTCCCGGCCACGATGCGCGCAGTCCGCTGCGACGGCGCCGGAGGCACGGAGGTGCTCCGGGTCGTGGATGAAGCCGTGCCGGAGCCCGGCCCCGGCGAGGCCCTCGTGCGTGTGGCCGCGGCGGGCGTGAACCGCGCGGACGTGATGCAGCGGCAGGGCCACTACCCGCCGCCGAAGGGCGAGTCCGAGGTGCTCGGGCTCGAGGCCTCCGGTGTGGTGGCCGCCTTCGGCCCGGGGGCGGAGGAACAGACCTCCCTGCGGGCGGGAGACCGTGTGTGCGCGCTGTTGGCCGGCGGCGGCGCGGCCGAGTATGTGGCCGTGCCCGTGGGCCAGCTGATGGCGGTGCCCGAGGGCATGTCCCTCACGGATGCCGCGGCGTTCCCCGAGGTCGCCTGCACCGTGTGGACCAACCTGTCCGAGCGCGGTGCCGTCTGTGCCGGGGACGTGGTGCTGGTGCACGGCGCTTCCGGCGGCATCGGCTCCTTCGCCGTGCAGTACCTCACGGCGATCGGGGCGCGGGTGTTCGCCACAGCCGGCGGCCCGGACAAGTGTGCGCGCGCCGTGAGCCTCGGCGCCGAGGCGGCCTTCGATCACCGCGCCGCCGCCGAGGCAGGCGAGCCCGGCGGCTTCGCCGACTGGCTGCGCGAGCACACGGACGGCCACGGCGCCGACGTCGTCCTGGACGTGGTGGGCGCCCCGTACCTGGCCCCGAACGTGGACGCGCTCGCCCAGGACGGTCGCATTGTGGTGATCGCGGTGCAGGGCGGACTCAAGGCGGAGTCCTTCAACATCATGAAGCTCGTGGCCAAGCGGGGCTGGCTCACCGGCTCCACCCTCCGCGCACGCAGCCGCACGGAGAAGGCCCATGTGGTGGCCGGCGCCGCGAAGGCCGCCCTTCCGCTGGTGGCCGATGGCCGGGTGCGCCTGTCCGTCGAGGCCGTCTTCCCGCTGGAGGACGTGGTGGCCGCGCACGAGCACTTCGAGCGGGACGACCGCGCCGGTCGCGTGGTTCTGGTGGTGGACCCGGCGCTCGCCGGCGGTCAGGACGGGGCCGCCGACGTGGACGGACAGGCCACGGCATGAGGCGCGGACCCTTCGCCCGCATGCGTCAGGCCCGCGCGGACGAGCGCGAGCTCGGTACCGGACTCTGGCGGCGGGACCATGACCGTTTCGTGCGTGCCCTGGACCGCTGCTGGCAGGTCCTCCAGGAGGCCGAGGCGCGCAGCGAGCTCGACGCGGACGAGCTGAACGGCGTCGTCCACGCGGCCAACGTCCTCTCCGACGCCCTGCCTGAGGTGCGCGCCCTGTGCGTGCGCATGCAGGCCGCCTGCCCTGCCACGGAGGACCACCGCATCCCCCCGGCCGCGGCAGAGACGCATCGGGAGCTCTCCCGGGCCGCCCACGAGCTGGCCGCCACGGCACAGGCCGTCGCCATGTTCCGGCTGCGCCAGACCGGCTCGGACTCCGTCGGCCGGCACGCAGAGCGCACCCTGGACCACGTGCGCCGGGCACAGGAGGCAGCGCCGGCCTGAATCCCCAAGACCAGCCCAGGCGGCTCCGGGGGCGGCGACGCAGTCCTCGAGGCTGCGGCGAGAGGACCCCGGACAGGCGACGAGGCCCCGTCTCCGATGCGATCGGTGACGGGGCCTCGTTCTGCGCCGAGCCCCCTGCCGGATTCGAACCGGCGACCTGCTCTTTACGAGGGAGCTGCTCTGGCCAGCTGAGCTAAGGAGGCACGTGGCCGCACGGCCACGGCTGACCATGCTACCCGGCGCGGGCACGGCACGGCAAAAGGTCGCGGTGTCGCCGTCCCGTGACCGAGCCCTCCGCCGCCGTTCACCCGGCGGCCACGGAGGCGTCAGACGGGGAGGCTGGACTGGTTCGCATGACCACGCAGCCGCTGCCTCCGCGTCAGGCCCACGCCGAGCCCCGCCCGCTGCCCGTGCCCCTGCGCCTGGCCGTGGTGGACATGTCCGGGACGTCGATCGTGGACACCGGCCTGCAGGACACCGCCTTCGCCGAGGCCCTGGACGCCCACGGGGTGGGGGAGGGGCACCCGGAACGGACCTTCCACCTGGCGGCCTTTCGCCGCCGGCGGCGCAGTTCCCGGACGGACGTCTTCGCCTCGATCTTCGGGGACCGGGCGACGGCGCGCTCCGCCGTCCGCACCTTCGAGGAGCGGCTCGACGCCCTGATCGCGGAGCATGGGGCGCGCCCCCAGCCCGGTGCGGTCGAGGCCCTGGAGCGCCTGCGAGAGCAGGGCATGGCGCTGTGCCTGGCCACCGGGTTCGCCCGGCACACGCAGAACACGCTGCTCGAGTCGCTGGACTGGATGGGATTGGCAGACCTGAGCCTGTCCCCGGACGACGTCGGCAGGGGAGTCCCCTACCCGGACATGGTGCTCACGGCGCTGCTGGCCCTGGACCTGGAGGACGTGCGGTCCGTGCTCACTGTGGGTGACACGGACGCGGACGTGCAGGCCGGTCGTCGTGCGGGCGCGGGCCTGGTGGTGGGCGTGCTCAGCGGAGAGGACGACGGGGACGCGCTCGCCGCGGCCGGGGCGGACGCGGTGCTTCCGCTGCTCGCCGACGTCCCGGAGCTGACTGAGCGTCTCGCACGAGCCTGAGGCGGGCGGGGCTCAGCGCCGCTGGCGCGGTGTGCGGGTCCGGGCCGGCAGCAGGGCGAGCATGAGCGCCTCGACGGCGAGCTGCTCGGGCACGTTGGCGGCCAGGCGCTCGCGGGCGAGGTTGATCGCGTCGATGCGGGCGACCACCTCGGAGGAGGTCCCGGCGGCCCCGTGGGCGTAGGAGGCGATCTCGGCGCGACGGTGCTCGTTGATGAGCTCACCTTCGGCGTCGAGCTGCACGGCGAGGACGTCCCGGAACAGGCCGAACAGGTCGATCATCGCCCGGTCCAGGGAGTCGTGGACGCTGCGGCGGCGGCGCCGGGCCTGGTCCTCCTCGAGGCGCTTGACGTGGTGGCGGAGCTTGGCGGGCACCTGCTCTCCCTCCACGATGCCGAGCTGGCGGCGCAGGGCGGCGAGCTCCTGGGCGTTGCGGGCCTCGGCGGAGGACTCGGCCTCATCCTTGGCGACCTTGACCAGATGCGCGGCCATGCCCATCGCGTCGGAGACGGCGCTGCTGCGCAGGGGCAGGGAGAGGATCTCCTCACGGCGGGCGAGGGCCTCGGGGTCCTGGGCGAGGCGACGGGCCATGCCCACGTGCGACTGGGAGATGCGCGCGGTCATCCGGGCGGTCTCTGCGTCCAGGCGGTCGCGGCGCACCAGCAGGTCCGCCACGTCCTCCACGGACGGGATGCGCAGGGAGACGGTGCGGCAGCGGGAGCGGATGGTGGGGAGCACGTCCGCCGGGGACGGGGTGCAGAGCATCCAGACGACGCGCTCCGGGGGCTCCTCGATGGCTTTGAGGAGCACGTTGGTGGCGCGTTCGGTCATGCGGTCCGCGTCCTCCATGAGGAAGATGCGCCAGCGGCCGGTCGCCGGCCTGGACTGGGCGGCCTCGACGAGCTCGCGGACGTCCTCGATCTTGTAGCTGACGTTCTCCGTGGCCAGGATCGTCACGTCCGGGTGGGTGCCGCCCATCACGGTGGTGCAGGCGTGGCACTGACCGCAGCCGCGCTCCTGCAGGTCCCCTGCTTCGCACTGCAGGGCGGCGGCGAAGGCGCGGGCGGCAGTGGAGCGTCCGGAGCCGGGCGGGCCGGTGAACAGCCAGGCGTGGGTGGGCCGCTCCTGGCGCGCGCTGCGGGCGAGCTGCTCCACCACGGCGTCCTGGCCGGCGAGGTCCGCGAAGACGGCCGGCGCGCTCATCCGGCCTCCTCCAGGAGCTCCTCGAGCCGCTCGCAGATCTGCGCGGTGCGGTCGTCCATCTCGGTCGTGGCGTCCAGCACCAGGTAGCGCTCGGGGGCCGCGGCGGCCCGTTCCAGGAAGGCGGCGCGCAGCTGCTCGTGGGCGTGGGCGGTCTCCTGCTCGAGGCGATCCGGCCCGGTGCCCCCGGCTCCCTGGCGCCAGGTGCGTCGGGCGGCGGCGGTCTCCGCGTCGATGTCCAGCACCACGGTGAGGTCCGGCAGCGTGCCGTCGACGGCCCACTCGTTCAGCTCCACGATCCAGTCCACGCCGAGCCCGCGCCCGACGCCCTGGTAGGCCACGGAGGAGTCGATGAAGCGGTCCGTCACCACGGTCGTCCCCGCCTCGACCGCCGGGCGGATGCAGCGCTCCACGTGGGCGGCGCGGGCCGCGGAGAACAGCAGCGCCTCGGTGCGCGGGTCGATCGGTGCGTGCTCCGGGTCCAGGACGAGGGAGCGCAGGCGCTCGCCGAGGTCGGTCCCGCCGGGCTCGCGGGTCAGGTGCACCGGGTGGCCGGCGGCCTCCCAGGCGGCGGCGAGGGCGCCGGCCTGGGTCGTTTTGCCCGAGCCGTCGGGTCCTTCGAGGGCCACGAAGAGGCCGCGTGCGTCAGCTGGCTGTTCCACCCGGCCAGCCTATCGGCCCGACATCCTGCCGGGCCCGTGCCGGACCCGTCTGTGCGGGGAGGTCAGCGCGTAGAATGGCGGGCATGACCCACCCCTTCGTGTACGCCGCCTACGTCGAGTACTGGCTGATGCTCGCGCTCGGCATCGTCGCCCTCGCCCTGGAGGTGTGGGCCGTCGTCGACGCCGCCCGCCGCCGCCCGGAGGACTTCCTGCGTGCCGGCATCCGGGAGAAGCGCTTCTGGCTGATGCTCACCGGGGGCGCCACGCTCATCGGCGTGCTGGGCGTGCTCGGGCCGTTCGGTGGCCTGGGCGTGCTCGGCCTGCTAGCCGTCTGCGTCGCGGCCGTGTACCTCGCCGGCCCGCGTGAGCAGATGAACCTCTACAGCGGAGGCCGCTCCGGCTGGTGACCGGCCGGCCGCGGTTCCGCCCCGGCCGACCTTCTCGCCCGTGTCCGCCGGAGCAGGCAGCGGCAGGCTCGGGTCAGGGACTGCGGCAACGCCATAGACTTGCGGTATGGCGAACAACACCTACACGCTGGTCCTGCTCCGTCACGGCCAGAGCGAATGGAACGAGAAGAACCTGTTCACCGGCTGGGTCGACGTGCCGCTGACCCAGAAGGGCCGCACCGAGGCCACCCGCGGCGGCGAGCTCCTCAAGGACGAGGGCATCCTGCCGGACGTGCTACACACCTCCCTGCTCAAGCGCGCGATCACCACCGCGAACCTGGCTCTGGAGGCCGCTGACCGCCAGTGGATCCCGGTCAAGCGCAGCTGGCGCCTGAACGAGCGCCACTACGGTGCGCTGCAGGGCAAGGACAAGGCCCAGGTGAAGGACGAGTTCGGCGAGGAGCAGTTCATGATCTGGCGCCGCTCCTTCGACACCCCGCCGCCGACCCTGGACGACTCCTCCGAGTTCTCCCAGGCGAACGACGAGCGCTACGCCGAGCTCGGCGACGAGGCCCCGCGCACCGAGGCGCTGAAGATGGTCATCGACCGCCTGCTCCCGTACTGGGAAGGGGAGATCGTGCCGGACCTCGAGGCCGGCAAGACCGTCCTGGTCGCCGCGCACGGCAACTCCCTGCGCGCGCTCGTGAAGCATCTGGACGGCATCTCGGACGAGGACATCGCCGCCCTCAACATCCCGACCGGCATCCCGCTCGTGTACGAGCTGGACGAGGACATGAAGCCGGTGAACCCGGGCGGTCGCTACCTGGACCCGGAGGCCGCCGCCGCCGGCGCCGCCGCGGTCGCCGCGCAGGGCGACGCCAAGCACTGACGGCAGCCGGCCGCGTCCGGAGGACAGCACGACGACGGGGCGCCGGCGGGAGGACACTCCCGCCGGCGCCCCGTCGGCTCTGGTTCAGGCGGACTGGTGGGTGGGCATCTGTCCGGTGACCAGGTAGCGCATCTTGCCGGCCACGGACACCGCGTGGTCGGTGAAGCGCTCGAGGTAACGGGAGGCCAGGGTGACGTCCGTGGTCGTCGCCGCGGACTCGGTCCAGGAGGGGGCGCCGATGGCGCGGAAGACGCTGACGTGGTGCTCGTTGACCGTCTCGTTCAGCTCGGAGAGCGAGTCCGCGTGGCCGAGGTCTTGGGTCTCCAGCAGCAGGACCACCTGTGCGGCGGCGTCCACGGTGGCGTCGGCCATCGCGTGGAAGGTCGGACGGATCGACTCGGGGATGACGAGTTCCGGGTAGCGCAGACGGGTCAGCTGCGCGATGTGCCGGGCCAGGTCGCCCATGCGCTCGAGCGAGGTGCTCATGCGCAGGGTGGCCACCACGGTGCGCAGATCCGAGGCCACCGGGGCGTGGAGGGCGAGCAGCTGGATGGCCTGTTCGTCGAGCTGCTCCTGCAGTCGGTCGATGCGGGCGTCCTCGGAGATGACCTGTTCGGCGCGATGCACATCCGCGGTCTCGAGCGCGGCACGGGCGTCGTCGGCCGCTCGGTGGACCAGCTCGGCGATGGTCGTCAGGTCCTTGCCGAGGCGGCTCAGGTTCGCACGGAAGAGCTCGCGCATGTGGCCTCCAGGCGGTGTTCGGTGAGGCCTGCGGGTCCCAGGCCGAAGGGACAGTCTGTCCGGTCCAGGTGAACGGACCCTGAACCCGTCCTGGCCTGCGAGGGAAGACCTGACGGCGGGCTGTGACGCAGTGGGCAGCGGCTACCCTTGAGGGGTGGACCCCGTG
Organism: Micrococcus lylae NBRC 15355; assembly: GCF_001570885.1. Classification (GTDB taxonomy): domain Bacteria; phylum Actinomycetota; class Actinomycetes; order Actinomycetales; family Micrococcaceae; genus Micrococcus; species Micrococcus lylae. The sequence continues at coordinate 15,860 of NZ_BCSN01000043.1, read as the reverse complement.
ATCATCGGCCTGCTCTGCGGAGTGATCGGCCTCGCCGTCGGGGTGGCCTCGATGCTCGCGTTCCGTGCCTCGGAGCGCAGCCGCACCGTCGACCTGACGGTCGACGAGCCCACCCTCCCGAGCGGTGCGGCCGAGGTGCTCTCCGTCATCGGGCGCGCCTACGTCGTCGTGGATGCCGTGGACGGCGTCGTCCGGGCCAACCCCTCCGCCTATGCGTTCGGGCTGGTCCGGGGATACCGCCTGGTCCACGACCAGCTGCGTGAGCTGACCGGCCGTGTCCGCGCCGAGGGCATCACTGTGGAGCGCCGCTACGAACTGCCCCGCGGGCCGATCGGCCAGGGCAGCATCATGGTCCAGCTGCGTGTGGCCCCGCTGGACAACGAGTACATCCTGATCCTCGCCGACGACCGCACCGAGATCACCCGCACCGAGGCCATGCGCAACGACTTCGTGGTGAACGTGTCCCACGAGCTGAAGACCCCCGTCGGCGCCATCTCCCTGCTGGCCGAAGCGCTGGACGACGCGGCGGAGGACGAGGAGGCGGTGCACCGCTTCGCCGGCCGCCTGCAGGTCGAGTCGGTCCGCCTGTCGGCCCTGGTGCAGGACATCATCGAGCTCTCCCGCCTGCAGTCGAAGGACGTTGTCCATGAGGGCCGCCCGGTGGACATGAACAAGGTGGTCGCGGATGCCGTGGACCGGCTTCGTCTCACCGCGGAGGCGCGGGACATCGCGATCAAGGTCGGCGGCTCCATCCCGTACCCGGTGCATGGGGACGCGGACCAGCTGATGACCGCCGTCCGCAACCTCGTGGACAACGCCGTGCGCTATTCGCCGGACCAGACCACGGTGGGCGTCGGCCTGTCCGCGGTGGACGGCCTGGCGCAGGTCACGGTGAAGGACCAGGGCATCGGCATCAGCCCGGAGGAGCAGGAGCGCGTCTTCGAGCGCTTCTACCGAGTGGACACCGCCCGGTCCCGCCAGACCGGCGGCACCGGCCTGGGCCTGTCCATCGTCAAGCACGTCGTCGCCAACCACGGCGGCGAGGTGACAGTGTGGTCCCAGCAGGGCCGCGGGTCCACCTTCACCGTCCGCCTGCCGCTCTGGAACGGCGGCGACCATGCCCATGACCAGGACACCGTCGAGGCCGACGGCGTCCGTACCCGCCGCGGCGCTCTCTCAGCCGCCGGACGAACAGCACATCGGAAGGAGAACCGCGCATGAGCCGCATCCTGATCGTGGAGGACGAGGAGTCGTTCAGCGATCCGCTGTCCTACCTCCTCGACAAGGAGGGCTTCGAGGTCTCGGTGGCCGCGGACGGCAACGCCGCGATGGCCGAGTTCGAGCGCTCCGGCGCCGACCTGGTCCTGCTGGACCTGATGCTGCCGGGCATGTCCGGCACGGAGGTCTGCCGTCAGATCCGCCAGCGCTCCAACGTGCCGATCATCATGCTCACCGCGAAGGACTCGGAGGTGGACAAGGTCGTCGGCCTCGAGCTCGGCGCGGACGACTACGTCACCAAGCCGTACTCCTCGCGCGAGCTGGTGGCCCGCGTGCGCGCCGTGCTGCGCCGTCAGGGCGAGCCGGAGGAGCTGGTGACCACCACCGTGGCCGCCGGTCCGGTCCGGATGGACATCGAGCGCCACGTGGTCTCTGTGGACGGCGAGCCCGTGTCCCTGCCCCTCAAGGAGTTCGAGCTGCTGGAGATGCTGCTGCGCAACGCCGGCCGTGTGCTCACCCGCGGGCAGCTGATCGACCGCGTGTGGGGCTCGGACTACGTCGGGGACACCAAGACCCTGGACGTGCACGTCAAGCGCCTGCGCTCGAAGATCGAGCCGGACCCGTCCAGCCCGCGCCACCTCGTGACCGTGCGTGGCCTGGGCTACAAGTTCGAGGCCTGAGCGGCCCAGGCGCCGTCCGGGCGGCCGTCCGTGCCGGCGGCGCCTCGGCCGTCTCCGGCCGAGGCGGAGCGCTCCGGCTGGCGCGGTGGCCCCGCATGGCGAAGGCCCCGCCTCCCGGATCGGGGAGGCGGGGCCTTCGCGGTGCCTGGGGGAGCGTCAGTGCTCTCCGCCGTAGTGGTGGGTCTCCTCGTGGAGGTGGTCGGTCCACTCGGCCTCGTCGAAGTCTCCCGGCACGAGGTCCCGGTACTCGGCCATGGTGGGACCGAGGACAGGGATCTCGAGGTCCTGGGAGTCGCCGTCCACGGAGAGGGCGCCCTCGGTGTACTCGCCGGCGTCGGCGCCGGCCTCGTCGACCACCCACTCCTCGTCCTGCAGGGACACGACCTTGCCGGCCGGGACGTCGACGTCCTGGGAGTCGCCGGAGACCTCGACGGTGACGGTCATGTCCTCCTGGGTCTTGTTCACGACCGACCCGATGACGCGGCCCTGCTCGTCGGCGCCGGTGGAGACGACGGCGAGGTTGCGCACGCCGGCACCGTCCAGGTCGGCCACAATGCCGTCGCTCGGCGAATACGGGATGCCGGTGGCGATCGGGCTGATGGCGCTGCAGCCGGTGGCCGCCAGCAGGGCGACGGCGGCGGCGGAGCCCGCGCCGAGGCGGCGCAGGCGTGCGGACCGGGTGGCGGCGGTGTTCACGATGATCTCCTCAAAGCGGTGCGGGGCCGGGGCGCACGCGTGCGTGCGGACGGTTGGCTCCAGCCTATCGCACAACCGGACCTGCTCACGCTCGTGACGGCGCAGGCCTCCACTATCACGACCCCCGCCCCGGCCCTCGCTCCGACACTCCGTCCGGCAGGGCCCCCGTGATAGGATGAAGCGTCACGAAAGGGGCCGTTTACATGGTTTTTGAGGTCGGAGAGACCGTCGTCTACCCGCATCACGGTGCAGCCCGCATCGAGGAGATCAAGATGCGGAACATCAAGGGCGAAGAGAAGATGTACCTCAAGCTGAAGGTGGCGCAGGGTGACCTGACCATCGAGGTCCCGGCGGAGAACGTCGACCTCGTCGGTGTGCGCGACGTCGTCGACAAGGAGGGACTCGAGCGCGTCGTCGAGGTGCTCCAGGCCGAGCATGTGGAGGAGCCGACCAACTGGTCGCGCCGCTACAAGGCCAACCTGGAGAAGTTGGCCTCCGGCGACGTCATCAAGGTGGCCGAGGTCGTCCGCGACCTGTGGCGCCGTGAGCAGGACCGCGGCCTGTCCGCCGGTGAGAAGCGCATGCTCTCCAAGGCCCGTCAGGTGCTCGTCTCCGAGCTGGCCCTGGCGAAGAAGGTCTCCGAGGAGGAGGCCGAGGGCATCCTGGACAAGACCCTCGAGGGCTGATCGCCCGGTCTGCGTCCACACCGCATCAGGCGTGAACCGACGACCCGTCCGCTGCACCGCAGCGGGCGGGTCGTCTGCGTCTCCGCCCCCAGACACTTTCGTTCGTAAAAATGTCGAGTCCCGGGGCGCTTTCGTTCGTGAAAATGTCGAGTCCCCAGACATTTTCGTTCGTGGAAATGTCGAGTTCCGCCCGCACCCCGCCGGCCGCCCACCCGAAAGCGACGCGCATGTGCGGTAGGAATGGGGGAGCAGCCGCTCGCCGAAGGAGTCCTCATGCCCACCGCTGTCCTGCTCGCCGCCGCGGGCTCGGGCACCCGCCTCGGGGCGGGCATGCCGAAGGCCCTGGCCCCGCTGTCCGATGGTCGCACGCTCCTGGAGCACGGTCTCGAGACCGTGGCACAGGTGCCGGATGTGGACGTTGTGGTCGTCCTCGTCCCGCCGGCCGACCAGCCGCGCGCGGAGGTCACCGCGATCGTCGAGGAGTGCGCCCTGCGCCTGGGCTTCACCGCCTCCTGTGTGCCCGGCGGCGCCGAGCGGGCCGACTCCGTGGCCGCCGGCCTCGCCGAGGTCGCCCGCCGGCTGGGGGCCGCACCCGCCTCGGCCACCCCCGCCCCGGGCGTCGCCTCGGCCGCCCCCGCCCTGGGCGTCGCCTCGGCCACCCCCGCCCCGGACGTCGCCTCGGCCGCCGCGTCCTCCTCCCGGCACGACGACGGCACCCACTGCCGCCACGACCCTCACCTCGTGCTCGTCCACGACGCCGCGCGCCCGTTCACGCCGCCGGCCGTGTTCGCCGCCGTGGTCGCGGGCCTCGCCTCCGCGAAGGCCGTCATCCCGGCGGTGCCGGTGACGGACACCGTGAAGCAGGTGAGCGTGGACGCGAACGGTGCCGAGACCGTCGTCGGGACACCGTCCCGGGCGATGCTGCGGGCGGTGCAGACGCCGCAGGGCTTCGACCTGTACGCGCTGCTGGCCGCGCACGATCAGGTGCGCCGGGACCCGGAGCTGGACGCCGCGGCCCTGACCGACGACGCGATGGTCATGGAGGCCGCCGGGCATGTCGTCCGTGTGGTCCCCGGCCATGCCGACGCCTTCAAGATCACCACCCCGGCGGACCTGGAGCAGGCCGCCGCCCTCATCGCCCGCAGGAGCCTGTCATGAGCCAGCACACCGCCGCCGACCACCCCGCCGACCGCCCGTTCCCGCTGCCCCGGACAGGGATCGGGGTGGACGTGCACGCCGTGGCGGACCCGGAACGTCAGGGCCCTGACGCACAGGAGCACCGCGCCGCCGTGGAGCGCGGGTGTTGGGTGGCGGGCCTGCACTGGCCCGGCGAGTCGGCGCTGGCCGGCCACTCGGATGCGGACGTCGCCGCGCACGCCTGCTGCGACGCGCTGTTCTCTGCCGCCGGCATCGGGGACCTGGGGCAGCACTTCGGCACCGGCCGTGTCGAGTTCGCCGGTGCCTCCGGCAGCACCCTGCTGGCCGAGGCCGCGCGTCTGGTCCGTGAGGCGGGGTACGAGATCGGCAACGTCGCGGTGCAGGTGGTGGGCAACCGTCCGAAGATCGGAACGCGGAGGGACGAGGCCCAGGCCGTGCTCTCGGAGGCCGCCGGCGCCCCGGTGTCCGTCTCCGGCACCACCACGGACCGCCTCGGCCTGACCGGCCGCGGCGAGGGCACCGCGGCGATCGCCACGGCGCTGGTGTACCCGCGCGACGCCGGCTGACCGGCCCGCTGACCGGCCCGCGCGACGGCCCCGATAGGATCGGGGACCGTGGCACAGCGTTTCTATGACACCCAGGCGGCCCAGGTCCGCGATTTCGTCCCCGTCCGCCCCGGCGAGGCGTCGGTCTACTACTGCGGCGCCACCGTGCAGGGCATGCCGCACGTGGGGCACGTGCGCAGCGCCATCGTCTTCGACATCCTCGTGCGCTGGCTGGAGGCCTCCGGCCTGAAGGTCACCTCGGTCCGCAACGTCACGGACATCGACGACAAGATCCTGGACCGCTCCGCCGCGTCCATGGAGGACGACTTCGAGGCCTCGGCCCTGTACCCGGCGCGCGAGCAGTGGTGGGCGCTGGCCTACCGGTTCGAGAAGGCGTTCGACGCCGCCTACCTGGCCCTCGGCGTCCGCCGTCCCACCTACGAGCCGCGAGCCACCGGCCACGTGACCGAGATGTTCGCGCTCATCCAGCGCCTCATGGACCGCGGCCACGCCTACCCAGCCACGGACGACTCCGGGGACGTGTACTTCGACGTCCGCTCCTTCGACGCCTACGGCTCCCTCACGCGTCAGCGCGTGGAGGACATGCAGGACGCCCCGGACGCGGACCCGCGCGGCAAGCGCGACCCCCGCGACTTCGCCCTGTGGAAGGGCGCCAAGGCCGGCGAGCCGGAGACCGCCCGGTGGGACTCCCCGTGGGGCCGCGGCCGCCCGGGCTGGCACCTGGAGTGCTCGGCCATGGCCACCAAGTACCTCGGCGCCGAGTTCGACATCCACGGCGGCGGACTGGACCTGCGCTTCCCGCACCATGAGAACGAGCTGGCCCAGTCCTCGGCCGCCGGCGACCCGTTCGCCCGCTTCTGGCTGCACAACGGCCTGGTCACCTACGAGGGCGAGAAGATGTCCAAGTCCGTCGGCAACACCATCTCCCCGGAGGAGATGATGCAGATGGCCCGCCCGAAGGCCGTCCGCTACTTCCTCGGCCAGGCCCACTACCGCTCCCAGCTGGACTACCGCCCGGGTGCTCTGGACGAGGCCGAGGCTGCCGTGGAGCGCATCGAGAACTTCGTCTCGCGCGCCTCCTCCCAGCTGGGAGACTCCGCCGTGAACCACGACGACGGCACGCCCCTGGGCGCGCACGTCCCGGAGGCCTTCCGCGCGGCGATGGAGGACGACCTCAACGTGCCGCAGGCGCTCGCCGTGCTGCACGAGACCGTCCGCTTGGGCAACTCCGCCCTGGCGGCGAAGGAGACGGACGCCGTGGCCGCCCGGTACGCCGAGGTCACCGCGATGACCCGCATCCTCGGCCTGGACGACGTCCCGGAGTCCTCCGCCGGCGCCGCCGGCCCGGCCGCCGACGCCCTGGACTCGCTGGTGCGCTCGCAGATCGAGGCCCGCGCCCAGGCCCGCGCCGAGAAGGACTGGGCCACCGCGGACCGCATCCGCGACGCCCTGACGGCCGCTGGCATCGTGGTGGAGGACGGCGCGGACGGCGCCACCTGGCACCTGGCCGACTGAGCCGGTGCCCTCCGTCCGCAGAGGCGAGCGCCACTAGACTGGCCGCTGAGTCGGTGAGCCGGGTGCCGTCGTCGTGCCCCGCCGCCCCCGTACCCCGCCGGAGCCGAGGGCTCCGCGCAGTCCCCACCCGCTGAAGGAGACGCCATGTCGTCCGCACCCCGCTCCGGCGGTTCCCGCAAGGCCAAGGGCAAGAAGGGCCCGCAGAAGGGCACCGGCGGCCACGGCCGCAGGGCGCTCGAGGGCAAGGGCCCCACCCCGAAGGCCGAAGACCGCGTCTACCACAAGGCCTACCGCAACAAGCAGCTCGCCGAGCGTGCGGCGGCCAAGCGTCCGGCGTCGCCGCGCCGGCAGCGTTCCTCCACCGCGGATGAGACCGTGTCCGGCCGCAACCCGGTGGTGGAGGCGCTGCGCGCCGGCATCCCGGCGAAGGCCCTCCACGTGGCCACCCGCATCGAGGTGGACGATCGCGTGAAGGAGGCCCTGCGCCAGTGCGCCGAGCAGGGGATCCCGGTCATGGAGAACACCAAGCCGGAGCTGGACCGCATGTCCGGCGAGGCCATCCACCAGGGCCTGGTCCTGCAGATCCCGCCGTACGACTACGCGGACGCCCTGGACCTGGCCCGCACCACCCTGGAGAAGGACGCGGCCGGGCACCTGCGCACCCGTCCGCTGCTCATCGCGCTGGACGGCATCACGGACCCGCGCAACCTCGGCGCGATCATCCGCTCCGGCTCCGCGTTCGGCGCGGACGGCGTGATCGTCCCGTCCCGCCGCTCCGTGGGCGTCACCGCCACCGCCTGGCGCACCTCCGCCGGCGCGGCCGCCCGCGTCCCGGTGGCGCAGGCCGGCAACCTGAACACCACGCTGGCCGAGCTGCACCGCATGGGCTACTTCGTGCTCGGCCTGGACGGCGGCGGAGACGTCGGTCTGCCGGGCCTGGAGCTGGCCACCGAGCCTCTCGTGCTCGTGGTGGGCGCCGAGGGCAAGGGGCTGTCCCGCCTGGTGCGCGAGCACTGCCAGCAGATCGTCTCCATCCCGATCGACTCGTCCATGGAGTCCCTCAACGCCTCCATGGCGGTGGGCGTCTCCCTGTACGAGATCTCGGTGCAGCGCTCGGGTGGCCGGAATGCCTCCGCACAGGACGCTTCCTGACGATTCGTCCACACGTGGCGTGTGAACCGCGTCATAGGGTCCCGAACCGCGGTCCAGGCTGTATGTTGTGTGCATCACATCACGCGATGTGACCCACTGCGGGCCGGAACACCGTCTCCGGCATCGGCCCGCAGCGCTCGCACACCACGGTCGCCGCGGCGACCCCGAACGCTGAGGACACTTCCCATGAAGAGGACCGCATCCCCGCTCCGCATCACCGCCGCCATGGCTGTCCTGGCCGTCGGTCTCACCGCCTGCGGTGACTCCGGTGCCGGCGACGGCAACGGTGACGGCAACGACGGCCCCTACAAGATCGGCATCTCCCAGCTGACCTCGCACCCGGCGCTGGACGCCACCGCCGAGGGCTTCCAGGAGGCCTTCGACGAGGCCGGCATCGAGGTGGAGTTCGACCTGCAGAACGCCCAGGGCGAGGTCGCCACCGCGAACTCGATCGCCAACACCTTCGCCGGTGACGGGGACGTGGACCTGGTCGCCTCGATCGCCACCCCGGCCGCCCAGGCCGCCGCCACCGCGGTGAAGGACAAGCCGGTCGTCTTCATGGCCGTCACCGACGCCGTCGGCGCCGGCATCGTCGAGGACGAGGAGAAGCCGGGCGGCAACGTCACCGGCCAGTCCGACCGCAACCCGGTGAAGGAGCAGCTGCAGCTGCTGCTGGACGTCAAGGACGACGTCAAGACCGTCGGCATCGTCTGGAACTCCGGCGAGGCGAACTCGAAGTCCCAGGTGGAGCAGGCCAAGGAGGCCGCCAAGGAGCTGGGCATCGAGATCAAGGACGTGACCGTCACCAACTCCTCCGAGGTCCAGCAGGGCGTGCAGTCGCTGTCCGACGTGGACGGCATCTACGTGCCGACCGACAACGCGGTGGTCTCCGCCCTCGAGTCCGTGATCTCCTTCGGTCAGGAGAACGAGATCCCGGTGATCTCCGCGGACACCGACTCCGTGGAGCGCGGCGCCCTGGGCACCTACGGCATCGACTACGAGCAGCACGGCAAGCTCGCCGGCGAGATGGCCGTCAAGATCCTCAAGGACGGCGAGGACCCGGCCGACATGGCGGTCGGCTTCGCCCCGGAGGACGCCCTCGAGCTGGTCGTCTCCCCGGAGAACGCCAAGAAGTTCGGCGTGGAGATCCCGCAGGAGGTCATCGACCGCGCCGACGAGACCATCGACTGACCCACTCTCCCCGTTCGCACCGGGTGCGGCCCTGACAGGACCCGTGTCCTGGTCAGGGCCGCCCCCGTGTGGGCCCCCCGGCGGCACGACGACGGCCGCCCGCCCGGCAGGGGCGGCACACCGTGGTCGCAGGTCCGCCTCCCAGAAAGGCTTCACGCATGATCTCAGCGCTCGAACTGGGTCTGGTCTACGCCGTGATGGCACTCGGCGTGTACCTGACCTTCCGCATCCTCAACTTCCCGGACCTCACCGTGGACGGGTCGTACACCTCCGGCGCCGCCACCGCGGCGATCCTCATCACCAACGGCACCCACTGGGCACTGGCCATGGTCGCGGCGTTCTTCGTCGGCACCGCCGCCGGCCTCATCACGGGCCTGCTGCACACGAAGGGCAAGATCGACGGGCTGCTCGCCGGCATCCTGACGATGATCGCCCTGTACTCGGTCAACCTGCGCATCATGGGCGGGGCGAACATCCCGCTGCTGGGCCAGGACACCCTGTTCTCCGGGCTGGCCGGATTCGGCGTCGGCCGCAACTGGCAGTCCGTGGCGGTCCTGTTCGTCCTCGTGTTCGTCCTGAAGCTGGTCCTGGACTGGTTCCTGCACACGGACATGGGCCTGGCCCTGCAGGCCACCGGCGACAACGAGGAGATGATCCGCTCCTACGGCGTCTCCACGGACCGCATGAAGATCCTCGGTCTGATGCTCTCCAACGGCCTGGTCGCCCTCTGCGGATCTGCCATGGCGCAGTACCAGGGCTTCTCGGACATCTCGATGGGCATCGGCCTCATCCTGGTGGGCCTGGCCTCGGTGATCGTCGGCCAGGCGATCTTCGGCACCCGCACCGTGTTCATCGCTACCTTCGCGGTGATCGTGGGTGCCGTCCTCTACCGCGTGATCATCCAGCTGGCGCTGAACGCCGGCCTGAACCCGAACGACATGAAGCTGATCTCGGCCGCCCTCGTGGTGCTCGCCCTGCTGCTGCCGCAGTTCGGCATCGCCAAGCGCCTGAGCATCCGATCCAGGGCCACGGCGGACTCCTCCTCCCCGGCTGCCGTGGACGCCGAGGCCGACGCTCCGACCCCGCAGGAGGCCACCCGTGCTTGAGATCCGTGACGTCTCCAAGACGTTCTTCCCGAACACCGTCAACGAGCGCAAGGCGCTGCGCGGCATCGACCTGCACCTGGACGAGGGCGACTTCGTCACGGTCATCGGCTCCAACGGTGCCGGAAAGTCCACCGTCCTCAACACGATCGCCGGCAAGCTGACCCCGGACACCGGCTCGGTGTCCGTGGCGGGCAAGGACGTCACGAAGATGGCCGACCACCGCCGCGCGCAGTGGATCGGCCGCGTGTTCCAGGACCCGACGGCCGGCACGGCGCCGAACCTGACGATCCAGGAGAACATGGCGCTGGCCTTCCGCCGCGGCCACGTCCGCGGCCTGGCCGCCGGCGTCTCGAAGTCCCGCAAGGACCTGTTCCGCGAGGCGCTCACCACGCTGGAGCTCGGTCTGGAGAACCGCCTCACCACCAAGGTGGGTCTGCTCTCCGGCGGCCAGCGCCAGGCGCTGTCCCTGCTCATGGCGACCTTCTCCGGCCCGAAGATCCTGCTGCTGGACGAGCACACCGCAGCGCTCGACCCGTCCCGCGCCGAGCTGGTCACCCGCCTGACCGAGCAGGTCGTGGCGGAGCACCGGCTGACCACGCTGATGGTCACGCACAACATGGACCAGGCGCTGCAGGTCGGCAACCGGCTCATCATGATGCACGACGGTGAGATCATCCTCGAGCTGGACGAGCAGGAGAAGGCCGGCAAGACCGCCCAGGACCTGCTCGCCGAGTTCGGCAAGATCAAGGGTGCGGTGGTGGATGACAAGACCATGCTCCAGTGATCTGGGCGCCGTGGGGGCAGGGGCCGTGCCCGGTCCGACCGGTCCGGCGTCTGTTCCCGCCGGACCCTGCCCCGCGGTAGCGTCTCAGACGTGGAGAAGCCTCAGAACGTCGCCGTGTCCGCCGATCGTCCGGTGTCCGTCGCCGGAACCCGTCCCGTGACCCTCACCGGTCGCATCCCCGTCACGGAGGTGGAGCCCGTCGTCGAGGGCGGCAGCTTCCCGGCGAAGGCCGTGGTGGGGGAGGACGTGCCTGTCCGCGCCACCGTGTTCCGTGAAGGTCATGACGGCCTGGGCGCCACCGCCCGGCTGATCGGCCCGGACGGCGCCGAGGTCCAGCGGGTGCACATGCGCCCCGGCCGTCCCGGCCTGGACGAGTTCCTCGCGACCCTGCGCCCCTCGCGGCCGGGCCTGCACCACTTCGTGGTGGAGGGATGGTCGGACCTGGTGGGCACCTGGCATCACGCGGCAGAGGTGAAGATCGCCGCCGGAGTCGATGTGGAGCTGATGCTGGCCGAGGGCGAGGCCCTCTTCGCCCGTGCCGCCGAGGACGCCACCTGCTCCGCCGAGGACCGTGCCCTGTTCTCCGCCGCCGCCCGCACTCTGGCGGACACCTCCCGCCTGCCCGCCGAGCGCCTGGCTGCGGCCGAGGACCCGGAGCTGGTCGCCGCGCTCGCCGCACGCCCCCTCCGCGAGCTGCTCTCCAGCTCGGAGGAGTACCCGCTGGACGTGCAGCGCGAGCTGGCCGGCCGCGGCGGCTGGTACGAGTTCTTCCCGCGCTCGGAGGGCGCCCGCTTCGACGAGGCCACCGGCACCTGGCACTCGGGCACCTTCGCCACCGCCGCCGAACGCATCCCGGCCGTGGCCTCCATGGGCTTCCAGGTCCTCTACGTGCCGCCGATCCACCCGATCGGCCACGCCCACCGCAAGGGCCCGAACAACACGCTGACCGCCGGTGAGCAGGACCCGGGATCGCCGTGGGCCATCGGCTCGGAGGCGGGCGGCCATGACGCCGTGCACCCGGACCTGGGCACCCTCGAGGACTTCGACGCCTTCGTGGCCGCCACCCGGGAGAACGGCCTCGAGCTCGCCCTGGACCTGGCGCTGCAGTGCGCCCCGGACCACCCCTGGGTGCAGAGCCACCCGGAGTGGTTCACCACCCGCGTGGACGGCACCATCGCCTACGCGGAGAACCCGCCGAAGAAGTACCAGGACATCTACCCGCTGAACTTCGACAACGACCCGCAGGGTCTGGCCGACGCCGTCCTCGAGGTGGTGCGCGGCTGGGTCGCCCGCGGCGTGCACATCTTCCGCGTGGACAACCCGCACACCAAGCCGCTGTGGTTCTGGGAGTGGCTGATCGCGCAGGTCCGCGCCGAGACCCCGGAGGTCGTCTTCCTCGCCGAGGCGTTCACCCGCCCGGCGATGATGCACGCCCTCGGACGCGTGGGCTTCCAGCAGTCCTACGGCTACTTCACCTGGCGGAACACCCGGGAGGAGCTGGAGGAGTACCTCGAGGAGGTCACGCAGCAGACGGCGGGCTTCTACCGCCCGAACTTCTTCGTGAACACCCCGGACATCCTCACCGAGTACCTGCAGACCGGCGGCCCCGGTGCCTTCCGCATCCGCGCCGTCGTCGCCGCGATGTCCAATCCGCTGTGGGGTGTCTACGCCGGCTTCGAGCTGTTCGAGCATGTGCCGCGGCCGGGCGCCGAGGAGTACATCGACTCGGAGAAGTACGAGTACCGCCCGCGGGACTGGGCCGGCGCCGAGGCCGCGGGGCAGTCCCTGGCCCCGTACCTGACCCGCCTCAACGAGATTCGGGCCGAGCACCCGACGCTGCGGGACCTGCAGAACCTGACCCTGCACTCGGCGCTGCATTCGGACGTGCTGGTCTTCTCCAAGCGTCGTGCCGCCGCCCCCGAGGGCATCCACGCCGACGCCGCCGCGGTCACCGACGCCCCGGCCGGCACCGCCGATGACGTCGTCCTGGTGACCGTCACCTGCAACCCGCACGAGGTGGCCGAGTCCACCCTCGAGCTGGACTTCGAGGCGCTCGGCGTCCGCGACGAGGACCGGGACGAGCAGGGCCGCATCGAGGTCGAGGACCTGCTGACCGGTCAGCGCTGGCACTGGGACGAGCGCCCGTACGTGCGCCTGGACCCGTCCGCGGAGCCGGCCCATATCCTGCGGATCGTCCGCGGCTGAGGCGGGCGGGGCGCCGTCGTGGACCCGGATTCGACGACGGCGACCCCTCGCCACCCGCGGAGGGGGCGCCCCCGGTGCCCCGTCGCCCACCGTTCGCCACCGAGAGGACCGCATGAGCACCCCGTCCCCCGCCCCGCTGCCCGTCGAGCAGGAGTTGCTGGCCGCCGTCGCGCAGGGCCGCCACTACGCTCCCCACGACGTGCTGGGCGCCCACCCGCACCCGGACGGCACCGCTGTGACCTACCGCGTGCTGCGCCCACTGGCGGGGACGGTCGAGGTCGTGCGCGCCGGGGACGGCGTGCGCGTGGAGCTCGAGCATGAGCACGACGGCGTCTTCGTCGGCGTGGCCCCGATCCCCGCGGCGGCCGGCGTCTCCGCCGGGGACTACCGGGTGCACGTGGCCTACCCGGTCGGGGAGGACGGCGCCCTCGGTGACGTCGAGGAGCAGGACGACCCGTACCGGCACCTGCCGACCGTCGGCGAGCTGGACCTGCACCTGATCGCGGAGGGCCGCCATGAGCGGCTCTGGGAGGCGCTGGGAGCGAGAGTGCGCCGTTCAGACGACGGGGCCGCCGTCGGAACCTCCTTCGCGGTGTGGGCGCCGAACGCGCGCGCCGTCCGCGTGGTGGGGGACCACAACGGCTGGTCCGGGCGCGTGCAGGCGATGCGCAGCCTGGGCGCCTCCGGCGTCTGGGAGCTGTTCGTGCCCGGCGTCGGCCACGGCACCCGCTACAAGTACGAGATCCTCGGCGTGGACGGCCACTGGCGGCAGAAGGCGGACCCGCTGGCCCGCTGGACCGAGGTGCCGCCGGCCACCGCGTCGCGCGTCTGGGACTCGGAGTACACGTTCCGGGACCGCGAGTGGATGCAGCGCCGTGCGCAGACCGACCCGCACGAGCAGCCGCTGAGCGTCTACGAGGTGCACCTGGGCTCCTGGCGTCCGGGCCTGGGCTACCGGGAGCTGGCGGAGCAGCTCGTGGAGTACGTGACGTGGCTGGGCTTCACGCATGTGGAGTTCCTGCCCCCGGCCGAGCATCCGTTCGGCGGCTCCTGGGGCTACCAGGTGACCGGTTTCTACGCGCCGACCTCCCGGTTCGGCACCCCGGACGAGTTCAAGCACCTGGTGGACGCGCTGCATGCGGCGGGCATCGGTGTGATCGTGGACTGGGTCCCGGCGCATTTCCCCAAGGATGAGTTCGCGCTCGGACGGTTCGACGGCTCCTGCGTGTACGAGCACCCGGACCCGCGCCGCGGCGAGCATCCGGACTGGGGCACCTACGTCTTCGACTACGGGCGGCCACAGGTGCGGAACTTCCTGGTGGCCAACGCCCTGTACTGGCTGGAGGAGTTCCACATCGACGGGCTGCGCGTGGACGCCGTGGCCTCGATGCTGTACCTGGACTACTCCCGCAACGAGGGCGAGTGGGAGCCGAACGTCCATGGCGGCAACCACAACCTGGAGGCCATCGCCTTCCTGCGCGAGGTGAACACCACCGCGTACCGCACGCATCCGGGCATCCACATGATCGCGGAGGAGTCCACGGCGTTCGAGGGCGTCTCTGCCCCGGTGGACGCCGGCGGCCTGGGCTTCGGCAAGAAGTGGAACATGGGCTGGATGCACGACACCCTGGCCTACCTCGGCGAGGACCCCGTGAACCGCTCGTGGCACCACGGGCAGTGGACGTTCTCCATGGTCTACGCGTACTCGGAGAACTACGTGCTGCCCCTTTCCCATGACGAGGTGGTGCACGGCAAGGGCTCGCTGCTGACGAAGATCCCCGGCGATCGGAGCGTGCAGCTGGCCACCCTGCGGGCGTACTTCGCGTACATGTGGGCGCACCCGGGCAAGAAGCTGCTGTTCATGGGCGGCGAGTACGCCCAGCCCTCCGAGTGGTCCGAGGGCGACGGCCTGGACTGGGGCGCCTCCTGGGCGCCCGAGCACCGCGGCGTGCAGCTGACGATGAGGGAACTGAACCGCCAGTACGGCCAGACACCGGCCCTGTGGTCCGCGGACCACACGCCGGACGGATTCACCTGGCTGGAGAAGGATGCCGCTCAGGAGAACCTGCTCGCCTTCGTGCGGCATGCCGCCGCCGGGCACGACGACGGCCGGGACCTCGTCTGCCTGACCCACCTCTCCGGGGTGGAGCGTCAGGGCTACCGCCTGGGCGTACCGTCGGCGGGGCAGTGGGAGATCGTGCTCGACACCTCGGATGCCGCGTTGGCCGGCAGAGCGGAGGACGCTGCGGCACAGGACGCGCTTCTCGCGCAGCGGAGCATGTCCACGGTGACGGCAGAAGACACGCCGTGGCACGGACAAGACCACTCCGTGGTGGTGAACGTGCCGGCGCTGACCACACTGTGGCTGCGTCCACGGTGCGGCACGATGTGACCGACGACACCGCTCACGTAGGTGTTCGTGTGCCGGCGCAAACGGTGCCAGGCCCCGCCAGAAACCGCGGAATACCGCGGAATCCGGGGTGGCAGGTGCCGGACTCAGCTCCGATTTTGCGTGTGGGTGGGGATGTGTGTAGAGTTCTTTCTCGTGCTGAGGCGCGGAACGGATCAGTTCGCAGCGTCGGAGTGAGTACCACGGTTTCCGTAGAAAACACGAGAAACAAGCGGTTGTTGGCCGTGTTCACGTCAGCATCCCGGTCATTTCCCTTGGGAAGTGAAGGGGTATTCTTGAAGAGCTGATCGCCTGGTGTGTCAGTGCGGTTCGTGTCTGGGGTCGTGGAGGCCTTCTGGTTCGTGCCGGCTGGTGTGAGTCCTGGAGGATCCGGTTGGCAGTGTTGCTGCCAGCGGTTGGGTTTGACAGGGACCGGGTTGGTGGTGGTAAGGTTAATCCTTGTCTGCCACCGCCGGATGGTGAATGACTTGAGAACATCAAGTTGACACTCTTT
>NZ_BCSN01000042.1 GCF_001570885.1 Micrococcus lylae NBRC 15355 | reverse complement strand
TGGCTCTGGTGGGCTGTGGGCCTGCAAGCCTCGTGTACGACGCAGAGCACGCCTGTGGATAAAGAGCCCTGGAGAATGTCCCGATAAGGGCGCCTTACTCCTCACAGGCCTTCAAGGCGCGCCTCAGACGAGCACTTACTCACTCCATAAATGGTGAGGGAAGCCATCACACTTGTATCCACACATGTGGACGAACCTGTGGATGAGGAACAACGCTGCGCGGCGGCGTCACATCGCTCCTGTGCACATGTGGACAACACCTGTGGATGAATGACTCGCCGCGAGCTAGAGCGTGTCGCTTCCAGCTGCGGAGGGCAACAAGAACACCGTCTCGGGACCTGGCCCCTGGGCGAGGCAACGATGGGGATGGTCCCAGAGAGGATGCGCCATGGCATGTAGGTGAGCTCGTGTGCGATGGATGCTTCAAAAGACCGAAGACAGACCTGGCTGCTCTTCGGCCATCCGTTCCACGTGAAACGAGCAATCTGGCGGGAGCCTGACTGATGGCTGGCCTCTCGAGCTGTCACGAGAGAGCTGATGCTTCAGCAGGCTTTTGCGCAGGGCATCGGAAGTATGTCGGTGAGGAATCGTCATCCGATGACTGGTGTAGGTGCAGCTCTCCGTTCGTGCAGCAGAAAGGGGGCGGGTCATGGCGGGCGTCGGACGTCCTTGAGGTCGTTCGGCGGAACACTGGAGCCGCTGCTGTCCCAGTGAGTAATGGTTTCTTGGCTTGCCTGCTCGCACGCCATCCCCTTGCGCGAGAAGAAAAGACACACCGTCCGGGAGGCGCTGGGGGATGTTTCACGTAGAACGCAAGGCATGGGCAGTCTCGTGGCTCCGTAGAAACCTGCCGACACACGACCGTACCGAACGGGTCTACCGGCCACCGCGTTGACCACAGTTCACTGACCGGTACCGTCGTATGTGAAGAGAGAAGTAAGCGTGTTCAGCCTGATCCACGGGGATACTCGACAAGACACCGGGAGAGACCGAGTAGCGACGCTCCGGAAAACTATCGACACGAGTGGGTGACTGGCGCAGGAGGGCGGGCCGCCTTGTGATCATTCATCGGCCGCGGACTGTGGCGAGGAGGTGATCTCTCTCCCGCCGTGTGATTCCTGGATGTGTTTCACGTGAAACGCGACTGCAGTGGAACATGGCGCAGTGGGATACGCGAAGAAGGTGGGAGTCTCCCACGGGGCCGAACTGCATTCGTGGGCTGCCTCGGACAAAGGAGTCGATTCAACCGTTGGCGTGCCGCGACTCCGGTCATCAGATCGGTGTCCGGCATTGCATATATCTCCGTCTTCAGCTCAATGCTGAGATGAGCGCGTGCGTAGAACCGAATGTCGGTCCTGAAGTAGATGCCATAGTCGCCTATTGAGGATCAGCAGCCGAACCGCTGGGACGGTGTGTGGTTGCAGGTAGACCTGCTCTCCTAGTAGTGCGTCTTCAGTTTCATCCTGGACGAAGACAAGGTGCCCGCATGGCTACGGTCTACGTTTCACGTGGAACGTGACACGGGAAGCGCCGGCCTGGAAAAGGCTCCGTGCGCTCGGCGAGTAGGCCAGGGGTAGCCAAAAGGAATGGTCTAGACATCTTGGCAGCTCTCACCACGCCCCTCTCCCCAGGACGTTTCACGTGAAACCTTGGCGCGACAGGGTCAAGACTGTCGCTGTGCTGAGGGGACAGTGACTACCGCTGACACCTCAGTGTCCACGTTGCGTGCGCCTGGGTCACCATTTGATCGACACTCCTGCGGGCACCGCCGGCTCCTAGAGGCAGTCTCCAGGCCTCTTACGCGTGTGCCCTCGACCTAGGGCTGGAAGCACGACAATCGGGATGCTGACCGAACATGGGGGTATGCGGGCTTCGCTAGACGGGCGAATCTCCTCGTTCACGCAGTATGCAACACGAACGGCAGTGCCCCAGGGTTGTGACGGATCTGGGCAGAGAGTGGTTCATTGTCTTCGGCTCCTCGTGTCCTCATATCTCCTTGGACATGACGATCTTGGGCACTCGCTCTTTCGCCAAGGCAGCACTCCATGCTCCGCTGACCGCGCCCCAGAGGGCGGCGGGTCGATCCACATGGGTCGACACGCAACACTTTCGTTCGACCATTGTAAGCAACGCTTAACGGGTGATGCGAGGTGCGAGAGCGCAGATGATGCTCTTCGCATGAGGGCATGATTTGTGGTCCGTAGTCGACGGCTGGAGAGTGATTCGGTACATCATTGGCCGTTTCACGTGAAGCAAGGCGCGGTCATCAGCCTTCGGTATCGAACACAAGCCCTCACTCACCTACGTCTGGCCTCCCGCTTCGGTCGCAGGCCTCGTTGCTGTCACCCCGGACTCGCATCGCAAGGTGGTTCGGAGACCTGAGCAAACGCGTCGCTGCCGCAAGCCAAGAGCGGCATCGCACGCGGCAGAGCGAGGAACCGCATTCGTGTTTCACGTGGAACGGGACTGCTGCGCCGTAGAAGGAAGCCGTACTCCGACCTAGACTGGACTGGACATATTTCACTGCAGGAGGACATGTGAAGAAGACCCGCCGAGGAGGCCTGGGCCGGGGCCTCGGTGCCCTAATTCAGACCACCGCAGACGCCGAGGAGACCACGGCGCCAGCGTCTTCCGCCGCGCCGACGGAGGAGACCGGGCAGACTGTGTCCTCTGAGGACGAAAAGGAAGCAACGCCGCGCCGGCGCACCACGTCTGCAGCCGCCGCTGCATCGGAGAAGTCTGCTGACAAGACACGCGGTAAGACGGTGTCTTCGAAGAAGTCCAACGGTACCCGCTCCTCCTCGTCGTCGACGAAGTCGTCAACGACCAAGTCCTCGTCGAGCAAGTCCTCAACGTCCAAGCCGTCCAGGTCGAAGACGCCCGCGGCGTCCACGGCGTCCAAGGAGAAGGCAGCCGCGTCGGGGACCACGTCCACCTCCACATCCTCGGCCACCGGCGCGAAGAAGAGTGCTTCCACCGATTCGTCCGCGGTCAGTGGCGGAAAGGTCAGTGGCACAACGACGTCCGCTGCCAGCAGGAACACCAGGACCGGAGCCGGCGCCGGTGGCACCACCGCTGCCGAGAAGTCCGCCGACGCACCGAAGTCCACCTCCGGCCGCGGCAGTCGGCCCGTGGATGTCTTCTTCTCTTCGGATCGAACCTCCACGGAGGGTGATGCGAAGGGTGGCAGGGCCACCACTGCTGCCGAAGAAAGGGACACAACTGCTGTCGAGGAGCACGAGCAGACCGTCGCCTCGTCCGCCTCATCCCGCTCTGCCGCTGGTCGCAAGTCCACTGTGCGTCGTGGTCGGCCTTCCATGCCCGCTGTCAACGCTCTGGGCCGTCGGGCACCCGCGGAGCCGGCTGAGGCTGAAACTGAGGCTGAGAAGGTCTCGGAGAAGTCCGCGGCAGGCTCCGTGCCTGCAACCACAGACGTGACGGCCGGGGCCGAGGTCTCAGAGGCAGGCACCGTGCCCACGGACATTGCCGTGCTTCGCGAGCTGAAGGTCACAGACATCCATCCGAACCCCCGTCAGCCGCGTGAGGTCTTCGACGAGGACCACATGGACGAGTTGGTCACGTCCATCACCGAGGTGGGCATCCTTCAGCCCATCGTGGTCCGTGAGGTGGCCGGCCCCACGCCGTACGAGCTGATCATGGGCGAGCGTCGTTGGCGCGCCACCCAGCTCGCCGGCCTGGACACCATCCCGGCCATCGTGCGCCACACCCCGGACGAGGACCTCCTCCGTGATGCGCTTCTGGAGAACCTCCACCGTTCTCAGTTGAATCCGCTGGAAGAGGCCGCCGCCTACCAGCAGCTCATGGACGACTTCGAGTGCACGCAGGAGGAACTGTCCCAGCGGATCGGCCGCTCCCGTCCACAGATCTCCAACACGCTGCGCCTGATGAAGCTGCCGCCGCTCGTGCAGCGGCGCGTCGCCAACAACACGCTCACCGCCGGGCATGCCCGCGCTCTGCTCGGTCTCACGGATCCGGCGGAGATGGAGCGTCTGGCCCAGCGCATCGTGTCCGAGGGTCTCTCCGTGCGGGCCACGGAGGAGGCCGTCGCGCTCGCACAGGGTGTCCGTCAGGCCGCCCCGGCCACGCGTCGTCGCAGCGAGCCGACCCGTCATGAGCGCCTGGACTACTTCGCCACGGCCCTGACTTCGCGCCTGGACACCCAGGTCAAGATCACTTTGGGCAAGCGGAAGGGCAAGATCGCCATCGACTTCGCGTCGGTCGAGGACCTCAACCGCATCATGGAGCTCATCCAGGGCGACGACGCGGAGAAGTGAGCCGATCGGCCGCGGCAAGCGGCCGTCGTCGGGGATGGAGGAGGGCCGCCGTAGCAGGTGCCTGCAGTACCGAGGCACATGAAATGCCCGTATCGAATGACACGGATGTCATTCGATACGGGCCTTTCTCATCCCGTCTGACCTGGTCCTTCTCCCTCACAGAACGACAAAGGGCGCCTCCCGCGAGGGAAGGCGGCCTTCATCATGTCAGTGGCAACAGGCCTGACAGACCTGAGGTTCGGTCAGCTGCGCCTCAGCCGAGGATGTCGGAGAACTCCTCCACCAGGGCCGGCTTGGGCTTGGCGCCGACGGACTCCTTGACCTTCTGGCCGTCCTTGAACGCCACCACGAGCGGGATCGAGGTGACACCGAACTGGGCGGCGGTGGCCGGGGAATCGTCCACGTTGACCTTGGCGACGGTGACCTTGCCCTCATACTCGGCGGCGACCTCCTCCAGGACCGGGCCCAGCATGCGGCACGGACCGCACCACTCGGCCCAGAAGTCCACGAGGACGGGCAGCTCGGAGTCCAGGACCTTCTCCTGGAAGTCGGCGTCGGTGACGTTGATGATGCTCATGGGGTCTCCTTATGCGGATAGTCGGTGGTTTCGGTCCTCCACGGGTCGCTGAGGGCCGCAGGGCGGTCCTCAGGCCGGGTTCGCGTCGGACTCGGGGCCGGCGGGGGCCGCCTCGTCGACCCCGAGGACGTCGGCGAGATAGTGCTCCACGTCCTGGGCGGCCACGCAGCCGGTGCCGGCGGCGGTGATGGCCTGCCGGTACGTGTGGTCGGTGACGTCGCCGGCGGCGAAGACGCCAGGCAGGGTCGTGCGGGAGGAGGGGTGCTCCACCTTGATGGTGCCGTGCTCGGTCAGCTCGAGCTGGTCCTTCACCAGGTCGGTGCGCGGGTCGTGGCCGATCGCGATGAACAGGCCGGTGACGGCCAGCTCTCGCTGCTCGCCGGAGACGCTGTCCTGCAGGAGCAGGGAGGTGACCTTGTCCTCGCCCCGGACCTCGGCGACCTTCGTGTTCCAGTGGAACTCGATCTTCTCGTTGTCCATGGCGCGCTGGCCCATGATCTTCGAGGCGCGCAGCTCGTCCTTGCGGACCAGCACGTGGACCTTGGAGGCGAACTTGGTGAGGAAGAGTGCCTCCTCCATGGCCGAGTCGCCGCCGCCGACCACAGCGATCTCCTGGTCGCGGAAGAAGAAGCCGTCGCAGGTGGCGCACCAGCTGACGCCGTGGCCGGACAGGCGCTCCTCGCCCTCCACACCGAGCTTCCGGTAGGCGGAGCCGGTGGTGAGGATCACGGCGTGCGCCTTGATCTGCGAGCCGTCGCCGAGGGTGAGGACCTTCGGGTCGGACACCAGGTCGGCCTCCACCACATCGTCGAAGAGGATCTCGGTGTCGAAGCGGCGGGCCTGACCCTCCATGGCGGCCATGAGCTCCGGGCCCATGATGCCCTCGGCGAAGCCGGGGTAGTTCTCCACCTCGGTGGTGTTCATCAGCTCGCCGCCGGCGGTGACGGCCCCGGCCACCAGCACGGGCTCCAGGTGGGCCCGCGCGGTGTAGATGGCGGCGGTGTAGCCGGCCGGGCCGGAGCCGATGACGGCGACGTTGCGCACCGTGTCGGTCGAGGGGGTGTCGGTCACGGGTTCCTCCAGGGGGGTCTGAGTCGGTGCTGGTCGCCCCGCCCGTCCTCTGCGGCGCACGGGGTCCACGTATCAGGTCAACGGGCCCGCCGGGCCCGGTATTCCGGCCCGCGGAGGGGACGACGACGGCCCCCTCCCCGGACTGTGGCCATCAGCGGCCATCGGCTCACTGGACGGTGATCTCCGACAGGCGCATGCCGTAGGCGTACTGGGTGTTGTCCACCGCCAGCTGGGGCAGCTCGGTGACGGTCACGACGACGTACTTGGCATTGCCCTGATCGTCGGTGATGTCCACCTCGGCCTTGCCGTCCACGAAGGTGCCCTCGCCGCCGCGGCGCAGATCGCCCAGACCGTCCTCGCTGGCGACGCCGATGGCGAGCTGACCGGCGGAGCTCGCGAGGGACTCCACGGTCACCTTCTCGATGTCCCGGGCCTCCTCGAGCTCGATCACGAAGTTCATGCTGCGGGTGTAGCCGCCGAAGTTCGGGCGCTTGTAGGAGTAGCTCTGCCAGTAGGTCTCCGGGTCGCCGTCGATGATGTTCGACAGCTGGTCGTCGTGCTCGGACTCCAGCGTCGGGGCGTCCGGCACCTCGCGGTAGATGTCCACCAGGGAGGCCGGTTCCGCCGGAGCCACGTCCTCGGACGGGGACGCGGAGGTCTCCTCGGAGGGGGAGGCGCCGCCGTCGGTCGGCTGCGTCGACTCGGTCGGGGACCCTGTGGCCTGGTTGTCGTCCGGCACAGAGTCGCGGTTCTGGTTCAGCAGGAAGAAGCCGGTGATCAGCGCCACGGCCAACAGCAGGACCAGCAGGAGGGCGACGAGCCAGCCGGCTCCGCCCGTCTTGGAGCGTCGGTCGTCGTCGGGATCACGCCGGTCACGGGGCCCGTCCGGGTGGGCCGCAGCGGCTGCTGTGGCCGGGGCGGCACCGCGAGCGGTGTCCTTGCGGTCGCGGTGCGGATCCCGGGCATCGGCGTCACGGCGAGAGCCGGCCGGAACGTCGGTGCCACGACCCGAGGCGCCCGTGGCCGCGGCGGTGGCGCCCACTGCCGCGGCGCCGACACCGGCAGCCGCCGCGCCGCGCCGGCCGGAGCGGTCCTTGCGTCCCTCATCGGAGGCATCACGGCCGTCGGCGCGGGGCTCGTGCTCACTTCCGCGTCCGGCGTCACGGCCATCACCGTTGCTTGCAGCGCCGTCCCGGCGCACGTCGTCTGCCCTGTTCGCGTTCTGTGGGGCCGCTCCGGCGGCGGTTGCTCCGGCACCGGAGGCGGCAGCGGCCGCGAGGGCCCGGCGGGGCGCCGGGCGCACACGGCGAGGGGCCTGCCGCTCAGTGTCCTTCGGGGTGGCCTCGTCGTGCTTCGGGGCAGCCCCGTCCCGGTGCGCCTTGGCGGGGCGGGGACGGGCGGAGTCGGAGGCACTGCCCTCGTCACCGCGTCCGGCGGCGGGCACGGTGGGCATGGGGTCGGTGGAGATGTCCGCGGCGGCGGCGCCGCGGCCCTGCTCGGTTCGGCCGTCACGGCCCTTGCCGGATTCCTGGGCGGCGGCCTGGACGGCGGCCTCACGGCGACGATCGGCCTCGCGCTGCTCCATCTCGGCGCGCTCCTCGGCCTGACGGGCCTCGCGCTCCTCGCGCTCCGCACGCTCAGCGGCACGGCGCTCGGCGGCGGCACGCTCGCGGCGCTCGTCCTCCTCGATCTGACGGGCGCGGCGGCGCTCCAACTCCTCGGCCTCACGGCGCTCACGCTCGGCGCGCTCGGCCGCGGCGGCCTCCTCCCGCTCGCGTTCTACGCGCTGACGTTCGGCCTCCTCGGCGCGGCGCTTCTCTTCCTCGAGACGCTGACGTTCGGCCTCTTCGGCGCGGCGGCGCTCCTCCTGGCGGGCGCGCTCGGCCTCCTCGGCGCGGCGCTTCTCTTCCTCCTTGGCCTTCGCTGCGGAACCCGCGGCGGCCAGTGCGGACGCGCCGGCGGCCTCGCGGGCGGCCGAGCCGTCGGAGGAGGAGTTCATGCGCTCGGACAGGCGGTCTGAGAGCCGGTTGAGGAAGCCGGGGCGGCGGGAGTGCTGCTCCTGGTCCGCGCGGATGTGCTCGTCGAGCTCGGTGTAGTAGGCCTCGTCGTCGTCGTACTCATGGGCCTGCGCATCACGGGAGGAGCCGAAGATCTCCGAGCCGAGGGTGTCCGTCTGGAACGGCTCGACGTAGGTCTCCTGGGGGTAGGCCAGGCCGAGCAGCACGTCAGGGTCCGGGTTGCCGCCGGCGATCAGGTAGGTGTGGCCCTCGGAGAGGCCGAGGTCCAGGACCTGGACGTCGTCCTGACGCTCGCCCGTGGCGAGCTCGCGGGCGGACGAGGCCACCTGGGTCGCATTCTCCAGGGAGGCCACCAGCACGGTGACGCGGCGGTTGAGGACCTGGTCCAGGCCGGTGAACACGAGGTCCTGGTCGGCAGAGGTCACCACATGGTCGGTGATGCGGTAGCGACCACCGAGCACGGATCCGACTTCGATCGACTGGGACACGGGATTCCTCTCACATGACGGCTGCGCGGCGGCCACGGCACGGGATGGCCGTGCGCATTCCCCCATCCTAGAGGCAGTGAGGCGTAACACCAGGGAGGGACGGCCCCCGGGTGCCCCGCCGCGGGCCGGTGCGGGGCCAGGCGGATCAGCGGACGCCGAGCACGCGCCCGAGCGCCGGGATGCGGGAGGCCAGCGGCCGGGTCGCCATCTGAAGCTCCTGCATCCTCAGCACACGCAGGCCGATGAGGTAGACGACGCCCATCACGATGCCGGCTGCGGTGCAGGTGATGATCGCGTTGAGGATCGAACCCCAGGCGAATCCGCCGGAGTAGCCGCCGAGCAGCCAGACGGTCACACCTCCGACGATGCCGGCGACGCCCGCCGCCAGGCCTGTCTTGGCGTGGGCCTGCACCACGGCCGCGAAGTCGTAGTCGCCGAAGCGGCGCACCACGAGCACATGGGAGACGAGGAACGTGTAGATGTGCGAGAGCGTGCCCACCGCCGCGATCCAGTAGGCCAGCGACCAGTCCGGCAGGAAGAACGCGCCGGCGTACGCCAGCACGAGCATGCCGAGGGCGGAGGTCACCTGGATGACCATCGGGGTCTTCGCGTCCTCTGCGGCGTAGAACGCGCGCATCAGGTAGAAGCCGGCGGAGCGGAACGGCAGGCCCACCGCGAGGATGAGCAGGACCTGGCCGATCGCGATGCCCGCCGGAAGGGCGGTCTCGGAGGCCGAGCCGAAGATGCGGCCGAGCGGGCCGGCCAGCACGATCATCGCCACGGTGGAGAACACCAGCGGCACGGAGAACGCGCGCAGGCCCTGGCTGGTGGTGGTCCGCACCGCCTGCATGTCCTGTGCGCCCACGGAGCGGGCCAGGCGGTTGAACAGCACGGTGGCCATGGAGACCACGAACACCGAGTGCGGCAGGATCGCGATCAGCATCGCCATGTTGTAGGCGTTCAGGCCGGGGATGGCGGCCTGGGCCATGGCTTCGGACCACCCCTCGGTGCCCGGGGCGCGGGAGTCCACGTCCGCGCGGGCGGCGGTGGCGCCGGTGATGATGCGGGCGCAGAGCAGGTTGACCGTGTTGCCGATCAGCATGGTCAGCAGGGTGAAGCCGGCCAGCGCGCCGGTCTGGCGCAGGCCCATGCCCTTCCAGCCGAACTTCGGACGCAGCCCCAGCCCGAGCCGCCGCAGCGGCAGGAACAGGATCACCGCCTGCGCCACGATGCCCAGGGTGTGGCCGCCGGCCAGGATGACCGTCTGCGTGGTGGTCCACTCCGCCAGCTGGTCCCCGCCGGCGTACCGGCCGAACATCACCAGGTAGAGCACGATCGCGGCGATCGCCACGACGTTGTTCAGCACGGGCGCCCACATGTAGGCACCGAAGCGGCCGTTCGCGTTGAGCACCTGCCCGGCCACCGCGTACACGCCGTAGAAGAAGACCTGCGGGAGTGTCCACAGGGCGAAGACGGTGCCCAGCGTCAGCATGCCCGGGCTCCAGTTGCTCGTCAGGGCACCCATGATCGGGGCGGCGGCCATGGTGATGAGCACCGTGAAGCCGGCCATCACCAGCACCACCAGCGTCATCAGCCTCGAGGTGTAGTCGGCGCCGCGGTCCGCGTCCTTCGCATGCTTGATCAGCTGCGGCACCAGCACCACGTTGAACACGCCGCCGGCCAGCAGCATGTAGATCACGTTGGGGATGGTGTTCGCGGATTCGAAGACGTCCGCCACCAGGGCGGTGGAGCCGATGGCCACGGTGAGCAGGGCCGCGCGGACGAAGCCGAGCACGCGGGACAGCAGGGTGCCGGCCGCCATGATCGCGGACGAGCGCGCCACGTTCTTCTCGCCGGCCGGCACCGCGTCCGTGGGCGGATCGGCGGGCTCGGATTCCCTGACCGCAGCGGTCGGCGAGGCGGTCACGGAGGGGGCGGTGCCGTCGTCGTGCTCGGGGTGCCGGCCTGCGGCGGAGGAGGAGGTGCTCATGACTCGCTTCCGGAAGGGGGAGGTCAGGAGGCGGCGTCAGCCGTCTGCGGGGAAGTGCTGGTGGATGATCCTACGGGCGAGGTCCACGATCCGGCGCTCGTTGGCGAAGGACAGGCGACGCCCGACCTCCTCCAGACGCACCCAGGCGACGTCCACGGCCTCCTGGTCCGGGTCGTTCTCCGTGGTCAGCTCGCCGCCGGTGGCGCGCAGCAGGTAGTGGTGCACGGTCTTGTGGACGCGGTGGCGGGACACGGTGAACCAGTAGTCGATGGAGCCGAGCGGCTCGAGGATCTCGCCGGCGATGCCGGTCTCCTCCTCGACCTCGCGGGTCGCGGCCTCGCGGTGGTCCTCACGGCCCTCGGGGTGGCCCTTGGGCAGGCACCACTCGAGGCGGCCGCCGCGGTTGTAGCGGGCGATGATCGCCACCTCGAGGCCGTCCCGGTGCTCGCGGACCACGAGGCCTCCGGCGGAGACCTCCTCCACGGTGGGCAGGGCCGCGGCGGGCACGCGCGGACGCGGGCCGGTGGGCGGCCCCGGTGTGGGCGTGGGCGGGGTCTGACGCCGCATCCGGCCCAGGACGGCGGAGGGCAGGGGTGCCCCTCGGCGCTCGGGTCGGTCAGGGCGGGTCATGCCTTCAACCTTAGCGTCAGGCGTCCACGTCGCACGCTGGTCCGTCCCGGCACCCCCCGCGGCGCTCGGGCGCAGCCCGCGGGTGCGGCCGACGGCGCGGCCTCCGCCCCGGGCGCGCCGCTGCGACCGCTGCGCGTGCAGTGCCCCGTCTGCTCCCCGGGCACCGTCCCCGTCGCGGTTCTCTGGCACCCTTGTACTCATCATGAGCTCCTCCTCGCCGCGCGTCCCCCTGCCCTCCGGCTTCCCTGAGGGCGCCTCGCTGCCCGCCGTCGTCATCGAGCTGGGCGAGAGGTTCGCCGCGGCCGGCCGGGAGCTGTCCCTCGTGGGCGGACCGGTGCGCGACCTCTTCATCGGCCGGGACTCCGGCGACCTGGACTTCACCACGGACGCGGACCCGGACGCGATCGAGGCGATCGGCGCCGGATGGGCGGACGCCGTCTGGGACGTGGGACGCCGCTTCGGCACCATCGGGTTCCAGAAGGACGGCTGGCAGCTGGAGGTCACCACCTACCGTGCCGAGCAGTACGACCCGACCTCGCGGAAGCCGCAGGTGGCCTTCGGCGACAGTCTCGACGACGACCTGGTCCGCCGCGACTTCACCGTCAACGCGATGGCCCTGCGGCTGCCGGCGATGGAGCTGGTGGACCCGCACGGCGGCGTGCGGGACCTCGCCGCAGGCCTCCTGCACACCCCCGGGACCCCGGAGGACTCCTTCTCGGACGACCCGCTGCGCATGATGCGCGCCGCCCGCTTCGCCGCCCAGCTCGGCCTGCAGGTCGCGGACGAGGTGGAGGCCGCCATGACGGACATGGCCGAACGCATCGACATCATCTCCGCCGAGCGTGTCCGCGAGGAGCTGGTGAAGCTGATCTGCGGCGCCGACCCGCGCCGCGGACTGGACCTGCTGGTCCGCACCGGCCTGGCCGAGCGCATCCTCCCGGAGCTGCCGGCCCTGCAGCTGGAGACCGACGAGCGCCACCGCCACAAGGACGTCTACGCCCACTCGCTCACCGTGATGGAGCAGGCGATCGCGCAGGAGGAGCGCTACTCGCCGCACTCCCCGGACGTGGTGCTGCGCCTGGCGGCCCTCCTCCATGACATCGGCAAGCCGGCCACCCGTCGCTTCGAGAAGGGCGGTGCGGTGAGCTTCCGCCACCACGAGGTGGTCGGCGCCAAGCTGGTCCGCAAGCGCCTGCGCGCCCTGAAGTTCGACAACGAGACCATCAAGGCCGTCACCCGCCTGGTGGAGCTGCACATGCGGTTCTACGGCTACGGGGATGCCGGCTGGACCGACTCCGCGGTGCGCCGCTACGTCCACGATGCCGGCCCGGTCCTGGACCGCCTGCATGCCCTCACCCGCTCGGACGTCACCACCCGGAACAGGCGGAAGGCCAACCGCCTCGCCCACGCCTACGACGACCTCGAGCGCCGCATCGCCGAGATCTCCGAGGCCGAGGAGCTCGCCGCCGTCCGCCCGGACCTGGACGGCGAGCAGATCATGGGACTGCTGGGCATCCGCCCCGGCCCCCTGGTGGGACGTGCCTACCGGCACCTGCTGGAGTGGCGCCTGGACGAGGGCCCGCACGATCAGGACGTGGCCGAGGCCGAGCTGCGCCGCTGGTGGGCGGAGCAGCCGGAGTCGCGCAAGGACTGATCCTCACTCCGGCCGGATCGACTCCACGATCCGGCGGGTCAGGTCCGGCTGGCCGATCTGCTCGAGCCAGCCGGTGTACGCCGTGACGTGGACGTCCCGGCGCCGCCCCTCCACGTCCGTGGTCACCCAGCGGTGTCCTGTGACCTCGCCGAGGCTCGGATCCCTGGACGCCTGACAGGTGTAGTCCATGCGGATCCCCTGACCGGGCCCGTCCTCGCCGACGTCCGCCAGCTGCGGGGCGCCGGACATCGTCACACTGCCGGCACGGCAGCCGAGTCCGTTGAGCTCGAGCGAGGCCCCCAGGCTCGCCGGGTCCTTCTCCGCGAGCGATTCCACGGTGGAGCCGGCCCAGTCCCGGATCCTCGCCCTCCGGTCCTCCACGGCCACGGACTCGTCCATGCTGCCCCGGTCCTCCATGTAGGTCACGGTGGCGACCGCCACGTTCGGGGCGTCGGGCATGGTGACGCGCCAGACCCGCTCGATGTCCGCGACGGTCCCGTCCCCGCGCACCGTGGTCACGTTCGTCCGGTCCAGCTCCTCCCAGTCCTCCGGGAGGTCGAAGGCGAGCCCATCCAGGTCGATGGTCTGCATCTGCCCTGCGGAGGGCTTCGCAGGTGTCGGTTCCTCCCGGCTCGGGGAGGCGGGCCCGGCCGATGCGGAGGGGGAGGCGCTCGCCGAGGGTGAGGCGCCGTCGTCGTTGTTCTCCCCGTTCCGCGCGGAGGGCGAGCTGGAGGCGGTGGCGTCCGCGTCCGGGGTCGAATCCCCGCCGGGGCCCGGGCTGCAGGCGGAGGCCAGCAGCGTGCACAGAGCCACGCCGAGGCAGACGGCCAGGCGGCTGGGTTTCATTGGGCATCCCCTCTCCGGCGGACGGTCGCCGCCCTTCCGCAGTGTTCCACATCACATCGGGCATGGTCACGGTCTCTTCCCCGCAGGGGGCCGGCTTGCCGACGACGGCGCTCACCGCCGCCGGTCGGCTCGCCGTGGGTGCCCCTCCCCGTCCGGGACCGCGGTGGAAGAATGGGGCGCATGAACGATGCGCAGATCGCTGCCGCCCACACGCCCGCCCCGATCGCCGAGATCGCAGCCCGTGCCGGGATCGACGAGGACCTGCTGATCCCGTACGGCCGCCACATGGCGAAGGTGGACGTGCACGCGATCGACGCGCCGCGCACCGGCCGGGTGGTGCTGGTCACCGGCATCAGCCCCACCCCCGCCGGCGAGGGCAAGACCACCGTCACCGTGGGCCTGGTGGACGGGCTGAACCTGGTGGCCGAGGAGGAGGACGCCCCCGCCTCGATCGCCGGCCGCACCGCCATGGCCGCACTGCGCGAGCCCTCCCTGGGCCCCGTGTTCGGGATCAAGGGCGGCGCCACCGGCGGCGGCTGGTCCCAGGTGGTCCCGATGGAGGCCGTCAACCTGCACTTCACCGGGGGCTTCCACGCCCTCACCAGCGCCCACAACCTGCTCTGCGCCCTCGTGGACAACCACATCCAGCAGGGCAACGAGCTGGGCATCGACCCGCGCACCATCACCCTCAAGCGTGCCCTGGACATGAACGACCGCACCCTGCGGGACGTGGTGACCGGCCTCGGCGGCCGCACCCAGGGCGTGCCCCGCGAGGGCGGCTTCGAGATCACGGTGGCCACCGAGACCATGGCCGTCTTCTGCCTCGCCCGGGACCTGGCGGACCTCAAGCGCCGCCTCGGCCAGATCACCGTGGGCTCCACCTACGCCGGCGAACCGGTGACCGCCTCCCAGATCGGCCCGCACGGCGCCCAGGGCGCCATGGCCGTGCTGCTCAAGGACGCGATCGCACCGAACCTCGTGCAGACCCTGGGCGGCACCCCAGTGCTGGTCCACGGCGGCCCCTTCGCGAACATCGCCCACGGCGCGAACTCGGTGATCGCCACCCGCACCGCCCAGCGCCTGGCGGACGTGGTGGTGACCGAGGCCGGCTTCGGTGCGGACCTCGGCGGCCAGAAGTTCATGGACATCACCTCCGTGGCAGGGCAGTTCCCGCCGGCGGCGATCGTGGTGGTCGCCACCGTCCGCGCGCTGAAGCTGCAGTCCGGCATGGCGCTCGCCGACGTCAAGGCCGGCGTGGCGAAGGTCGCCGAGCGCGACGGCCGCGACGAGCAGGAGGTCCAGGACGCCCACGTGGCCGCCCTGCGCTCCGGCGTGGCCAACCTCGCCCGCCACGTGGAGAACATGCAGGCCTACGGGGCCCCCGTGGTGGTGGCCGTGAACCGGTTCGCCGAGGACACGGACGCCGAGCTGGAGTGGCTCGAGGGCTGGTGCCGCGAGCAGGACCTCGCCTGCGCCGTGGCGGACGTCTGGGGCTCCGGCGGTGAGGGCTCCCGCGGCCTCGCCCGCGCCGTGGCACGGGCGCTTCCCGCCCCGGGCGACGACGCCCCGGTGCTCACCGGCCTCTGGACGGAGGGCATGACCGTGGAGGAGCGCATCCAGGCCGTGGTGAAGCGGAACTACCGCGGCGCGAAGGCCGAGTTCACCGCTGCCGCGAGGCGCCAACTGGCCGAGATCTCCCGCCGTGGCCTGGACGGCCTGCCGGTCTGCATGGCCAAGACCCAGTACTCCTTCTCGGACGACCCCACGGCCCTGAACGCCCCGGAGGGCTTCACCGTCACCGTCCGCGAGGTGAGCGCCAAGACGGGGGCGGGGTTCGTCGTCGCCCTCACCGGCGCGGTCATGACCATGCCCGGACTGCCGAAGTCCCCGGCCGCCGACCGCATGGACGTGGACGATGCGGGCAACATCACGGGCCTGTTCTGAGCGATTCCAAGGGAACACACAGAACCGCAGGTTTCTGCGGATCTCGGGGGTTCATCTCGCGTACGCACGCGGGAGCGAGACCGATTCGCAACCATTGCGGACTGTGTCGTGAGTGGCGAAATCACGTCGGACGGTTCAGGCTAGATGACTGTGTCGAGTCCTCCTTTAGCTTCCCCGGCGAGGACGCGCGGCGCCCAGTCCACCTCCGGTGGCGGAGCGGGCCACCATACCCCCCGCCCCGGCACCCGTGTGAGCAAGGGCCCCGGTCGCGTCCCGGCCCTTGACGGCCTGCGCGGCATCGCCGTGCTCGCCGTCCTGGTCTTCCATGCCTGGCCCGCCCTGCTTCCGGGCGGGTTCGTCGGCGTGGACATGTTCTTCGTGCTGTCGGGATTCCTCATCTCGGTCGGCCTCATCCGCCAGATCGACTCCGGCCACGGCGTGAAGCTCGGCTCCTTCTGGATGCGGCGCATCCGGCGCCTGGTCCCCGCCCTGATCCTGGCCCTCGTCGGCTCCACGGCCCTGGCCTGGCTCGCCGTCTCCGAGTTCCCGGCCGGCCTGCGCCGCGAATGGCTCGGCGCCCTCACGTACACCAGCAACTGGCTGATGATCCTGGACGGCAACGACTACTTCAACGCCGCCACCCCGCCGCTGTTCGAGCACCTCTGGTCCCTGGCCATCGAGGAGCAGTTCTACGTGGTGTGGCCGCTGCTGATCCTCTGCCTCCTGCTGCTCTGCTGGCCGCGCAAGGGCACCGCCCGCTCGGCCCGCGGGGCGGATGCCGTCCGCATGGGCATCGTGCTGTCCCTGGCGATCGCCTCCGCCGTGGGCATGGCGGTCGGACAGCTCTCCGGTGCCCCGCAGACCCGCATGTACTTCGGCACGGACACGCACGCCTTCGGGCTGCTGTTCGGCGCCACCGTGGCTCTTGCGCAGACCCACGTGGCCCGTCCGGAGCAGGGCGGCCGTGAGCCCTCCACCGGACCGGTCCGCACGGCGCTGGCCTGGGCCGGCCTGGCGGTCCTGACCGTCGCCTTCTTCCTGGTGGACGGCACCGCGGCATACACCTACCTGGGCGTGCTCGCGGCGCTGTCCGCGCTGGTGGCACTGTTGATCCTGCACGTGGTCCAGGGCAACCGCCGCGACTCGTTCTCCAAGGCCATGTCCGGGGACTTCCTCGGGTGGTGGGGCCGCCGCTCCTACGGCGCCTACCTGTGGCACTGGCCGCTGCTGGTGATCATGCGCATCATCGTCCCGGTCGACGCGCCGGAGTGGATCGAGCCGCTCGCCGCGGGCCTGGTCATCATCCTCACCGCCCTCATCGCCGAGGCCTCCGCCCGCATCGTGGAGGAGCCGATCCTCCACCACGGCTTCCGCGCCACCTTCCGCTCCTGGGGCGAGGGCATCAAGGCCGCCTGGACCGGCTCCGGCGTGCGCGCCGGTGGCCGCGGCCGTGCCGGTCGTCGTGCGGCCGGTGCCGGTCGTCGTGCGGCCGGTGCCGGCAAGGCCCTGGTGGGCGTCGGCGCCGTGGCCCTGCTCGCCGTCCCCGTGGCGGCCGGCGCCGCCCTGGTCCACTCCCCGAGCCAGACGAAGCTGCAGCAGGAGATCGCCGACGCCGAGGATGCGCTCCGCGAGGCCGAGGCCGCGCAGGAGTCCCTGAAGGCCGAGGCGTCCAGGGCCGCCCAGGAGCGCGAGAAGGAGGGCGACGGGGGCAACGGGTCCGAGCCGTCCGGCGGTGAGGCCGACCCCTCCGAGGGCGGGTCCGCGCCGCCCTCCGGCGATCAGCTGGGCCTCGGCGACCCGAACGTGCTGCGCCCCGAGTTCACCGAGGAGGAGCTGGGCGAGAAGCTGCCGCCGTCTGTCCACGGTGAGGACATCAACCTCCTGGGCGACTCCGTCTCCCTGTCCTCCGCCCCCGAACTGCTCAAGCAGATGCCGGGCATCCGCATCGAGGCCGAGGTCGGCCACCAGCTCTGGGATGCCGCGGACCAGCTCGAGGAGATGGCCGCCAAGGACGAGCTGCGCCCCATCACGGTGGTGGCACTGGGCACCAACGGTGCCACCAAGGACAGCGACTGGGATCGCATCCTGGACACCCTGGGCGAGGACCGCCTTCTGGTCCTCGTGATCCCGCACGGCCCGCCGGAGTGGGTCCCGGGCGTCCAGAAGCAGATGAACGCGCTGGCCGAGGAACACCGCGACCAGATCGTGGTGGCCGACTGGGACGCCGCCTCCAAGTACGTGCGCGAGTTCGCCCCGGACAAGGTGCACCCGCGTCAGAACGGCCAGCAGGTGTTCGCCCAGCTGATCCGCCGCACCATCGACGAGCGCCTGGGCGTGGACACCGCCGAGTGATCCACCCGCCGGGGTCCCTGGTTGTGGGGACAGCCTGGTGTTGCCGGGGTACAACTTGGGGGTACAACACGGTCCCGTTCTGCGATCTCAACGCCGTGTCTTATCCCCACTCTGAGGCAGGCGGCGGCACACCCTACGGCAGGTGGGCGCGTCATGCGGTAGACACAGCTCACCCGAGCACGCCCCCAGGGCACAGCACACCCAGGCACGCCGACGCCCGGCACACCGACGCGAACGGCCCCTCGCCTGCGAAAGGCGAGGGGCCGTCGTCGACACGCCCGGCTGAGACCCGGGGCCGCGGGGACCGGGAGGCCGATCAGCGCTCGATGTCGCCGCGGATGAAGGCCTCCACGAGCTCGTGGGCCTCCTCGTCGTGGTGCTGCACCGGCGGGGACTTCATGAAGTAGGAGGACGCCGAGAGGATCGGGCCGCCGATGCCGCGGTCCAGGGCGATCTTCGCGGCGCGCACGGCGTCGATGATCACACCGGCCGAGTTCGGGGAGTCCCAGACCTCGAGCTTGTACTCCAGGGACACCGGGGCGTCGCCGAAGTTGCGGCCCTCGAGGCGGACGAAGGCCCACTTGCGGTCGTCGAGCCAGCCGACATAGTCCGACGGGCCGATGTGCACGTCCTTCTCACCCAGCTGGGCGGAGGTGTTGGAGGTGACCGCCTGGGTCTTGGAGATCTTCTTGGACTCCAGGCGCTCGCGCTCGAGCATGTTCTTGAAGTCCATGTTGCCGCCCACGTTGAGCTGGTAGGTGCGGTCCAGGGTGACGCCGCGGTCCTCGAACAGCTTGGCCATCACACGGTGGGTGATGGTCGCGCCGATCTGGGACTTGATGTCATCGCCCACGATCGGCACGCCGGCGGCGGTGAACTTGTCCGCCCACTCCTGGGTGCCTGCGATGAACACCGGCAGGGCGTTCACGAAGGCGACCTTCGCGTCGATGGCGGCCTGGGCGTAGAACTTGTCCGCCTCCTCGGAGCCCACCGGCAGGTAGGAGACGAGCACGTCCACCTTCGCGTCCTTGAGGGCCTGGACGACGTCCACCGGCTCCTCCGCGGACTCCTCGATGGTCTCCTTGTAGTACTTGCCGAGGCCGTCCAGGGTGGGGCCGCGCTGCACCTTCACGCCGGTGTTCGGCACGTCGGTGAGCTTGATGGTGTTGTTCTCCGAGGCCAGGATCGCCTCCGAGATGTCCAGGCCGACCTTCGCTGCATCCACGTCGAACGCCGCAACGAACTCCAGGTCGGAGACGTGGTAGTCGCCGAACTGGACGTGCATCAGGCCCGGGACGGTGTCCTCGGCCTTGGCGTCCTTGTAGTACTCGACTCCCTGGATCAGGGACGTCGCGCAGTTGCCGAGGCCGGCGATGGCGACGCGGATGGGGTTCTCTGCCACTTGTTCTCCTCGAAGTCTCCCCGGGCACACGTGCAGGTGGGCACGCCACAAGGGCGCGCCCGGTCCCGGGGTTTTGAGCTTGCGTTGCAGTCTACGCCCGACGCGCGTGGAGCCGGGCCCGGTGACCCGCGCGGTTCCTAGGATGGTGGGCATGACCTCTGACCCCTCGAAGGCTCCGCGGCCCGTCTCTGCCCGCCGTCCCGCGCCGCGCCGCGCCGCCGGACCGGTGCTACCGGAGCGTGCGGGGACGGGCGGCTCCTTCGCCACAGGCGGACAGGATGACGCGGCCGCCGTGAGCGGCGTCACCGATGAGCAGGCGCCCGCAGGTGCGGCAGGCACGGGGCGCGCCGCAGGCACCGCCGGAACGGGGCGCGCCGCAGGCACGACGACGGCACGCACCTCGGATGCGTCCCTCGCCGCAGCCGGGGGCCGGGAGGCCGAGGGCCGCTTCTCCCTGCCCGGCGGACTGGCCGCCAACGGGTGGGGCCGGAAGACCGGCTCGTGGGCGTCGCCGGTGGCGATCGCCGCGCTGCTGGTGGGCCTGGCCGCCGCGGTGACGGTGCTGCAGAAGGCTCCGTGCCTGGTGCGCGGCTGGGGCGCCCCGAACGTCTACCTGGCCGGCTGCTACTCGGACTGGGCCGCGCTCTACGGCGGGCGCGGGTTCGCAGACAACGCGTGGGCGCCCTTCGCCGCCGGATCGACCTTCGAGTACCCGGTGCTGATGAGCCTCGTGGCCTCCGTGGCCGCGCAGATCACCCAGTGGGTGCCGGACGGCGGCAACGAGACCCTCGCGTTCTGGCTGGTCAACGCCGTCTTCGTGGTGGGCCTGTGGGCCGTCGTCGCGGTGCTGACCGTGCGCATGGCCGGGCGCCGATGGACCGACGGACTCATGGTGGCCGTGGCACCCGGCATGATCCTGGCCGGCACCATCAACTGGGACATGTGGGCCGTGGCACTGATGGCCTGGGGCATGTACGTGTGGGCCCGGTCCAAGCCGGGCTGGGCGGGCGTGCTGTTCGGCCTCGGCGCGGCGATGAAGGTCTACCCGCTGCTGATCCTGGGGCCCCTGCTGATCCTGGCGGTGCGGTCCCGGCGCTTCGGCCCGTTCCTCAAGGCCCTGGCCGGCACTGTCGGGGCGTGGCTGGCGGTGAACCTGCCGCTGATGGTGCTGAACGTCGAGGCCTGGAAGCTGTTCTTCACCTTCTCCTCCGAACGCGGACCGGGCCTGTCCAGCGTGTGGCACGCCTGGGACGTGATGGCCCCGAAGGTCGGCGGCCGCTACCTCCCGGACGAGTCGCTGTCCCTGGTGGTCTACGGGGTGTTCGCCGTCTGGTGCGCCGCGGTGTTCCTGCTCGGCGTGCTGGCGAAGCACCCGCCCCGGCTGGCGCAGCTGACGTTCCTGGTGGTGGCCGGATTCGTGCTGACCAACAAGGTGTACTCGCCGCAGTTCGTGATCTGGCTGATCCCGCTCATGGCGTTGGCCCTGCCGCGCTGGAAGGACTTCTGGGTCTGGCAGACGGTGGAGGTCCTCCACTTCTTCGCCGTGTGGATGTACCTGGCCAAGGGGGCCTCCGGCTCCGAGCCGCAGCATTCCATGGACGACTCCGTGTACGTGCTGGCGATCGTGGCCCACGTGGTGGCCGTCCTCTGGCTCTGCGCCCGCGTGGTGGTGGAGATGTACGTCCCGCGCAAGGACCTGGTGCGGCAGGCGGCCGCGTCCAGCGTGGCGGCCGGAGGTCCCGAGGCGAACCGCGGCGTGGCGGCCGACAGTCCCGAGCCGGGCCGCGGAGGTGCGGCGTCCGGACCGGGCCGCGCAGGCCCGGTGGACCTGGCCGCTGACCCGCTGGCCGGTGCCTACGCGGACTCCCCGCGGCGCTGAACCAGCGTGCGCTGAGCCACCAGGCGCCGAGCTAGCATGCGCCGAGCCACCATGTCCTGCGTCAGCAACCCCCGCACAGCCGGGTCAGGCGAAGTCCCAGCGGTGCACCGGGCAGTCCGGGTCCGGCTCGAGGCCGGGGGACGCCGGGCCGCCGTCGGGGTCGGCGCCGGGGCAGTCGCAGCGGGCGCCGGAGGCGAGGGTCGCGGCCTTCATCTGCTCGCGCCAGATGGCGTTGGGGTCGTTGTTCGCATCGGCGCGGACGGGGACGGCGCGCTCCGGGGCGTCGGCGTCCGCGTGGGGGTGCCCGACCGCGTCCCGGTCCCGGGTGAAGCCCATGCGCACGATCCACCAGCCGGCCAGCGTCCAGCCGATCATCAGCACCACACCGATCGCCACCACGATCCAGATCTGCGCGTCCATCCCGGGCCTGTTCCTCGCTCTCGTCCCCTCATGCCGGCCGCGTCGCCGACGCCTCCACCGTAGCCGCGCCGCCCCTGCGCCCCCGCACACGGCCGCGGTACGGTCGGACCATGACCGACACCTCCGCTGCAGCAACTGCCGCCCCGGGCCAGATGCCCGCGCACATCCAGGACCTGGCCGACTTCGTGACCGCCTCACCCTCCAGCTACCACGCCGCGGAGGAGGTGGCACGTCGCCTCGAGGCCGTCGGGTTCACCCGCCTGGATGAGCACCGGGACTTCCCGTCAGCCCCGGGCGGGTACGTCGTCGTCCGCGACGGCGCCGCCATGGCCTGGATCATCCCGACCACCGTCGGCGCCGCCGCCTCCGGCGAGGCCGCAGGCGGCGGCGAGGGGGCCGACGTCGTGCCGGTGTTCCGTGTTCTGGGCACCCACACCGACTCCCCGGGCTTCAAGCTCAAGCCGAACCACGCCACCGTCACCGCGGACGGTTGGGCGCAGGCCGGCGTGGAGATCTACGGCGGGCCGCTGCTGAACTCCTGGCTGGACCGCGAGCTGCGCTTCGCCGGCCGCCTCGCGCTCGCCGACGGCCGTCAGGTGCTCGCCGCCACCGGTCCGCTCGGCCGCATCCCGCAGCTGGCCATCCACCTGGACCGCCAGGTCAACGAGGGCCTGCAGCTGCAGCGCCAGAAGCACATGCACCCGGTGGTCGGGGCGGCCCAGCCGGGGAACGGGTCCCTGGACGGCCCGGTGCAGGCCCGCCTCTGCGCGGACGTGCTGTCCGTGCTGGCCGAGGCCGCCGGCGTGGAGCCGGAGGCGATCATGGGCCATGACGTGATGGTCGCCGACGCCCAGGCCCCCGGCCTGTTCGGCGCGAACGGCGAGTTCCTGGCCTCCGGCCGGCTGGACAACCTGGCCTCCACCCACGCCGGGCTGGTGGCGCTCGAGCGCCTGGCCGGCGAGGGCGAGGGCGTGGAGTTCGCCGGACGCGTGGCCGACGGCATCGCGGGCGAGGCCGCCGGTGCCCCCGTCATCCCCATGCTCGCCGCCTTCGACCACGAGGAGCTCGGCTCGGCCTCCCGCTCCGGTGCCGCCGGCCCGATCCTCGAGGAGATGGTCGGGCGCATCCAGACCGCCCTCGGCGTCGAGGGACAGGCGCGCGCCCGCTCGATCCACGGCTCCTGGCTGCTCTCCGCGGACACCGGCCACCTGGTCCACCCGAACTACGCCGAGCGCCACGACCCGGCCAACCACCCGCGCCCGAACGGCGGCATGCTGCTGAAGATCAACGCGAACCAGCGCTACGCCACGGACGCCGCCGGCGAGGCCGCGTTCGCCCGCTGGTCCGGTGTGGCCGGGGTGCCGTTCCAGGAGTTCGTCTCCAACAACGACTCCCCGTGCGGCTCCACCATCGGCCCCATCTCGGCCACCCGCCTGGGCATCCGCACCGTGGACGTGGGCATCGGCCTGCTGTCCATGCACTCGGCCCGCGAGATGTGCGGCGTGGAGGACATCGCGCACATGGGCAAGACCCTCGACGCCTTCTACGCGGGCGTCTGACGGGCTGGCTCCTCCTGCTCCTGCGTCGAGAGGGGCCTTTCAGTCCCGGCGCAGCTCCATCCGGGGCAGGTCCTTCTTCGGGTCCGGCCGCCCGGCCAGCACCTTCACGGTGTTGAGGTTCCGGGCGGTCCCGGAGCGGCCCAGGATGCGCTCGATCCGCGGCAGGGTGAGCGTCGAGGAGCGGGTGTCCACGGCGTAGCGGATCCACACGCCGCGGCCGGTGGTCAGGCAGCGGTCCTGCCCGACGTCCTCGGCCATGAGCCGGGCGGCGTCGTCGGGGTCCGGGGCGGAGTCGAGCAGCACCAGATGGGCCTGGCGCGGCAGGAACCGGCCGTCCGCGACCTCCCCGACGGTCGGTGCCAGGTCGCTCGCCTCCCAGGCGTCCAGCAGGGAGGCGATCTCCGCGGCGGTCGCCTCGTGCACGGGGGTCTCCACGTCCAGGCGGGCCAGGATCAGGCGGGAGAGCATCGCGGCCACCTCGGCGGCGGGACGGCGCTCGCCGATCCGGCACAGCACGTTCCCGGAGTTCAGGTGCACGGTCGCGTCCTCGGCGCCGGCCTCGGCGGCGAGCTCGGCCAGCTCCGCCTTGGGCACGCGGTTCCGTCCGCCCACGTTGACGCCGCGCAGCAGCAGCACGTGGGTGTGGCGGTGGTCGGTGCGGTCCATGGGGCCTCCTTCGCGTGGCGTGCACGGGTCGGCTCCGCCGGTGCTTCCCGACGACGGCCGGTCTCCTGCTGTCTGCATTCTCGCCTCTGCGGCTGTGATCAGTCTCGCCCTCCGGGGCGCGTTCCCGTGATGGTAGGATGGATCAGGTTGTCTGCGTGCCGCCGAAGAGTGCGGGCCGACGCGCGGACGACGAGCACAGAACCTCCTGCCACGGAGAGACCGTGGCCGCAAGCCCAGAGGAGGTGGGTTCGCATGCGTGCTTATGAGCTGATGGTGCTGATCGACCCTGAGGTCGACGAGCGCACCGTGGAGCCGACCCTCAAGAAGTACCTTGAGGTCATCACCAAGGACGGCGGCACCGTCGACAACGTCG
>NZ_BCSN01000041.1 GCF_001570885.1 Micrococcus lylae NBRC 15355 | reverse complement strand
CCTAGTCCCGCCCAGCCGCCTCTCCGGGGGCCTCCACCACGGAGGGCACGGCCCGTTCGGCCGGGCCTGCCTCGGTCCTCGGCGCCGAAGCGCCCGCAGCGCGTCCCCTCCGCAGCGCGGCGGCCACGGCCGTGCCGAGTCGGCGCAGGGGCGAGCGGCGAGCACTCCCCGGGACGGTGACCGGACCCGGCGTCCGAGGCGGGCCCGGGTCCGCGAGCTCGCGCAGCGCCTTCCGCAGGGGGCTCTTGGGCGCCGCCTCGGCGAGCAGTTGACCGCCGAGCAGGGCCCGGTCGCAGGCCGCCGGGTCGGCCGGCAGGAACGCCGTGATGGGCAGACCCGGGCCGAACCGCCGCCAGACCGCGGTGATCTGGGACTGCGGCGCGGTCCCGGAGGCTGCGGGACGGACCTTGTTGACCACCACCTCCGGCTCCGGGCCGTCCGGCACCGCCTCGCGGAGCGCGTCCACACCGCGCATCAGCCGGGGCAGCCCGACGGAGTCGCCGCCGCCGACGGCGAGGATGCGGTCCGCGGCCCGGAGAGCGGCCAGGGTCGCCCCGTTGCGCTGGGGTGCGGGGATGTCGAAGCTGAGCTCCTCGTCCTCTTCGAGGCAGAAGCCCACGTCCATCACGACCTCGTCCCAGCCCTCACGCGCGCACCGCATCACCTCCTCGAGTGCGGCGCCGCGCAGCTCGGGCCAGCGCTCCGGCCGGGTCAGTCCCGTCAAAACGCACAGGTCCGCGCCGGCGGCCCGGACCCGCACGGCCGCGCTGTCCAGGGCGCTGCGGTCAAGCCGTCCCCGGTCCGCGGCCCGGGCGGCCTGGGCGAGTCCGGCGGACTCGTCCGTGAGCCCGAGCAGCACCCCCGCCGCCGGTGCGTAGGTGTCCGCGTCCACGAGCAACACCCGGGCCCCCAGTGCGGCGGCCTCGGCGGCGAGGTTGACGGCCACGGTGGTCCGCCCCGGAGCCCCGGCCGGACCCCAGACAGCGGTGATCCGTCCGGCCCGCGGCCGACCCGACCCGGATGCGTCCGGGGTCGCGGCCGGGCCGGAGGCTTCTGTGCCGCCGGCAGACGGGCGCCCCGCACGGACCTGCCGAGGATCTGCCGCGCCTGTGCTCCCGGACTCCTCCGGCGCGGTGTCCTCGGACCCGACCTCGCCGACGGTCCCCGGATCCTGTGCCTCGGATGCGTCGGCACCGCCCGCCGGGGCCCCGTCAGCGGAGGCGCCGCCCGTGCCGGACGGGGACCGGCCGCGGCCCTGCGCCGCGTCCGCCGTCATGCCGGGTCCTCCCACCGCATGTCCGGGCCGGCCGGCACCACCGTCCGCGACGGCGTTCTGCTCGATGCCCTGGTCGGCGGCCTGTTCCGGGCCTTGGCCGGCCTCCGGCCCTGTCCCGGTCAGCGTCTCGGGCAGGGGCTCGGCGTCGTCCGCGGCCGGGTCCTCCGCCTCGCGGACGTGGCGCAGGCCGGTCTGCGCGTCCCGAGCCGCGGCGGCGAGGGCGTCCGCCAGCTCCAGCGGGTCGACGTCGGCGCGGAGCGTGCGGACGCCGAGGGCACGGGCCCGCGTCCGATCGGCCGAGACCTCGGACACCGCCACGAGGCCGACGGGACGGGGCA
This sequence comes from Micrococcus lylae NBRC 15355, assembly GCF_001570885.1. Lineage (GTDB taxonomy): Bacteria > Actinomycetota > Actinomycetes > Actinomycetales > Micrococcaceae > Micrococcus > Micrococcus lylae. The sequence goes on along the minus strand of NZ_BCSN01000041.1, from coordinate 22,598 downwards.
GGGAGTCGAGTTCGCCGAGCAGTCCCCGGGACAGCGGCGCGAGGTCTCCGGCCATGAGCAGGACATCGACGGTGCCGGAGCGGGCGACGGCGAGCAGCTCGGCGGCGTCCTCCACGCGCCGCAGGACGGTGACCTCGGACTGCACGCGCTCGAGCGGTCCCACCAGGTCCAGTCCCGGGACGAGGGTGGTCGCGACGAAGACCCGCATGTCAGTGACCGCCAAGGGTGGGGACGACGGTGATGCGGGCGTCGCGCACCTTGGCCTCCAGCAGCTCCGGCAGCTGGTCGGGGCCGACCATGGCCTGGACACGGATGCCCTCCCCCGCGCCGAACGCCCCGGTGTCCTCGACCAGCTCCGAGAGCTCGACGCGCTCGGCGATGCGCTCCGGGCGGGCGTAGCCGCGCCCCTCCTCTTCGGGCAGCGCCACCCAGACGTCCACCCGGTCTCCGACGCCGACGCCGGCGGGCAGCGGCTCGGCGAGGCTGAGGCCGACCGGCCTGCGCTGCTGCGGGTCTGCCTCCACGACGCCGCCTGCCGGGATGAGCTCCCCCTCGCGGACCGCGGCGAGGAGCATGCTGTCCACGGGCGCCGGCTCGTCCGCCGAGAGGTAGTGTCCGTCTGCCCCGGAGAGGTTGGCCTCGACCGGGACGAAGTGGTGCTCTGCCAGGGGTGCCCCGGGGGCCAGGTCCTTCTTCGCCGCCCAGTAGGCCTGGGTGCGGTCGGCCGACTGCAGCAGGGCGACGACGCCGGCCACCGAGGCCAGCACGAGCAGCAGTCCGACGATCAGCCGCGGGTCCCTCCAGCGTGGTCGGCGCAGGCGCGCGGCGGTCTCGGTCCCAGTGGATGCGGGCACGGAAGGTCCTCCCCCTCATGGCGTCGTCGGGCCGCTTCCCGTCGCGGCCCGCGTCCCCCTCGTCGACCCCCGTTCCGGGTCGGAGACGCCCCGCCAGCATACTGACGCGTCACCCGGCGATGCGAGCCACGCCACACCCCTGTGGACAGCGGGGCCTGTGGACGCAGGCCGCCCGATCGGCACGGAGGGTGTTCAATGGTGTGGACCGCTCCCGGGCGGGCTCCCGATCTTCACGGCGGCGCCCGCCACACGACGAACGAGGTGACCATGCCGCGCTTCCTGACCCTGACCGACGTCGCCGAGACGCTGAACGTCTCGATGTCCCAGGCCCGCGCGATGGTCCGCAGCGGCGAGCTGCCGGCGATCCAGGTCGGCGGTCGAGGCCAGTGGCGCATCGAGCAGACGGTCCTCGAGGAGTTCATCGCGGACCAGTACGCCGCGACCCGCCGCAAGGTGGAACAGTGGGCCAAGGAGGACCAGCAGGCCTGAGCGGCCCCTCCTGCACGAGCGCGGGTCGGGTCCGGGACCGATCCGCCGGATCAGAGCGCGTGTCCGGCCGTGCGCACAAGGGCCACGGCCTCCAGCGGCACGACGAGGACCCCGCGCACGGACGATGCCCTGCGTGCGTCGTCACGGGCGTGCCTGGCGACGTCGATGTGGTCCGCCCCCACCCGGTCCACCGTCCCCTCCACGACGACGGCCCCGTCCAGGCCCACGACCTCGACCGCCGCGCGCGACCTGGCCACCCGGCGCAACACCGAACCCAGGGTCGGCCCACCGCCGAGGTGCCCCTCTGCGGTGACGGCCGCCGCCAAGGGGCCGTCCACCGCCGTGATCGCCGCCTGCCGGACCAACACGGAGTCTCCGCCCGGCGTCCGCCCGCCGATCCACCCCTCCCCCACAGCCTGCACGGTCAGCTCGCACTGGTGCCCGTGACGCAGCAGCAGCCTCAGCGGGCGCCCGCGGGCGCCTCGCAGGCGGGCCGCCAACGGCAGGCCGGCCCACTCGCCACGGGTCAGCTCCGCCGCCTCGGCGAGGGTCTGCGCATGCAGCTGCCGCTCCCACTGGGCCTCCAGGTCTGCGAAGAGTCCGTCCCACCTCATGCCGCCAGCGTACCGAGGCGCGTCCCCCACACAGCCTCGTACATCACCAAAGAACATCAAACGAGATCATCTTCCAGCTCTTGACATCATTCGACCCCACCTGTTGACTATAGGCACGATCACACATCGGAGCGCGGGCTCCGAGACGTCACCGGAGGGGAAGACCATGACCGTGACCGCACCGAGGGCCGCATCGTCCTCCACCTGGACCGCCGCGGCGAACGACTCGGCGACGACGCCTGGCCGCCGGCTGCGAGGAGCAGACCTGCTGTCCGCCGCCGCCTGCACGGTCGCCGGGCCAGCGTTCCTGTCCCTGGCGGACCGCCTGGCCGGGACGGCCCCGCAGACCGGCACGGCACGCCTCGAGCAGCTGCTCGCCCTGGGATGTGCCGCCCTCGGCCTCCTCCTCTGTCTCGCGTGGGCCGTCGCCCTGGTCAGCACCGCGCTCTGGGTGGTCGCGGCCCGCCGCGGAAGCAGGCACGCCGACGTCCTGGCCCGGTTCAGCCCGGCGCTGCTGCGGCGGCTGGCCGCAGCGGCCTTCGGGATCCACATCGCCCTCGCCCCCGGTGCCGCCGCGGACGACGCGCCCTCCGCCGCGTGGCTTCCGGCGCCGCCCGTCTCCGCGCAGACCGCCGGAGACGGCCCGTCCGTCCACTGGCTGCCCGACGCCCCCTCGCCCACCGGCCCGGGCCTGGCGCCTGCGCGCCGTGCCGACACCTCCGCCCCGACCGTGACCGTGGTCGACGGCGACTGCCTGTGGGACCTGGCCGCCGCCGAGCTCGGGCCGGACGCCACCGTGCTCGAGGTCGACGCCCGCTGGCGCGAGTGGCATCGCCACAACCGGGAGCTCATCGGTGACGATCCCCACGTCCTCTACACGGGGACCGTCCTGGAGGTCCCGCCGCACACCGGACACGTCCCACCCGCAGAGGACGGCCGGCCATGACCCGCATCACCCGAGCGACTCTCTCTCAGACCGCACCGCAGACCATCCCTGAGCACCAGGAGGACACGATGACCGCCGTCGACATGACCGACACCCCCGAGACCGCCGGCCCCCGCGCGCCTCGCCTCTCGTCAGGACGACCGCTCGTGGCCCCCGCTCCGGGAGGGCGGCCCCCGGCCAGGGGCACCGTCGGCGGCAGCCCCGCCGCCGTCCGGAACACCGTCGGTCGCTGGTCCTCCCTGGCCGCGCCTGCAGGCACCCTGCCCGGCCAGGCCGAGCTCACCCGTCGTGCCCGTGACGAGCGGGGCCGTGAGGATCACCGCGCGGTCCGGACGCTCGTGGGCGTCATCGCACTGGCCTGTGTGGAGGCGGAGGTGGGCCGCCGGCATCTGCGCGACCTGGCGGCCTGGCTCGACCTGCCGGTCTATGACAAGGTGGCCCGGCGCATCGCCCTGCTGGAGCGGACCGGGGCACGGATGACCACCGCCCAGCCGCCACGTCCCGTCGGCGCCCGCGTCTGCGAGGTCGCCCCCGGCCGGGTCGAGGCCAGCGCCTCCATCCGCTGCGGGGACCGGGTCCGGGCCATCGCGCTGCGCATGGAGCGCCGGCTGAGCCGCTGGCGCGTGGTGGCCGTGGAGATCGGCTGAGCCGCCGCCCGCCCATCCGGACACACGAGAACGGTCCGTCGCCTCCTGGAGGCGACGGACCGTCGTCGTGGAGGGGCGTGGACCCCGGCGGGCTGCTCCGGACGGGACCGTCCGGAGCGGGTCAGCGGCCCTTCTTCTTCGCGGCCTGCTCGGCCCGACGGCGCTCGCGGCGTGAGCTGTACTGGGTGGTCGCGTCGGTCTCGCCGGAGCCCTGGCCCACGCCGTCGCCACGATCGCGGCGCACCACGGTACTGCCGTCCTCACCGGGACCGGACATGCGCAGCTGTGCGGGGCGGCGCGGAGACTCCAGACCCTCCACGTTGACTTGCGGCAGCATCGTCGCGCCGCGGGCGTCCGCCACACCGGGCAGGGACACCGGCTTCGGCGCCGCCGAGATGTCGGCGGAGAACAGGGTGCGCACGGAGTCCTCACGGATGCCGGCCATCATGGCCTGGTAGAGCAGGTAGCCCTCGCGCTGATACTCCACGAGCGGCTCGCGCTGCGCCATGGCGCGCAGGCCGATGCCCTCCTTGAGGTAGTCCATCTCGTACAGGTGCTCCTGCCACTTCTTTCCGATGACCGAGAGCACCACGCGGCGCTCAGCCTCGCGCAGGGCCTCGTCGCCGACCTGGGCCTCGCGGTCCTCGTAGGCGAGCAGGGCGTCCGAGGCGAGCTCGCGCTTGAGGGTGGCGGCCTTCAGGCGCGAGAGGCCGCCGGCCTCCTCCACGACCTCCTCATGCGTGATGCCCACCGGGTAGAGGGTGCGCAGGTCGGTCCACAGCTGGTCCAGGTCCCACTCGGCGGCGGTGCCCTCCTCCGTCGCGGCGTCTACCATGGCGCCCACCGCGTCCTCGACGAAGTTCCGGACCTTGTCCCTCAGGTCCTCGCCTTCGAGGATCGAGCGACGGTCCGCGTAGATGGCCTCGCGCTGGCGGTTCATCACGTCGTCGTACTTCAGGACGTTCTTGCGCTGCTCGGCGTTGCGGCCCTCGACCTGGGCCTGCGCGTTCTGGATGGCCGAGGAGACCATCTTGAACTCGAGGGCCATGTCGTCCGGGATCGCGGCGGAGTTCATGATGCGCTGGGCTGCGCCCGGGTTGAAGTTGCGCATCAGCTCGTCCGTGAGGGACAGGTAGAAGCGGGACTCGCCCGGGTCGCCCTGGCGGCCGGAACGGCCGCGCAGCTGGTTGTCGATCCGGCGGGAGTCGTGGCGCTCGGTGCCGAGCACGTAGAGACCGCCTGCCTCGATCACCTTGTCGTGTTCCTCCTTGACCGCGCGCTGGGCCTCCTCGAGGACCTGCGGCCACTTCTCCTCGTAGGCCTCGGAGTCGGTCTCGGGGTCCAGGCCGAGCTCCTGCATGCGGGCGACGGCGGAGAACTCGGCGTTGCCGCCGAGCATGATGTCGGTGCCGCGGCCGGCCATGTTGGTGGCGACGGTGACGGCACCGAGGCGGCCCGCCTGCGCCACGATCGCGGCCTCGCGGGCGTGGTTCTTGGCGTTGAGGACCTCGTGGCGGATGCCCTTCTTGGCGAGCAGCTTGGAGAGGTACTCGGACTTCTCCACGGAGGTGGTGCCCACCAGCACCGGCTGCCCGGTGGCGTGGCGCTCGGCGATGTCCTCCACCACCGCGTCGAACTTGACCTTCTCGTTCTTGTAGACGAGGTCGTTCTTGTCGACGCGCCGCTTCTCCTTGTTCGGCGGGATGACGACCACGCCGAGCTTGTAGGTGTTGGCGAACTCGGCGGCCTCGGTCTCGGCCGTGCCGGTCATTCCGGAGAGCTTCTCGTACAGGCGGAAGTAGTTCTGCAGGGTGACGGTCGCCAGGGTCTGGTTCTCCGCCTTGATCTGCACGCCCTCCTTGGCCTCGATGGCCTGGTGCATGCCCTCGTTGTAGCGGCGGCCCGGCAGCACGCGGCCGGTGTGCTCGTCGACGATCTGGACCTCGCCGTCGAGGACCACGTAGTCCTTGTCCCGCTTGAACAGCTCCTTGGCCTTGACGGCGTTGTTGAGGAACTGGATGAGGGTGGTGTTCTGCGCCTCGTAGAGGTTCTGGATGCCGAGGTGGTCCTCGACCTTCTCGATGCCGGGTTCGAGGACGCCGACGGTCTTCTTCTTCTCGTCCACCTCGTAGTCGGTGTCGCGCTCGAGGCGGCGGACCATGCGGGCGAACTCGCCGTACCAGCGGTTCGCGTCCCCCTGGGCCGGGCCAGAGATGATCAGCGGGGTGCGGGCCTCGTCGATGAGGATGGAGTCGACCTCGTCGACGATCGCGAAGTGATGCTCGCGCTGGACGAGCTCGTCCAGCGACCACGCCATGTTGTCGCGCAGGAAGTCGAAGCCGAACTCGTTGTTCGTGCCGTAGGTGATGTCCGCCTGGTACTGCCGACGGCGGGTGGCCGGGTCCTGGCCCGAGACGATGCAGCCGGTCTCCATGCCGAGGAAGCGGAACACGCGGCCCATGAGGTCGGCCTGGTAGGAGGCGAGGAAGTCGTTGACCGTGACGATGTGCACGCCCTTGCCCGTCAGGGCGTTGAGGTAGGCCGGGGCGGTGGCGACGAGGGTCTTGCCCTCACCGGTCTTCATCTCCGCGATGTTGCCCTGGTGCAGGGCGACACCGCCCATCAGCTGCACGTCGTAGTGGCGCTGGCCCAGGGTGCGGCCGGCGGCCTCGCGCACCGCGGCGAAGGCCTCCGGGAGGATCTGGTCGAGGGTCTCGCCGTCGGCGAGGCGCTCCGTGAAGCGGTCGGTCTCCTCCCGCACCTGGGCATCCGTCATGGCCCGGAACTCGTCCTCGAGCACATTGACGGCGTCCGTGATGCCCCGCAGCCGCTTGACGGCCCGGTTGTCCGAGATCTTGAGGATGCGGTCGATGATCGAGGGCACTGGCTTCTTCAGCTCCTTGCACGGTCGGGCGCGGACCGGCGGGGGCCTGCGGGCATGGTGGTGCCCGGGATAGAGGCCTGCGCCGGAACGTGGTCTGCGTGACAGTCTACGTCCGGCCGGCCGAGTGTTCGCTGAACGTGGACCGCGCCGGGCGTGCGCCCCGCGGACGGGGCCGGCCACTCAGTTCCCGCGCAGACTCCGGGCCAGGTCTCCCGGTGCACCGGAGGGCACGACGGGCCGCGGACACGGTCCGGACGCGGCGACGGCGCCCGTCCCGGTCAGGGCGGGCGCCGTCCGGCACGGAGCAGGTGCCGCTCACTCGGCGGCGTCCGCCTTCTTCTCGCCGTAGAAGCGCTCACGGCCGCCGTCCGGCGCATGGTCCGCCGGCAGCGACTCGTCGAGGCTGATGACGCCGTACTGCCAGCCCTGCCGGCGATAGACCACGCCGGGCACGCCGGTCTCGGAGTTCTGGAACAGGTAGAAGTCGTGGCCGACGAGCTCCATGGCGTCGACGGCCTCATCCACCGTCATGGGCGTGACGGGGAACGTCTTCTCACGGATGCGGACGGGAGTGTCCTCGGGGACGTCCATGCCCGCGGCCTCCTCCTCCGCCTTGCGGGCGGCGAGGACCTGCTCGACGAGCGAGACGTTGGAGTCGACCGGGACCATGTCCGCGGTGGCCTCGGCCACAGAAGCCTGCCGGCGGCGGTCCTTGCGGCGATCGTGCAGCCGGCGCAGGCGCTCGGACAGGCGCGTGAAGGCCTTGTCGAAGGCCACCGTCTTGTCGTCGTCGTCCGCCTCGGTGCGGACCACGGTGCCGTTGCCGCGGAGGGTGACCTCCACCTTCACGTTCTGCTCGGAGTGGCGCTGGCTGGAAGGCCTGGACGTCTTGACCTCGATGGAGTCCGCGCCGGCGGCGAGGTGCTCGAGTCGGGCGACACGCTCACGGACGTGCTCGCGGTAGGTCTCGCTCGGCGTGATGTTGCGGGCGATGAAGCTGACATCGATGGTCATGGCGTCCTCCTAGGGTCGTCCTGTCGCTTCCCGCGGCCCTCCCACGCCGGCCTCGGCCGGACCCGGAGAGCACAACGGCGGCTGGTGGAGAGCGTCTCACTCCTTCCAGCCGCCGGCGGGGCGGGATCGGAAGACCGATCCCGTGCCTCCACCCTACGTGAGGCAGGACACACTGTCAGCTTCGCCGTCAGCCTCGTCGGAGCGTTCCGCCGACGGCGAATCCGGGGGCGCCACCCCGGCCACCGCGGCAGCCGCGACCGGCACCCCGCCCGCTCTGCGGACCTGACGCGCCAGTGCCGCCAGCGTCGCACCGGTCGTTACCACGTCGTCCACCAGCACGACCGGGGTCCCCGGGGCCAGCCGACGGCCCACCCGCCAGCCGCGCCGGCGACGGCGCCGGGCCACTGAGGTGGCGCCCGCGTGGGAGGCCGCCGCCGGCGCCAACAGGTCCGCCGCACCGGGCAGGGCGGGCCGGACCACGTCGCGGCGCACCGCGGCCGGCCAGGGCAGCGGCGCCGCCAGCAGCTCGGCCACCGGATCGCAGCCGCGTCGCAGGTGGCCGGTCAGGGAGCCGGGGACGGGGACGAGCACCAGCGGTGGGGCCTGCTCGCCCAGACGGCCCGCGGCGATGTGCTCGGCCGCCCAGAGCGCCCGCACGTCCGGGTCGTCCAGGGCAGCATGGACGGCCTGCAGCAGGCCCGGTGCGAGCAGGCGGCGCAGGTGCAGCGCATCGTGGTCCTTGAAGGCGAGCACGGCGGTGGACAGCGGTGCCGCGTACTGCCCGGCGACGATCGTCGGCAGGGGCGCACCGGTGAGGACCAGCGGCAGGGCCGCCGCGTGCTCCTCGATGCGGACCGGCGTGGACAGGGCGTGCCGCAGCGCCGCCGTGCAGTCGGGACACAGGCGCCGGCCCGGTGCGGCGCAGACGGCACAGTCGGCCGGGAGGAACAGGTCGATGACGTCGGCGAGCAGCGAGGACATGGGGCCAGTCCACCCGTCCTCGCCGCGGCCGGAGGCCCCGGCCCCAACGATGTGCGGGACGCAGCGCGCTGTGCAGGAGGGGCGGACGGGTCAGCCGGGGAAGGCCAGGTCCCGGACGGCGCGGGTGAGCTCCTGGCTGCGCCACGAGGAACCCAGAAGCAGGTACACGCCGTTCTCGGTCTCCGCGTAGAAGGACTGCGAGTCCCCCGCGGAGAACCCGGTCAGGCCGGCGAGGGGGTTCAGGGTGCGACGGGTGCCGTCGAGGGAGATCACCTGCGGTTCGATCTTGTCCTCGGCGTCGTCGGCATAGTCGGTGACCGCCAGCGTGACGTCGTCGACCCAGAAGACGTCGCGCATGGGGACGGTCGTCTCGAGCGTCTGCGGGTCGGTGAGCGAGGACGGCACGCCGTCCTCGCCGCGCACCACGCCGGCCACGCGCAGGCTCATGGTGCCCTCCGACTCGACGAGCAGCGCCGCCCGGGTGCCGGTCGGTCCGACCTGCAGGGCGCGGATGGTCTCGTCCGACGTCAGCCAGGGGGTGCTGACCTCACGGGCGGTGCCGTCCTCCTGGTCGCCCAGCGGGACGGCCCGGATGCGGGAGGAGCTGCCGGAGTCCACCGTCCAGGCCCAGTCCAGTCCGTCCACGGTGGGGCGGGTCAGGGAGATGCCTGAGACGATCTGCTTCAGGGTGCCCTCGGTGTCCGCACGGTACATCTTCGTTCGATCGGAGGTGAGGAACACGAAGTCGGTGCGGGCACGGTTCATCGCAGGCTCGACCGGGTCGAGCGCCGAGACGTTCCGGAGCCCGCCGACCGGGGTCACGCTGAGGCCCTGGAAGAAGGCGAGCGTCCGGTTGGTCGGGTCGACGCCGACCTGGACGGTGCCCTTCGAGGGGTTCACCTCGACGGGGTCGAGATGGTCCGCCTCGCCCTCCACCGCCAGCGGGTCCAGGTCCACGGTGACCTCGACGCTCTCGACGGTGCTCAGGCCCTCGAGGGTCATCTCGATCTGCTGGCGCAGCCGCTCGCGGCGGTCGGAGTCCATGCCGTCCACCGTCGAGGCGGCGAGGTCGACGGAGGCGACGCCGTCGGTCACCGGGACGGTCGGGCGGGACAGCTGGGAGCCGCTGCCGGCGGGGAAGGCCGAGACGACGGCGCCGCCGAGGGGCTCCGCGGGCCCTGCCAGCAGGGCCCGGGTCATCGCCGCGGCAGTGGTGCCCCGGTTGATGAACCAGCGCACGTCCGGCACGGCATAGGTGAAGGTCGGGTCGAAGAAGTACAGCTCGTGCGGCGCATAGATCGCGGCGAACTGGGAGCCGGAGAGCATCGTCCCGTCCTCGGCGGCGCTGATGCGGCGCTGCCCGTCGACGTCGGTGACGGTCAGCTCCCAGGCCTCGGTGGTGCCGGAGGGCACCGCGGTCCTGATGCCGTTCTGGTCCACGATGGAGTCGATCTCCACCTGGACGAGGTAGGTGCCGTCCTCGTCTACGCGGGTGACGGTCGGCTGCGAGGAGTAGACCACCGTGCGGCGGTGGGGGTCCCAGTCCGTGGAGGCGTCGCCGGTCAGGTACTGGCGGGCGATCGCGTAGTCGTCCTGGGGACCGACTCCGGCGGCGAGGAAGCCTCGGATGATCTCGGGGGCCTCGGCGTCGCGCACCGGACCGGCCGGGACGTACAGCGGAACGTCCTGCTCCTGCTCGGCGCCTGCCAACGGTGGGGAGGTGCCCACCGGGGAGGACGTCGGCACCTGCGCGCACGCGGACAGGGCCAGGGAGGCGGCGGCCAGCACGGCGAGGGCGAGCCGGCGGCGCCCGGCGGCGGTCTCTGCGGTCATCGTGGGTCCTCCTCTCGGGACGTGTCGCGCAGCGCCTGCTCCTGCGTGCGGTCGATCTCACCGGTGTCCACGTCCTCGTCCGGACCCACCGGGTCGGGACGGTCGACCCCGGCGTCCATGAGCGGCCGGTGGGGGTCTGAGGCGAGGCGGCGCTCGCGGACGTCGTAGACGGGCGGCAGGGCCAGGGCGGCGTGGTCCACCATCGTCTCCTCGGAGTGCGGGACGCCGGCCGGGGGCTGGTCGCACGGGACCGTGAGCAGGAAGCAGGAGCCGACGCCCAGCTCGCCCCAGGCGGCGAGGCTGCCGCCGTGGATGCGGGTGTCCTCGGTGGCGATGGACAGGCCGAGCCCGGAGCCGCCCGTGGTGCGGGTGCGGGCCGGGTCGGCGCGCCAGAAGCGGTCGAAGACGCGTTCGACCTGCTCGGCGGACATCCCGATGCCGTGGTCCACCACACCGACGGAGACGACCTCGCCGTCTCCGGAGACCACGACGTCCACGGGGTGGCCCTCGGCGTGCTCGATGGCGTTGTTCACGAGGTTGCGGACGATGCGCTCGATGCGGCGGGGGTCCACGCGGGCCAGGAAGCTGGAGCCCTGCGGGACCACGAAGACCTCCACTCCGGCGCGGTCGGCCAGGGGCTGTGAGGTGAGGATGACGTCGTTGCAGAGCGCGAAGAGGTCGGTCTCCTCGAGGGCAAGCATGGCGGCGCCGGCGTCGAAGCGGGTGATCTCGAGCAGGTCGGCCAGCATCGCCTGGAAGCGGTCCACCTGGTGGTAGAGCAGCTCGGTGGAGCGGCGGTTCACCGGGTCGAAGTCGTCTCGGGAGCCGTAGAGGACGTCGGCGGCCATGCGCACGGTGGTGAGCGGGGTGCGCAGCTCGTGGGAGACGTCGGAGACGAAGCGCTGCTGCATCTGGGACAGCTGGGCCAGCTGGGTGATCTGGTCCTGGATGTTGTCTGCCATGCGGTTGAAGGAGGTTCCGAGGCGGGCGACCTCGTCCTCGCCGTGGACCGGCATGCGGACCTCGAAGTTGCCGCGGGAGAGGGTCTCGGCGGCCAGGGAGGCCTGCTGCACGGACTGCACCACGAGGCGGATCACTGCGGCGGAGACCACCACGTTGAGCAGCACGAAGCCGGAGCCGAAGAGCATGAGCACGCGCAGCACGGAGTCCAGCGAGTTCTGCACGTCGGAGAGGTCGTAGACCAGGTAGAGGGAGTAGCCGGAACCGGGCGGGAGGATCACCTGGGTGCCGAAGGCCAGTGCCGGATGGACCGTCCCGCCCTCGTCCTCCATCGCCATATGGGCGTAGTAGACGCCGGTGCCGGCGGCGACGGCGGACTTGAGGTCGGCGGGGATCGATCCCGAGTCCAGCTGCGAGGAGGAGACACGGCCGATGTCGGCCGAGTCCGTGTCCGGCAGGGGCTCGAGCATGAACCGGCGGCCGAGCGTGGAGGAGTCGCCCTCGAGGGAGCGCAGGGTCTGGGACACCATGACGTCGGTCAGCGGCGTCTCGGGGGTCCCGGCCAGGGCGAAGGTGTCGCGGACCTGGGCCAGGGATCGGTTCGCATCGACCTCGATCTGCTCGAAGCGGGCCTCGACGAGCGCGTCGGAGATCTGCTGGGCGAAGAAGAGGGCGAGCAGCCCCGAGGCCACGAAGGTGAGCACACCCACCATGATGGAGGTGCGCAGCTGCAGCGACCGCCGCCACGCGCGCCGCAGCCGGTGGAGCCAGTGCAGCGGGTTCAGCCGGGAGCGCCGGACCGGCTCGGGCTCGGCGACGACCGGGACGACTCCGGCGGCCGGCAACGTGCGGGTGTCCCGTTCCTCCTGGTCCAGGGCCTGGGCCACGGCCTCAGCCCTGGCCGGCCTTGTATCCGACGCCGCGGACGGTGAGCACGACGGTCGGGTTCTCCGGGTCCGGCTCGACCTTGGAGCGCAGGCGCTGCACGTGGACGTTCACCAGGCGGGTGTCGGCCTGGTGGCGGTAGCCCCAGACCTCCTCCAGGAGCATCTCGCGGCTGAAGACCTGCCAGGGTTTGCGGGCGAGGGCGACGAGCAGGTCGAACTCGAGCGGGGTCAGGGAGATGACCTCGTCCCCGCGGCGGACCTGGTGGCCGGCCACGTCGATGTCCAGGCCGCCGATCTTCAGGGTTTCGGGGGCACGGGAGTCGCCCTCGCGCAGGCGGGCGCGGACACGGGCCACGAGCTCGGCGGGCTTGAACGGCTTGGGGACGTAGTCGTCGGCGCCGGACTCGAGGCCGCGCACCACGTCCGCGGTGTCGGACTTGGCGGTGAGCATGACGATCGGCACGTCGGACTCGGCACGGATGAGCTTGCAGACCTCGATGCCGTCGATGCCCGGCAGCATGAGGTCGAGCAGGACGAGGTCCGGGCGCACCGCGCGGAAGGTCGGAAGCGCGGAGGAACCGTCCTTCACGAACGCGGGCTCGAAGCCGTCGTTGCGCAGGACGATGCCGATCATCTCGGCCAGGGCCTCGTCGTCGTCCACGACCAGGATGGTGGCTCGGCTCATCTGGGCCTCCTCTGCTAGTCCTCTGCTGGTCCCCTGCGCCTGTGCACGGGATGCCTCGGCAGGACCTGCCCGGCCCCGCCCGATGTCTGTGGGCCAGCTTATCGTCCCCTGGCCGGGCAGCCCGTCACCGTGCGCTGAGACGGACCTGCAGCATCAGCCGGCCAGGTCTGTGCGGCGGTCCTCGAGCTCGTCCGCGGCCTGCGCCGTCCGGCGCAGCGCCTCCTTCCCGACGACGGCCGGCCCCATCAGGGTCCAGCCGACGGTCAGCGCGGGGTCCAGTCCGACGCGTTCGACGTCCCGCATCAGCGCCGCGGGTCCGCGGCCGGCCACGTGCCGGATCGCCAGCGGTCGGCCGGCCTCGCTCCAGCCGCCGACGACGTCCCAGGCGGCGGGGCCGGCAGGGACGTCCGGGTCCGGGGCGTCCACGGCCACGCCCACGGTCTGGGCGGCCGAGCCGCTGCGTCCGTCGTCCGCGGCGGGGGCAACCGGCGTCGGCAGGGCCTCGGAGGCCAGCAGGGCCAGCTCGGCCGGGCCGGGGCCCTCCTCCGCGGAGCAGCCACGACGGCCGGCGTCGATCCACACCTGCGCGGGCGCGGCACCCGAGGCCTGGGCCTCCTCCCCGGCGAGGACGGCCAGGGCCGCCCGCCAGTGGGTCCGGGCCTCGTCACGGGGCACGGAGCGCACGGTGCGGTACCCGGACGCGGTGGGCAGGGCTCCGGCGAGCACCGCGGCGGCCAGGGGCTCGTCGATCCACAGGGCTGTGCGGCGGGCACCGGCCTCGGTGCGAAGCCGAGACAGCAGACCTGCCACGCCCTCGTTCCAGGCCGCGGCCACGTCCCGGCGGGCACCGGCGTCCACCGCCTCACGCTCGCCGCCGGGCAGCCACAGGCTCCCGAGCAGACTCAGCGGCCCGACGACGCGGACGGCGAGACGGTCGATCCCGATCCCCTCGGCGCCGGCAGTGTCCGCCAGACGGTGCAGGTCCTCGGACAGGTGCGCGGTGGCACGGCGATGGTCCATGCCGTTGCTCCGGGCCCCGGGCGGGCTGATGCGCCAGCCGTGCGGCTGCAGGTCCACGGCGAGGTCCGGCAGCAGTGCGGCGGTGCGGCCGACCGGTTCGGCCCCGGGCCCACGGTCCGGCAGCTCGGGCAGCAGCGGCCAGTGCGCGTCCCCCGCCTCGCCGAGGGTGGCCAGGGCAGCCTCGGCCGCGTTCAGGCCCCGCCAGGTGCCGCCCACGAGGGCACGCACGCGTCCCGGCTCCGCCGGCTCGGCCGCCGGGGCGGGCCCGTGCCGGGCGGCTTCGGCCGGGTCCACGGCGAGCGGAGAGACGGAGTCGCGTGCCGTCGTCGGGGCGGGATCAGTCGTCATGCCGGGCCTGCCCGTCGTGCTCCTCCCCGGCGATCGCCTGGTGGTGGCGGATGACCTCGGCGATGACGAAGTTGAGGAACTTGGCGGCGAACTCGGGCTCGAGATCGGCGTCCTCGGCGAGCGCCCTCAGGCGTGCGATCTGGGCCGTCTCACGACCGGGGTCTGAGGGCGGCAGCTCGTGCTCGGCCTTGAGCCGGCCCACGCGCTGGGTGAACTTGAAGCGCTCGGCGAGCAGATAGACCAGGGACGCGTCGATGTTGTCGATGCTCCCGCGGATCGCATAGAGCTCCTGAAGGACGGCCGGCTCCGCGGAACCGGCGAGGGAGCTGGCATGGGGGTCGTACTGCGCGCTCATGCCAGCCACCCTACAAACGGCGGGCGGCCCGGTCCTGGCCGTCTCACTGCGCGGGCCGGTCTCGGTCCGGCTCCGCTGTCCGTTCCCCGTCCGGTCCCGGCGCCTCGTCCAGGGCCCGGTTCCGGGCGCGGTCGATCGTGACCTGGCCCAGCACGCGGGTGCCGCGGTAGAGCACGGCGGTCTGGCCCGGCGCCACGCCCCGCAGCGGGCGTTCCGGCCGGATCAGCCAGCGCTCGCCGCCGTCGCCCACCCGGGCGAGGGCCGGGACGATCTCCCCATGGGCGCGGAACTGCAGCTGACAGTCGAACCAGTCCCCCGCCGCGGCCTCGGGCAGCGGTGCGCCGGCCCAGGTGGGGCGGATGCCCTCGATGCGATCCACGTCCAGCAGCTCGCGGCCGCCGACCACCACGGTGTTCTCCTTCGGCCGCACCTCCAGCACGAAGCGCGGCCTCCCGTCCGGGGCGGGACGGCCGATGGCCAGGCCCTTGCGCTGGCCCACGGTGTAGGCCTGGGCGCCGGTGTGGGTGCCGAGGCGCTCGCCGTCGGTGCCGAGGATGGCCCCGGGGGCCAGGTCGATGCGCTCGGCGAGCCAGCCGCGGGTGTCCCCGTCGGGGATGAAGCAGATGTCGTGGGAGTCCGGCTTCTGCGCCACGGACAGCCCGCGCTCGGCGGCCTCGGCGCGCACGAGCTCCTTGGAGGGGGTGTCGGCCAGCGGGAAGAGGCAGTGCTCGAGCTGTTCGGCGGTGAGGACGCCGAGGACGTAGGACTGGTCCTTGGCGTCGTCGGCGGCACGGTGCAGCTCCGGGGTGCCGTCCGGGCCGGGGCGCACGGCGGCGTAGTGGCCGGTGCAGACGGCGTCGAAGCCGAGCTGCAGGGCCCGCTCGAGCAGCGCGGCGAACTTGATCTTCTCGTTGCAGCGCATGCAGGGGTTCGGGGTGCGGCCCGCGGCGTACTCGGCCACGAAGTCGTCCACCACGTCCTCCTTGAACCTCTCGGAGAAGTCCCAGGTGTAGAACGGGATGCCGAGCCGCTCGCAGGCGCGCCAGGCGTCCGAGGCGTCCTCGATGGTGCAGCAGCCGCGGGAGCCGGTGCGCAGGGTGCCGGGCATGCGGGACAGCGCCAGGTGCACGCCCACCACCTCGTGCCCGGCGTCCACGGCACGCGCCGCGGCAACGGCGGAGTCGACTCCCCCGGACATGGCGGCCAGGACCTTCACGGGCGGACCCCTCTCTCGACGACGGACGGGCGGTCCAGTCTAGACGCCCGGCCCCAGCAGCGTCCGCAGCGCGTCGATGAGCGCGGCCGCCTCGGCCGGCGTCGTCGTCCGACCGAGGGTGAACCGCTGGGTGGCCCGTGCGTCGGCCTCCGTCCGCCCCGGCAGGGCCGCGACCACGTGCGACGGCTCGGCCACCCCGGCGGTGCACGCCGACCCGGACGAGGTGTCAAGCCCGGCCATGTCGAAGGAGAACAGCAGCGCGTCCGCCGTCCGCCCGGGCACGGTGATGTGGACGTTGCCGGGCAGCCTGCGCGTCCCCGGCGGCAGCGGCGTCCCCGTCGCCGGGTCGAGGTCCCGCGGCCCGGTCAGGCGCACCCCGTCCAGGGCGTCGACGGCGGCGATCACCTCGTCCCGCAGCCCGCCCAGACGGGCGGCCTCGGTGGGCTGCTCCGCGACGGCCTCCGCCACGGCGGCCGCCAGTGCGGCGGCCAGGGCCACCGACACCGTGCCCGACCGCAGACGGCGTTCCTGGCCGCCGCCGTGCAGCACCGCCTCCAGCGTGACGTCCCGGCGCACGAGCAGGGCGCCGACACCCACGGGGGCGCCGACCTTGTGACCCGAGACGGCCAGACTCGCGGCCCCGGACGCGGCGAAGTCCACGGGCACCGCCCCGAGTGCCTGGACGGCGTCGGTGTGCATCGGAACCCCGTTTTCGGCCGCGAGCCGCGCGGCCTCGGCCACGGGCTGGACCGTGCCGATCTCGTTGTTGGCCCACATCAGCGTGGCCAGGGCGGTCTGCTCGGGTGCGGCCGCCAGCGCGGTCTCCCATGCGGCGAGGTCGACCCGCCCGTCGTCGTCGACCGGGACGAGCACCGGCTCGGCGCCCTCGTGCGCGGCGAGCCAGTCGACCACGTCGAGGACCGCGTGGTGCTCGATGCCGGTCAGCACGATCCGCGTGCGCTCCGGCGCCGCGGCGCGGCGGGCCCGGTACAGCCCCTGGACGGCGAGGTTGTCCGCCTCGGTGCCCCCGGACGTGAGGATCACCTCGGTGGGGTGCGCCCCGAGCGCCGCGGCGATGCGCTCCCGCGCCTGCTCGAGGCACAGCTTCGCCCGGCGGCCGGAGGCGTGGAGGGAGGCCGGGTTGCCCGGCAGCGCGGCCGCCTCGGTCAGGGCTTGCAGCGCGGCCAGCCGCACCGCCGTGGTGGCGGCGTGGTCCAGGTGCACGCGGTCCGGGGTGGTCACCCCGTCAGTCTAGGAGTCGCGCCCGGCGTGGCCGAGGACGCCCCCAGGGTCCGGGCGCCCCGGCGGGGTCGGACAGCGGCCGAGCGAGGCGCGCAGGGACGGGGACCAGGGCGAGGGGCACGCCACCACCGGGGCACACAGCCCTTTCGGGTCGCACGGTCCCCGTGCGGTGCGGATGGTTGAATGAACGGGTGCTCTTCCCCGTCCCCGCCCTGAAGCATCCCGTGCACCGGTTCGCCCACACGGAGGTGGACCTGCGCACCCGCGTGCTCGTGATGGCGGTGGTCAACCGGACCCCGGACTCCTTCTACGACGCCGGGGCGACCTTCGCCTTCGATGCCGCCGTGGACGCCGCCCGCGCCGCCGCGGCCGACGGCGCCGACTGGCTGGACGTCGGGGGCGTGCCCTTCGCCCCGGGCGAGGAGCTGGACCCTGCCGAGGAGGCCGAGCGCGTCGCCCCGCTGATCGCCGCCCTGCGTGCAGGAGACGGCGACGTGCACGGCGGCGAGGAGGCCGCCCGCGCGATCCTCTCCGCGGACACCTTCCAGCCGGCGGTCGCGGCGGCGGCCCTCGAGGCCGGCGCGGACGTCGTCAACGACACCTCCGGCCTCTACTACCCGGACCTCGGCCGCGTCGCCGCCGAGCACGGCGCCCACCTCGTGGTCACCCACTCGCTGGCCCACCTCACCGGGCCGCGCACCGTGGTGCCCCGCCCGCAGTACTCCGACGTGGTGGCCGAGGTGCGCGAGCAGCTGCTGCGCACCGTTGACCGCGCCGTGTCCCTGGGCGTGGCGCCGGAGAAGATCATCGTGGACCCGGGCCACGACCTGAACAAGACCACCGTGCACACCCTCGAGGTCACCCGTCGCCTGGAGGAGATCGCGGACCTGGGCTTCCCCGTGCTGGCCGCGGTCTCCAACAAGGACTTCGTGGGCGAGTCGCTTCACCGACCGAAGTCCCAGCGTCTCGCCGGGTCCCTGGCCGCCGCCGTGGCCTGCGTGGCCGGCGGCGCACGCATCCTGCGCATGCACCAGGTCCGCCCCTCCGTGGACGCCGCCCGCATGGTCGAGTGCATCGCAGGCTGGCGCGACCCCGTCCTGGCCGTCCACAACACCGGGGACCTGAATCGGGATCCCGACCTTTCCGCCGTGGCCGCGGACGAGGACTGGGAGCCCCGCGCATGAGGGCGCTGACCGGGACCGGGCAGGACCTGACGGACGAGGACCTGCTCGCGCTCTACGCCGCGCCGCGCCGGCTCCGCGGCGCTCTGGACGGCCCGGACGGCCCGCGCTCCACCGGATCCGCAGGGCACGACCCTCTCTCCGCCCGGCCCGCCGACCGCCCGTGGACGCGGATGATGTTCATCTCCTCTGCCGATGGCGCCGCCACTGTGGACGGTCGGTCCGGCGGCCTCGGCAGCCCAGCCGATCACCGGGTCTTCGACCTGGCCCGCAGGGATGCCGACGTGATCCTCGTGGGCGCCGGGACCGTCCGTGCGGAGGGCTACGACGGACCGCTGGTGGACGCCGAGGCCTCCGCCTGGCGCACCGCCCGCGGCCTGGACACGCACCCGGAGGTGGCCGTGGTGTCCGGCGGCCTGCACCTGGACGCCTCCGACCCCTTCTTCCTCCGCGCCCCGCGCCGGCCAGTGGTCCTCACCTCCGCCGCCGCCCTGCGGGACCACGCCGACCGGGCCGCAGCGCTCGCCGAGGTCGCCGACGTGCTCGCCGCCGGCGAGACCGACGTGGACCCGGCGATCGCCCTGGCCCTGCTCGCCGCGCGCGGCCACCGCGTGGTCCACGGGGAAGGCGGTCCGTCCCTGTTCGGCGCCGTCGCCGCCGCCGGCCGTCTCGACGAGCTGCAGCTGAGCCTGTCCCCTGTGCTGGTCGGCGGGGACGGCCCGCGGATCCTCACGGCCGCGGAGGCGATCGGGCTCGACCTGCGCCTGGTGCACGTGCTGCACGAGGACTCGATGCTGCTGCTCCGCTACGTCGCTGCGGGCTCCGCGGACGCTCTGGAGGACGGCGCCGCCGGCGACGTGCGTCCGTCCGGGAACGACGCATGAGCGCCGCCGAGCTGGGCCCGCAGACCGCCTACGAGGTGCTCGCCGTCCGCCCGGACGTGGACGCGGAACAGCTGCGCCGGGCCTACCGCCGGGCCGCCCGCCGCGCGCACCCGGACGCCGGCGGCAGCCCCGAGGCGTTCCGCCGCGTCAGCGCGGCCTGGGAGCTCGTCGGCACCGCCGAGGCCCGCCGCCGCTACGACCTCTCCCTGTCGGCCGCGGACACGCCCACCGGCCGTGCGCGCACCGGACGGGGCACGGCCGGAGGCCGCGGAGGAGGCACGACGACGGCGCGCGCCTCCGACACCTCGGCCCGCCCGGGCCCTCCCCCGCCCTCACAGCGCCCGGTGAGGTACCTCCCCCCGCTGCAGACGGAGCCGGTGCCGAACGGGGTCCTGGACGCCGCCCGCTCGGCCCGCCGCTGGCACGGGGTGCCCCGGCGCCGCGGCCTGCTCCCGGACGAGCACCGCCAACGCCGCCAGGCACGGGTGCTGCGCCTGTTGGACGCGGACGTCGCCCCGGTGCTGCCGGCCGCCCGCTTCCTCACCGGGCTCAGCCTGGGCGGACGCTTCCAGCGGGGGCTCGACGTGGACCATGCCGTGCTCTGCGGCGACCGGCTCGCACTGATCGGCTCCATGCAGGTGCCGGACGGGACCTACACCTGGGACGGGGCGCAGCTGTCCGCACACCGCTCCGCCGCCTCCCCGCCGCTGATGGGCCCGGCGATGACGACGCTCCAGCGGTCCCTGCCGCAGGTGACGGTCGGCGGCTTCGTGCTGGTGATGACGGACCGGGACGAGCGCCTGGCCCCCGTGATCCGCCGCGCCCGCGGTGCCGACGACCCCGCCGCCCAGCAGGACTTGCTCACTGCGGCGCCCGCCGCCGGCCGGGACCTGGTCCGCGAGCTGCTCCTGTTCCTCGGCACCGGCAGCGCGCCGGACACCGTGGACCGGGCGGCGCTCGGCCTGCTCGTGGACCAGCTGTACTGAACCCGGCTGAGCCTCCCTCTGCGGAGGCGAGGCGGTGTCACGAGGCGAACGGCCGTCGTCGGGAAACCCGCACGCCGGGGACGGCGGACCGGCCTACCATGAAGGGCGTGTCCGCCACCGTCCCGCCTCGCCGCACCGAGAACCCGCACCTGGCCGCCGAGCGCGCCCCCGCCCCCGGCACGCCCGGCTTCCATCTGATGTTCCACACCCCGGAGATCCCCGGGAACACGGGCAACGCCATCCGCCTGGCCGCGATCACCGGCACGAGCCTGCACCTGGTGGAGCCGCTCGGCTTCACCTTCGCGGACGCGCACCTGCGCCGCGCCGGCCTGGACTACCACGACCTCGCGGTGGTGCAGACCCATCCCGACCTCGACGCCGCCCTGGACGCCCTGCCGGAGGCCCGCGTCTTCGCCTTCACCGCCCGCGGCGACGCACGCTATGACGAGGTCGCCTACCGCCCCGGAGACGTGCTGCTCTTCGGCCGCGAGTCCACCGGGCTGCCGGACGAGGCCCTCGCCCACCCGCGCATCACGCAGACGGTGCGTCTGCCGATGCAGCCGGCCCGCCGGTCGCTCAACCTCGCGAATGCCGCCTCAATCGTGACCTTCGAGGCGTGGCGTCAGCACGGCTTCGCTGGGTCCGCCCGCCTAGACTGACAACACCATGGACGCGACCTGCACCGCTGAGAACGGACCCCACGACGACGCCCTGCCGTCGCTCGACGTGCTGCTCCGCCTGAGCTGCGAAGGCGACCGCGCGGCCTTCGCCGCCTTCTACGACACCACGGTGTCGTGGGTCCATGCCCTCTCCCGGTCCGTGCTGGCCTCGGAGGCCGATGCCGCCGAGGCCACCGCCCTCGTCTACCTCACCGCGTGGGACGAGGCCCCGGACACCGACCTGGACGTGACCGAGGACGACGACGTCCGCCGTCGGGAGCGCACCGTCTTCACCTGGCTGGAGGTCCTGGCCCACCGCGTGGTCACCACCCTGGCCCGCACCGACTCCCTGCCGGAGCGGGGCCACGGACTGCTGCCGGAGAACGCCGGCAAGAGCGAGGACGTCACGGCCGAACGTCCCCTCAGCTGCGCCTCGCTCACCGATGAGCAGTACCGCGCCGTGTCCCTGGCCTGGCTCGGGGGCCGCACCTGCCGCCGCCTCGCCGAGGAGATGGGCGTCCCCGCCGCCCGTGCCAAGGAGCTCGTGCGGGACGGCGTCCAGGCCCTCGTGGCCGCCCACCGGGACGCCGAGCAGGAGCGCGGCACCCTCACGGGGCCCCTCAGCACCACCCCGCCCCGCGCCGCCGGGCTCATGGACACCGTCCGCGCAGACGTGGAGGCCGGACGAGGTCTCGAGCTGGCCGACGTCGCCGCGCTCGACGCCCTCGACGCGGACGAGCGCACGCTCGTCGAGGGATCCGTCGCCGCCCGCGGCCCGAGCGAGGGCACGCTGTGGCGTACCCGCCTGCGCGCCGCCCGCAACGCCGTCACCTGGGCGTTCCGCTCCGTCCAGGAGGAGCCGCCGTCCGAGCTGCTGGACCGCATCCTGCGCCGTCTGCCCGCCCAGGACATCGGCGTGGCGCTCGTGGACCACGACGATGTGCGGCACTCCCCCGAGGAGGAGGCCACGGGCCGCCGCCGCATGGTCGCGGTCGTCGGCATCGCGGCGCTGCTGGTGGTCGCGGCCCTGGTCACCGCCCTCGTCCTGCTGACCGGCCCGACGCTGCCGGAGAAGGTCGACCGCGCCGACGACGTCTACACGTCCACGCCGGTGGACACCCGTGACGGCGGCACCATGCAGGTGGCCACCTCGCGCGACATCGACGCCGGCTACGTCCGGCTGGAGGGCCTGCGTCCGCTGCCGCAGGGCCAGGCCTACCAGCTGTGGCTGCTCCCGAAGGACGAGTCCCAGCGGGCCCAGTCGCTGGGCGTGTTCTCCGCAGAGGACCTCACCGAGCCGGTGACCTTCCACGGCATCGACGCCCACGGGGCCGTGGGCATGACCGTGGAGCCGGAAGCCGGCGCCGAGCAGCCCTCGGACGATGTGCACTCCTCCGTGCTCCTCCGCCCGGGCAACGACGGCCCCCGTTACGGCGGCAAGTGGACGATGGACGGCTGAGGCAGCCGCCGCGGGGCGGACGGCGGTTCAGAAGGGGTCAGAAGCCGGCGATCGTGTCCGCGCCGTTGACCTCGACGAGGTGGAAGGACTCGGCCGAGCCGTCGCCCCGGCCGCCGGCCAGCGCGAACTCGTCCCGCATCTGACGGCGCACGAACGAGCGCATGCCCTCCACGTCGGGGTGCTGGGACAGGTGGGCGTCGAGCGCACGGATCTTGGCCTCCTCCAGCCCGGTGACGTCCACGGCGGTGTCCACCCGGGCGCGCGGCGCGGCGTAGAGGAGCAGATGGCGGATGCGGAAGGCCTCCAGCCCCTCGTCCCGGAGCAGCTCCGGGAAGGCGTACGGATTCTCGACGGCCGGGTAGGCGGCCCGGACGACGGCCTCGCCACAGGCCAGGTGGTCCGGGTGGGAGCGCTGCATCCGCTCCCAGTCCCGTTCGGGGTGCAGGCTGAGCAC
>NZ_BCSN01000040.1 GCF_001570885.1 Micrococcus lylae NBRC 15355 | reverse complement strand
CGACGGCGGCCCCGTGATGGAGGTGAAGGAGTGGGACACGTTGCGTGATGAGTGGGTGGCCAAGCGCCATGACGCGATCGTCGTCCTCTTCGAGATCGACGAGTCTGGTGAGCGTTCGCTCCACCCCAAGGAGTCGATCCAGCGTCGCTGACGAGAACTGCGGAGATCGAGGGCGGGGACCAGAGGGTCCCCGCCCTCATCCGTGCTGCGGCGGGGGCCGCTCAGCCCGGGAACGCCGGCAGGGCCGCCTCCACGGTCCAGGCGTCGAACAGGGCGTCCACGGCCGCGGCGGTGACGCCTGCGGCCGGGGCCCACGAGTGCACGTGGGCCCGGAACATCGCGGTGTCCACGGTGCCGAAGCGGTGCTCGGCCACCCAGCCGCGCACCATGCGGCCGAATACGGCGTCCCCGAGCAGACGGCGCAGCGCCAGCACCGTCAGGGCGCCGCGCTTGTACACGCGGTCGTCGAACATGTCCTTCGGCCCCGGGTCGGTGAGCGCCACGTCCTGCGGCTGCTCGGCCAGGCCCTGCCAGGCGCGGCGGGCATGGGCCTGGACGGACTCGCGGCCGGAGGCCTCGGACCAGAGCCACTCGCTGTAGCAGGCGAAGCCCTCGTGCAGCCACAGGTCCGCCCAGTGGCCCAGGGTCACGGCATTGCCGAACCACTGGTGGGACAGCTCGTGGGCGATCAGCCGCTCGTCCTCCCACTGGCCCGTCAGGTGGTTGGTGCCGAACAGGGACAGGCCGGCGCACTCCAGGGGGATCTCGAGGTCATCGTCGGCCACCACGGCTGTGTAGGCGTCGAAGGGGTAGGGGCCGTAGGCCGCCTGGAACACCTCGGCCATGCGGTGCTGTGCGCCCAGCGCGGTGAGCGCACGCTGCTGCGTCTGCGGAGTCACGGCGAGGGTGATCGGCGGGCCGTCGCTGCGGCCGGGGAGCTCGATCAGCCGGTACCGGCCGATCTGCAGGGTGAGCAGGTACGGGGGGACGGGCTCGTCCAGGACCCAGCGCCAGGTGGTGCGGGAACCGGACTGCTTCACCGGGGTGCCGGTGCCGTTGGACACGGGCAGGTAGCCGGCGTCGCAGGTGACGGTGATGTCCGCGCTCATGCGGTTGTCCGGGGAGTCCACGCAGGGCATCCACGTGGAGGCGCCGTGCGGCTGGCCGGCCACGAGGACACCGTCGGTGAGCTCCTCCCAGCCGACGGTGCCCCAGGGGCTGCGCCGTGGCTTCGGGGTGCCGCGGTAGTCCAGGGTGAGCTCCAGTTCGGTCCCGGCGGGCAGGGACTCGCCGAGCTCCACCACCACACGGTGCGGGCGGCGACGTGGCTGGGACGCCTTGACCCGCGGCAGCGGCCGCCCGGCGGCCTGGGCCCTCACCTTCGTGACGGAGAGCCTGTGCAGGTCCAGCTCCACGCGAGCGGACTGGGCGAGCAGGCGGCCGTGCAGCACTGCGGTGCCGGCGATCCGGTTGGCGGCCAGGCGGACGTCCAGCTCGAGGCGGACGGCGTCCAGCGCCAGCACGTCCGAGCCGACTGCGGGCAGGTAGGGATCGGTGCTCATGAGGCCTTTCGGGGACGGGAGTCGGGGGAGCGCCATGCGGCACGCCAGGCGCGCGGGGCGGGGTCGGACCACGGGGAGACGGGGTTGCCGATCCACCAGGTGCCGGCGGGCAGCTCCTCGCCGCGCATGACCAGAGAACCGGCGCCCACGGTGGTGCCGGCGCCGAGGCGGGCGGCGGGCAGGACCACGGAGTTCGGGCCGAGGGTGGCGCCGGCGGCCAGATCCACCGCGTCGAGGGACATGACCCGGTCGTGGAAGAGGTGGGTCTGCACCACGCAGCCGCGGTTGACGGTGGCCCCGTCGCCGAGGGAGACCAGGTCCGCCTCGGGCAGCCAGTAGGACTCGACCCAGCAGCCGTGGCCGATCCGTGCGCCCATGGCACGCAGGAACCAGACCATGGCGGGTGTTCCGGCGGCGGCGCGCGCGAACCAGGGGGCGGCGAGGTACTCGGTGAAGGTGTCCGCCACCTCGTTGCGCCAGATGAACGGGGACCACAGCGGATGCTCACCGGCGTCGATGCGGCCGACGAACACCTTCTTCGCCAGGACGGTGAGCGTGGCGGCCACCGCGCCGGCGGCCAGCAGGACGAGGCCGCCGGCCACGGCGGTGAGCCCCCAGGAGACGGTGGCCAGCAGCGCCAGGGCACCGCCGACGAGCAGGTGGAGCGCGGCGTGCAGCCAGACCGGGATCGCGCGCAGCAGCTCCCAGCAGGTGCGGGCGCGGCGCAGGGCGGCCGGCGGGTCGTAGGTGAGGGAGGTGTCCGCCTGCACTTCGGTGCGTCGCAGGCGGACCGGCGGGGAGCCCATCCAGGAGGTGCCCGCCTTGGTCTTGGTGGGAGTCGTGGACAGCACGGCGACGAGGGAGTCGCGCCGCAGGGTGCGGCCGGCCGGGACCATGCCGGAGTTGCCCACGAACGAGCGCTTGCCCACCTTGGCGCGAGCCACGTGCATCCAGCCGTCCTGCAGCTCGTAGGAGGAGACCATGGTGTCGTCGGCGAGGAAGGCGCCGTCGCCCACTCGGGTCATCGACGGCAGCAGCACCACGGTGGAGGCCTCGACGTCCCGGCCGACCTCCGCGCCGAGCCAGCGCAGCCAGGTGGGTGTGAACCGGGAGGCATAGATCGGGAAGAGCTGGTCACGGGCGGCGTCGAGCAGGCGCTCGGTGGCCCAGATCTGCCAGCCCACCCG
This sequence comes from Micrococcus lylae NBRC 15355, assembly GCF_001570885.1. Taxonomy (GTDB): domain Bacteria; phylum Actinomycetota; class Actinomycetes; order Actinomycetales; family Micrococcaceae; genus Micrococcus; species Micrococcus lylae. Next base: position 21,562 of record NZ_BCSN01000040.1, on the reverse strand, counting down.
GGACCGGGCCGGATGGTAGCCCTCGGTGATGCCGATCGACAGCAGCCGGGTGGTGACCAGGACGAGCAGCATGTGCACCCCGAACCAGACGGCCGCCAGCAGCGGGCTGACGGCCAGCAGCCGGCCCAGGACCACGACGACGGACCCGGCCGGGCCCAGGTCCGTCACCTCGGTGCCCCACCAGGTCAGGGACCACAGGCCGAGCGCGCCGGCCACGGCCGCCGCAATGAGCGGCAGGGCGGCGAGCACGGAGGAGGCCAGGGTGGAGAGGAGGCGGTAGCCCGTGGCGCGCGGCGGGGCCACGTTGGGTCCGGTGTCCTTGACCTTGCCGACGCGGACGGCGGGGGAGCCGGCGTGGATGCGGTGGCCCCGCAGCCGCCCGACCACCGTGGAGCCGGGCTCGACGTGGGCGCCCTCGCCCACGGAGGAGCCGGGCATCAGGGTGGAGCGGGCGCCGACGACGGCGCCCGCCCCGACCTTGACGGTGCCGATGTGCACGCGGTCGCCGTCCACCCAGTAGCCGGAGAGGTCGACTTCCGGCTCGATGGAGGCGCCCTCGCCGATCTCGAGCAGCCCGGTCACAGGCGGCAGGGAGTGCAGGTCCACGTCCTTGCCGATCCGGGCGCCGAGCACGCGGGCGAAGGCAGGCACCCAGACGGCGCCGGCCAGGGAGTAGGGGTCCACGAGGTCCACCACGTGCTGGGCGAGCCAGAGGCGCAGGTGGACGCGGCCGCCGCGGGGATGCACGCCGGGCTTCACCCCGGCCAGCAGCAGCCGGCAGGCCAGCGCGGCCAGGGCCATGCGTCCCGGCGGGGAGACCACGGCGAGCCAGGCGACGGCGAGCAGCCACCAGTCCACGGTGGGCACGGCGGGAGCCAGCCCCGTGGCGGCCAGGACGTTGAGGACCAGGGCGGTCCACACGGCGGCGCGCAGGGCAGGGAGGATGAACACGGGCACGCCCACGAGGGTCTGTGCCCACTGGGCCTTCTTCCGGGTGCGGGCCACGTGCCGGTCCTCGACCGGGACGGCCGCGGCGGCGCCGGCGAGGGACTCGACCAGGTCGCCGATCCGGGGGGTGGCGTAGATGTCCTGGACGGTCACCTGCGGATAGCGGGAACGCAGGCGGGCCACCAGCTGTGCGGCGGCCAGGGAGCCGCCCCCGGCCGCGAAGAAGTCGGTCTTGGGACCGCGGGGCGCGGCGCCGAGGACGTCGGCCCACTGGCGCTCGATCCAGCCGGCGTCCGTGGACTCGTCGATCGGCGGGGCGTCCTCGTCCGGCTGGGCGCCGGGCAGCGGCCAGGGCAGGGCATTGCGGTCGACCTTGCCGGAGGTCTTCGTCGGGAGGGTGTCCGTGACGGCCAGCCGGGGGACCAGGGCGGCCGGCAGCTCTTCTGCCAAGAGCTGCCGGGCGGCCTCGAGGTCCAGGTCCTCCGGGGCGCCGGACGGCACGAGGTAGCCCACCAGGATCTGGTGACCTGCCGGGGTGGTCTGCACGGCGGCGGCGCCGCCCTGGACGCCGGGCAGGGCCTGCAGCGCCGCGTCGACCTCGCCGAGCTCGATGCGTCGGCCGCCGAGCTTCACCTGATCGTCTGCGCGGCCCACGAAGAGCAGGCCGGCAGGGTCGAAGACCACGAGGTCGCCGGAGCGGTAGGCGCGCTCCCAGCCGAGGGTGTCCATGGGCGCGTACTTCTCCGCGTCCTTGGCCGGGTCCAGGTAGCGGGCCAGGCCGACGCCGCCGATGATCAGCTCACCGGTCTCGCCGTCGGCCACGGGGATCCCGGTGGCGGGGTCCACGACGGCCAGGTCCCAGCCGTCCAGCGGCAGGCCGATGCGCACCGGCCCTTCGCCGGTCATCTCGGCGGCGCAGGCCACCACGGTCGCCTCGGTGGGGCCGTAGGTGTTCCACACCTGGCGTCCCTGCTCGGTCAGGCGGGCGGCGAGTTCGGGCGGGCACGCCTCCCCGCCGAAGATCAGCAGGCGCACATTCTCCAGGGCCTCGGAGGGCCACATGGCCGCCAGGGTCGGCACGGTGGAGACCGCGGTGATGCGGCGCTCGGCGAGCCAGGGGCCGAGGTCCATGCCGGAGCGCACGAGTGCGCGTGGAGCAGGGACGAGGCAGGCGCCATGGCGCCAGGCGAGCCACATCTCCTCGCAGGAGGCGTCGAAGGCCACGGACAGTCCCGCCAGCACGCGGTCGCCGGGGCCGAGCGGATCGTCCGCCAGAAAGATCCGCGCCTCCGCGTCCACGAACGCGGCGGCGTTGCGGTGGGTGACGGCCACACCCTTGGGGGTGCCGGTCGATCCGGAGGTGAAGATGATCCACGCGTCGTCGTCGGGCAGGGGGTGTCGGGCCTGTCGGGGCGGAGCCGTCGCCGTGGTCTGCCCGTCCGCACCGACGGCGGTGACGGGCTCGGCGTCCGCGGCGGCGTCCGTGCCGCGCTCCAGGGTGTGTTCGTCGGTGAGGACACCGGTCACCTTCGCCTCGGCGAAGACGAGGCGGGCACGCTCGTCCGGGTCGTCCGCGTCCACCGGGACGTAGGCGCAGCCGGCGGCGAGCACGCCGAGGATCGCCACGTAGAGGTCGACCGTCCCGGAGGGGATCCGCACGCCGATGCGCTCGCCGGCGCCGATGCCGGCGGCCGTCAGGCGGGCGGCGCATGCCTCGGCGCGCTCGATAAGGTCGGTGTACTCGAGGATCTGGGTGCCGTCGTCGAGGGCCGGGGCGTTCGGATGCTCTGCGGCGGTGGCGGTCAGGACGTCCCACAGGGTCCGCGGCGCGGGCGCACGGTCCCCTCCGGGCAGCTGGGCGCGGTGAGGTGCGGTCACCATTCCTCCGGGTGGTATGAGGGCCTCGAAGACGAGGGCACGAGCACAGGGCGTCGGTGCCTCGCCTGTCGCATTGTAGTGGCGGGGCCGGCCCCGACCGACAGGCTCCCCGGCGGGCGGAGGGCCTGTCAGTCCAGGGTGAGCAGCACCTTGCCGGTGGTCTGCCGCCCCTCGAGTGCCGTGTGCGCGGCCGCGGCGTCGGAGAGGGCGAAGCGCTCGCCGATCCGCAGGGTCAGCGATCCGTCCGCCACGGCCTCCGCCAGCTCCTGGGCACGCCAGTGCGTCTCTTGCGGGGTGCGAGTGTAGTGCACCAGGGACGGGCGCGTGACGAACAGGCCGCCGGCGCCGTTGAGGCGCTGCAGGTCGAACGGCGGGACCTGGCCCGACGCGCCGCCGAAGAGCACGAGCATGCCGCGCACCCGAAGGCACGCCAGGGAGTCCTCGAAGGTCGCCTTCCCCACACCGTCGTACACGACGTCGGCGCCCTCGTCTCCGGTGAGCTCCTCCACCGCGGCCTGCACGTCCGGGTAGTCGACCGACACGGTCGCCCCTGCCTGCAGGGACAGCTCCCGCTTGGCCTCGGTGGACGCCGTGGTGACCACGCGCGCCCCACGGGCGCGGCACAGCTGGGTCAGCAGCAGGCCGACGCCGCCGGCGCCGGCGGTGACCACGACGGTCTGGCCGGCCTGGACCGGGAACGTGGAGCGGGACAGGTAGTGGGCCGTCAGGCCCTGCAGCGGCAGAGCAGCGGCCTCGGCGAGGTCGAGCGAGCCGGGGGCCGGCAGAAGCTGCTCGGCGGGGGCGAGGAAGTGCTCGGCGTAGGTGCCCACGCCGGCGGCGGTCATCACCCGGTCGCCCACGGCGACGGAGTCCACGTCGGCCCCGACGGCGACGACCGTCCCTGAGCCCTCCGTGCCCGGCACGAAGGGCATGTCCACCGGGTAGACCCCGGAGCGCTGGTAGGTCTCGATGAAGTTCAGGCCTGCGGCGGCGGTGCGGACCAGCGCCTGCCCCGGACCGGGGGCGGGAACGGGCGCCTCGGTCCACTGCAGGACCTCGGGGCCGCCGGTCTGCTCGGCGACGATCGCGCGGTGGGTCTGTGGGACGTCGAAGGAGGCATCGGCGCCGGGCGAGACGGGCTGGGTCTGGGTGGCATCCATGCCGCCCAGCGTAGTGATCCGGCGTGGCCCGAACCATGACGGAATACATATTCGACACAGTGCATATCTGGTCTAGGATGGGTCCATGAGCATCACCGTCGCCGTCTCCGGAGCCAGCGGCTATGCCGGAGGCGAAGCCCTGCGCCTGCTGAGCGGCCACCCCGAGGTCGAGATCGGGGCCGTCACCGCCCACTCCCAGGCGGGAGAGCGTCTCGGCGTCCTCCAGCCACACCTGCACACCCTGGCCGACCGCGTCCTCGAGCCCACGACGGCGGACGTCCTCGCCGGGCACGACGTCGTCTTCCTCGCCCTGCCGCACGGCGCCAGCGGACCGATCGCCGCGGAGCTGGCCGAGCGCTCGCCGGACACCGTGGTGATCGACGCCGGCGCGGACCACCGTCTCGAGTCGGCCGCCACCTGGGCGCAGTACTACGGCACGGAGCACGCCGGAACCTGGCCCTACGGGCTGCCCGAGCTGCCCGGACAGCGCGGGCGGCTGGCCGGGGCCAGGCGCATCGCCGTGCCGGGCTGCTATCCCACCGCCACGCTCCTCGCCCTCACCCCGGGCTTCGGCGCCGGGCTCCTTCAGCCGCGGGACGTCGTCATCGTGGCCGCCTCCGGCACCTCCGGCGCGGGCAAGGCGCTCAAGCCCCACCTGCTCGGCTCCGAGGTCATGGGCTCCATGAGTCCCTACGGGGTGGGCGGCGGCCACCGCCACACGCCCGAGATCGAACAGGGCCTCGCCTGGGCTGCGGGGGAGGACGTCCAGGTCTCCTTCACCCCGACTCTGGCACCCATGCCCCGCGGCATCCTGGCCACGGCCACCGCCCGCCTGACCGACGACGCCGACCCCGCCGCCGTGCGTGCGGCCTGGGAGACGGCCTACGCGGACGAGCCGTTCGTGCGCCTGCTGCCCGAGGGGCAGTGGCCGACCACCGCGGCGGTGATCGCCTCCAACCATGTCCAGGTGCAGCTCGCCGTGGACGAGCGCGCCGGCCGCGTCGTGGTGGTCAGCGCGATCGACAATCTCTGCAAGGGCACCGCCGGCGGCGCCGTCCAGTCCATGAACATCGCCCTGGGCCTGCCGGAGCAGGCCGGGCTCGAGAGCCAGGGGGTCGCACCGTGAGCGTCACCGCAGCAGCAGGGTTCCGGGCGGTCGGGACCACCGCCGGACTGAAGCCGTCCGGGAAGCCGGACGTGGCCGTCGTCGTCAACGACGGGCCGAAGCACGAGGCGGCGGCCGTGTTCACCACCAACCGCGTGGCCGCAGCCCCGGTCCTCTGGTCCCGTCAGGCCGTCACGGACGGCCGAGCTTATGCCGTGGTGCTCAACTCCGGCGGCGCGAACGCGGCGACCGGCCAGCAGGGCTTCCGGGACGCCCACCGCACCGCCGAGCACGCGGCCGCTGCCCTCGGCTGCTCGTCCGGCGACGTCCTGGTCTGCTCCACCGGCCTCATCGGCGAGCCGCTGGACATGGAGAGGCTGCTCCCGGGCGTCGACACCGCCGTGCAGGGGCTCGGCACGGAGGGAGGCCCTGCCGCGGCCGAGGCCATCATGACCACGGACACCCGCGCCAAACAGTCCCGCGTGGACGGGACCGGCTACACGGTGGGCGGCATGGCCAAGGGCGCCGGCATGCTCGCCCCGGGCATGGCCACGATGCTCGCCGTCGTCACCACCGACGCCGACCTGCCCGCCTCCGCCCTGCAGCTCGCCCTCGACCGTGCCGTGGCCGCGACCTTCAACCGCGCCGACTCCGACGGCTGCATGTCCACCAACGACACGGTGATCCTCTTGGCCTCCGGCGCCTCAGGCGTGGCCCCGGACCCGGACGAGTTCGGCGCCGCCGTCACCCGCGTCTGTGCGGATCTCGCCCGCCAGATGGTCGGGGATGCCGAGGGCGCCGAGCACGACATCGCCGTCCGCGTGGTGAACGCCGAGACGGAGGAGGCCGCCGAGGCCGTGGCCCGTGCCGTCGCCCGCTCCAACCTGTTCAAGACCGCGGTCTTCGGCCAGGACCCGAACTGGGGCCGCGTGATCTCCGCGGTGGGCACCGTGCCGGAGTATGTGGCCGCGTTCGACGCGACCGCCCTGGACGTGTCCTTCAACGGGGTCCAGGTCTGCCGTGCCTCCGGCGTGGGGGAGGACCGCTCCCTCGTGGACCTGTCCGCACGCGAGGTGCGCGTGGAGATCGACCTGCACGCAGGCGACGCCGAGGCCACGATCTGGACCAACGACCTCACCCACGACTACGTCCACGAGAACTCCGCCTACTCCACCTGAAGCCGCGGACGGCAGGGCCGGTGCGCAGGACACCCCGGCCCGCCGCGACCGTCCCCCGGACCCACTCCACGGAAGGCCCCCACGCCATGATCGAGAACCCGTCGACCGCCGCCACCCCGGTGCTCTCCGCCGCGGACCGCCTCGAGCGCGCCGGGTCCAAGGCGGAGGTCCTCATCGAGGCCCTGCCGTGGATCCAGCGGTTCGCCGGCACCACGATGGTCATCAAGTACGGCGGCAACGCCATGGTCTCCGAGGAGCTGCGCCGCGCCTTCGCCGAGGACATCGTCTTCCTGCTGCACGTGGGTGTGCGCCCCGTGGTGGTGCACGGCGGCGGCCCGCAGATCAACACCATGCTGGACCGGCTCGGGATCGAGTCCGAGTTCCGCGGCGGCCTGCGCGTGACCACGCCGGAGGCGATGGACGTGGTGCGCATGGTGCTCACCGGTCAGGTCGGCCGCGAGCTCGTCGGCCTGATCAACTCCCACGGCCCCTACGCGATCGGCTCCTCCGGCGAGGACGGCGCCCTGTTCCAAGCACGCCGCACCGGCACCGTGGTGGACGGCGAGCCTGTGGACCTCGGACTGGTCGGGGAGGTCATCGGCGTGAATCCGGAGGCCATCCGGGACGTGATCGAGGCCGGCCGCATCCCCGTGGTGTCCTCCGTGGCCCCCGAGGTGGACGACCACGGCGACCTCACCGGCCACGTGCTCAACGTCAACGCGGACACCGCCGCCGGAGCGCTCGCCGCCTCGATCGGTGCCCGCAAACTCGTGCTCCTCACCGACGTCGAGGGCGTCTACGCGGACTGGCCGGACCGCGACTCGCTCATCAGCTCCCTCACCGCCTCTCAGCTGCGGGAGCTGCTCCCGTCCCTGTCCTCCGGCATGATCCCGAAGATGGCGGCCTGCCTGGAGGCGATCGACGCCGGCGTGCCGCGCGCCCACGTGGTGGACGGGCGACGACCGCACTCGATGCTGCTGGAGGTCTTCACCTCCGCAGGCGTCGGCACCCAGGTGGTCCCCGATGCCCGTTGACACCGCCTGCGCATCCCTTCGGAAGGAGACCGCCATGACCGCCGATGCCGCACACGGCACCCTGCTCGACCGCTACAGCCACGCCCTCACCGGACTGTTCGGCCCGCCCCAGCGGGCCCTCGTCTCCGGCTCGGGCGTCCGCGTGGTGGACGAGGACGGCCGCGAGTACGTGGACCTGCTCGCCGGGATCGCGGTGAACTCCCTCGGCCACGCCCACCCGCGCCTCGTGGCGGCCGTGTCCGAGCAGGCCGGACGCCTCATGCACGTCTCCAACCTCTTCACCTCGGAGCCCCAGGTCGGCCTGGCCGAGGACCTCCTGCGCCTGTCCGGGGCGCCGGCGGGCTCCTCGGTGTTCTTCGCCAACTCCGGGTCGGAGGCGAACGAGGCGGCCTTCAAGCTGGCCCGCCGGCACGGAGGCGAGGACCCCTCCGGGCTGCGCACCCGCGTCATCGCCCTGGAGGGGGCCTTCCACGGCCGCACGATGGGTGCCCTCGCGCTCACGTCGAAGGAGGCCTACCGTGCCCCCTTCGAGCCGCTGCCCGGAGGGGTGGAGCGGATCCCCGGCGGAGACCTGGACGCCCTGCAGGCCGCGCTCGCCCCGGACGCCGAGGGGCGCACCGTGGCCGCCGTCCTCCTGGAGCCCGTGCAGGGCGAGGGCGGCGTCCATGGCTGGCCCGCCGGCTACCTGGCGGGCGTCCGCGCCGCGACGCGGGAGGCCGGGGCGCTGATGATCCTGGACGAGGTGCAGTCCGGCATCGGCCGCACCGGCAGCTGGTTCGCGTTCCAGGACCCCGCGGTGACCGGGGGAGACCCTGTGGTGCCGGATGCGTTCACCCTGGCCAAGGGGCTGGGCGGAGGCGTCCCGATCGGTGCGCTCGTCTCCGTGGGGTCGGAGGTCTCGGCGCTGCTGCGCCCGGGGCAGCACGGCACCACGTTCGGCGGCAACCCGCTGGCCGCGGCCGCCGCCCGCGCCGTCCTCGCCACGATCGAGGAGGAGGCCTTGCTGGAGAACGTCCGTCGCGTGGGCGCCGCGCTCGGCGACGGTCTGCGCGCGGTGGATTCGGTGACCGAGGTCCGCCAGTATGGCCTCTGGCTCGGCGTGGACCTCGCCGCGGACGCAGTGCGTCCGCTTCCCGACGCCGGCCCCGCGCCGGCCGTCGTCCGCGCCGCCCTGGAGGGCGGCTGGATCGTCAACGCCACGGGTCCGCGCACCCTGCGCCTGGCCCCGCCCCTGATCCTGGACGAGGCCGACGCGCGCGACTTCGTCGCCGCCCTGCCCACGATCCTGTCCGCCGCCGGACAGCCGACCGAGAACCGAGGAGCATCGTTGTGACCGACACCGCCGTGCGCCACTTCCTGGTGGACACCGACCTGTCCCCGTCCGAGCAGGCCGAGGTCCTGGACCTGGCCTCCGAGATGAAAGCGGACCGCTTCTCCCGCCGCCCGCTGGCCGGCCCGCGCACGGGGCTGGTGATCTTCGACAAGACGTCCACGCGCACGCGTATCTCCTTCGCCGCCGGCATCGCCGAGCTCGGCGGCCAGCCGCTGATCATCAACCCGGGGGAGTCGCAGCTGGGCCACAAGGAGTCCGTGGGGGACTCGGCACGGGTGATGGGACGCATGGCCTCGGTGATCGTCTGGCGCACCTATGCGCAGACTGGCCTGGAGGAGATGGCCGAGCACGCGGGGGTCCCCGTGATCAATGCGCTCTCGGACGACTACCACCCGTGCCAGCTGCTCGCGGACCTGCTGACCGTTCGCGAGCACAAGGGCCGCACCGCGGGACTGACCCTGACCTACGTCGGCGACGCGGCGAACAACATGGGCCACTCGTACCTGCTGGCGGGCGTCACCGCCGGCATGCACGTCCGCGTGGCCGGGCCCGAGGGGTGCCTGCCGGCTCCGCATGTGGTGGCCTCCGCCGAGGAGCGCGCCGCGGAGACCGGAGGCTCCGTCCTGGTCACCACCGACCCGGCCCAGGCGCTGGACGGGGCCGACGTGGTGGTCACGGACACCTGGGTGTCGATGGGACAGGAGGACGAGGCACACGAGCGCAAGGAGCTCTTCCGGGACTACACGGTGGACGCCGCCGCCATGGGGCGCGCCGCTGAGGACGCGATCTTCCTGCACTGCCTGCCGGCCTACCGGGGCATGGAAGTCACCGCGGACGTCATCGACGGTCCGCAGTCCGTGGTGTGGGACGAGGCCGAGAACCGGCTGCATGCCCAGAAGGCCCTGATGGCCTGGCTGCTCGAGAAGTCCGGCCAGGCCGCGCCGCCCGCCGAGGAGGTGCGCTGACATGGCGACCCCCACCACGAAGACTGCGCGGCAGGCGGCCATCCGGGACGTGCTGCAGACCCAGCAGATCCGGTCCCAGTCCGCCCTGTCCGAGGCCCTCGCCGACCGGGGACTCTCGGTCACGCAGGGCACGCTCTCCCGTGACCTCGTGGACCTGGGCGCGGTGCGTGTGCGCGATGCCGAGGGGATGGTCTACGCCGTCCCGGCGGAGGGCGAGGACGGCTTCCCGGCCCGCAGCGGGGAGGCCCAGGCCGCCCGTCTGAGTTCGATGAGCCGCGAGCTGCTCATCTCCGCGGAGCCGACCGAGAACCTGGTGGTGCTGCGTACGCCGCCGGGCGCCGCCCAGTACATGGCCAGTGTCATCGACCAGGCCCGGGTGGAGCACGTGCTGGGGACGATCGCCGGAGACGACACCATCCTGCTCATCGCGGACAGTACCGAGCACGCCCCGGGGGTGGCCGCCCAGCTGCTCGGCCTCGCCGGCTGAGGCAGACCGCGGCGGGATCCGCTTCCCGGCGACGTGTGAGGGGTCCGACACACACCGGTGCTCGGCCGCTCGCACGTCCGGTGGGCCGGGGTCTGAGTCCTCAGAGCCCGGGGCGCTGGTAGATCTGGTCCTCCGGCGGTGCCTCTGTGGGCGGGACCTCGTTCCAGTCGCGGAAGTCGATGGTGCCGGCCGGGCCGTCCTTGCTGTCGCTCTCGCCGTCCACCTCGAGACGCACCAGCTCGTCGTCCTGGTTGATGTAGAGCGAGACGTGGCCGTCGCCGGCGTCCACGTCGGAGTACTTGAACACCCGCTCGCCGTCGAGGCGGAGCGTCTCGGCCTGCGGCTCCTGGCCGTCGAATGCGTCGGCGTCCGGGAGAGCGGAGACGAAGCCCTCGTAGAAGGTGGACATCGAGAACGCGCCGTCCCGTCCGGAGGGGACAGAGATCCAGAGTCCCGGGTCCACGTCCTTGAAGGTCTCGCCGCCCTTGGCGGAGACGAACTTCTCGTCCGGACGGATGAAGGTCGTGTCGTCGGCGGCGATCACCTCGACCGTGCCCTTCTCCTCGATCAGGCGGCCTGCGTAGGAGGAGTCGTCCAGGGCGCCCGCGAGCTCGACGTCGATGGTGCCCTCGCCCTGACGGACGTCGCCGCTGACCCGCACCGAGGTGGCCTCGTCGACCGAGGCGCGGACGGACGGCCACACCTGTGCCAGCGGTGGGGGTTCCGGCACGCAGCCGGTCAGCGCGGAACCGCTGACCACGGCCAGGCCGGCCAGCAGTGCCGCATGGTGACGGACGGGGCGGAGTGCTGCGGCGGGGGCGACGGTCGTCGATGCGGGCATGGCGGTCCCTCCTGCAGGTGAGCTCTCTGTCGTTCAGCGTACGCGGTGTCCCCCCGCGCCTGCCGGGACGGCACGCGCACGGGCGGTCTGCGGGACGCCGCCCCGGGCCGACGACGGTCTGGTGAGGGGTGGTGCAGGTCCGGACGAGGCCCTGGCCGCAGATGTGTGAAGGGCCCCGTCGCGCTCGGCGACGGGGCCCTTCAGCGGGACCGTGGATCAGCCACGCGGCAGGGTGAACTCCTGGCCGACGTAGATCAGGTTCGGGTCCTCGATGACGGAGGAGTTGGCCTCGTAGATGGCCTCCCAGCCGCCCTCGATGCGGTGCTTGTTGGCCAGCGAGAACAGGCTGTCGCCGGCCTCGACGACCACGGTCTCCTGCTGGGCGGCCTGGCGGCGGGCCTCGGCACGCTCGGCGGCGGCCTTCTCCGCAGCCGCGGAACGCTCGGCGGCGGCCTGGCGGTCGGCCACGGCCTTCTCGGCGGCTGCCTTCTCAGCAGCGGCCTGGCGGTCGGCCTCAGCCTTCTCGGCGGCGGCCTGGCGCTGGGCCTCGGCGCGCTCGGCGGCTGCCTTCTCGGCGGCGGCCTGGCGGTCGGCCACGGCCTTCTCGGCGGCTGCCTTCTCGGCGGCTGCCTTCTCGGCAGCGGCCTGGCGCTGGGCCTCGGCGCGCTCGGCGGCAGCCTTCTCAGCAGCGGCCTGGCGCTGAGCCTCGGCACGCTCGGCGGCGGCCTGGCGCTGGGCCTCGGCCTTCTCGGCGGCGGCCTGGCGCTGAGCCTCGGCGCGGTCGGCGGCGGAGGTGTCCACGGCGGAGGTGCGCTCGACCGGGGTGGCGGAGGAGCCGGCCGCGTCGGCGGCGGTCAGGCCCAGCTTCTTGGAGCAGGACGGCCAGGCCTTCCAGCCCTGCAGCGCCAGGACCTTCTCGGCGCGCTTGATCTGCTCGGCCTTGGAGGCCTGGTGCGGGTAGCCCTTGCCGCCCACGGCGTGCCAGCTCGAGAGCTTGAACTGCACGCCGCCGTAGAAGCCGTTGCCGGTGTTGATGGACCAGTTGCCACCGGACTCGCAGTGGGCCAGGCGGTCCCAGGTGGCCTCAGAAGCGGCCTGGGCCGGAGCGGCGATCGCGATGGCGGCGGCGCCGGCGACGGTGAGGCCGGCGGTGACGGTGGCGGTAGTGCGCTTGGCAGAGGATGCAATGAGGTTCATGGCGTTGAGAGGGTCGGGTTGCCGCTTCTCGCCTGCGAGACAGTGCGTGCTCAGGCAATGGGCCGTCCACCCTGGTTCGGGGCAAGACTCCTGCCAGGGTAGGACGGCCCGCAGCGGGCGCCTGGCAGAAGAGGTTGATCCGTGCGGCCCCGTCCGGCGCGTGGTGCGTCGGTCACGGTTAGGTCACGGATCGGCTACGGGAGAGTCAACGCCCTGCGGTGGGTGCGCGTCAAGTCCGTGGGAGGAAATGGGGAGAACTTCCACTTCTGGTGGACAGTATGTCTGCAACGCGCGGTTGAGGCCTGTTGGGCGTAGACAGTCTGTCAGCAGTGGCAGTTGTGCAGTGCAGGATGTCCATGGTCGGGATGTGGCACCGCAGACACCGGAAAGGTCACGGCGTTCCGATCGGCGCCGCGGCGTGCGGTGCGTCGGCGTCGCCGCCGCTGCTCTGGCGCACGGCGCCGCCCGTGCTGTCACCCGCCCCCACGCCCCCTGGCGTCGCCCCCGGGGGGTCATCCCGGTATTCCATGCGTTGCATAACTATGCCTTCACGGGCTAGGCTCGCCGGTGGCAGGTCGCTCTGTGCGACCAGGCCTCCGCCGAGGCCGCGCCACCGCAGACAATCACGTGAGGAGCACGTCAGTGAAGGAACGCATCGTCCTCGCCTATTCGGGCGGTCTGGACACGTCCGTCGCCATCGGCTGGATCGCCGAGGCCACCGGCGCCGAGGTCGTGGCCGTGGCCGTCGACGTGGGTCAGGGCGGCGAGTCCCTCGAGACCGTCCGCCAGCGCGCCCTGGACTGCGGCGCCGTCGAGGCCTACGTGGCCGATGCCCGTGACGAGTTCGCGGAGCAGTACTGCATGCCGACGCTCAAGGCCAACGGCCTCTACATGGACGCCTACCCGCTGGTGTCGGCCATCTCCCGTCCGGTGATCTCCCGCCATCTCGTGGCGGCCGCCCGCCAGTTCGGCGCCTCCACCGTGGCCCACGGCTGCACCGGCAAGGGCAACGACCAGGTGCGCTTCGAGGTCTCCATCCAGACCCTCGGCCCGGACCTGAAGTGCATCGCCCCGGTCCGCGACCTGGCACTGACCCGTGACAAGGCGATCGACTACGCCGAGCGCAACGAGCTGCCGATCGTGACCACCAAGAAGAACCCGTTCTCGATCGACCAGAACGTCTGGGGTCGTGCCGTGGAGACCGGCTTCCTGGAGGACATCTGGAACGGTCCGACCAAGGACGTCTACGACTACACGGACGATCCGGCGTTCTCGCCGGCGCCGGACGTCGTGACCATCACCTTCGAGCAGGGCGTCCCGACCGCCCTCGACGGCCGTTCGCTGACGCCGCTCGAGGTCATCGAGGAGCTCAACCGCCGTGCCGGCGCCCAGGGTGTGGGCCGCATCGACATCGTGGAGGACCGCCTCGTGGGCATCAAGTCCCGCGAGATCTATGAGGCCCCGGGCGCGATGGCCCTCATCGCCGCGCACAAGGAGCTGGAGAACGTCACCCTCGAGCGTGAGCAGGCCCGCTTCAAGCGCCTGGTCTCCGACCGCTGGACCGAGCTGGTCTACGACGGCCAGTGGTACTCGCCGCTGAAGCAGAACCTGGACGCCTTCATCGACGCGACCCAGGAGCATGTCAACGGCGACATCCGGCTCGAGCTCCACGGCGGCCGCGCCACCGTCCAGGGCCGCCGCTCCGAGACCGGCCTGTACGACTTCAACCTCGCCACCTACGACGAGGGCGACGCGTTCGACCAGTCCTCCGCCCGCGGCTTCATCGACATCTACGGCCTGTCCGCCAAGACCGCCTCCGAGCGCGACCAGCGCCTGGGCGGCACCGCCGACCTGACGGACGTCGCGCGCCTCAGCAACGACTGACCCGGTCGACCGGCGACGAGGCGGCCCCGGCGCATCCCGCAGCCGGGGCCGCCTCGTCTGTCCCGCCGTCCGTCCCTTCCCACAGCACCATCGACGTCGACTCCCACCCGTCAGGAGGGCCCCATGACCACCCCAGCCGATTCCGCCCGCCACGGCACCAACGAGGGCGCCCTGTGGGGCGGCCGCTTCTCCGGCGGCCCCGCCGATGCCCTCGCCGCCCTGAGCAAGTCCACCGACTTCGACTGGCGCCTGGCCCGCTACGACATCGCCGGCTCCCGTGCCCACGCCCGCGTGCTGCGCACCGCCGGACTGCTGACGGCCGAGGAGCTGGACGGCATGTTGGCGGCCCTGGACCGCCTGGAAGAAGACGTCGTCTCCGGCGCCTACACCGCAGCGGAGTCCGATGAGGACGTGCACGGCTCCCTCGAGCGTGGCCTCATCGAGCGCGCCGGTCCGGAGCTCGGCGGCAAGCTGCGCGCCGGCCGCTCACGCAATGACCAGATCGCCACGATGGGTCGGATGTACCTGAGGGACCACGCCCGACTGGTCGCGCGCGGCGTCCTCGCCACGATCGACGCGTTGATCGCCCAGGCCGAGGCCCACCCCTACGCGCCGATGCCGGGCCGCACCCACCTGCAGCACGCCCAGCCGGTGCTGTTGTCCCACCACCTGCTGGCCCATGCCTGGCCGCTGCTGCGGGATGTCCAGCGCCTGGCGGACTTCGATCGCCGCGCCGCCGTCTCCCCGTACGGATCCGGCGCCCTCGCAGGCTCCTCGCTCGGCCTGGATCCGGAGGCCGTGGCCGCGGAGCTGGGCTTCGACTCTGCCGTGTGGAACTCCATCGACGGCACCGCCGCGCGCGATGTCTACGCGGAGTTCGCCTGGGTCGCCTCGATGATCGGCGTGGACCTGTCCCGCGTGTCCGAGGAGGTCATCTTCTGGGCCACCAAGGAGGCCGGTTTCGTGACCCTGGACGACGCCTTCTCCACCGGGTCGTCGATCATGCCCCAGAAGAAGAACCCGGACGTCGCCGAGCTCGCGCGCGGCAAATCCGGCCGGCTCATCGGCGATCTCGCCGGCCTCCTCGCGACCCTCAAGGGTCTGCCGCTGGCCTACAACCGGGACCTTCAGGAGGACAAGGAGCCGGTCTTCGACGCCGCCGACACCCTCGAGCTGCTGCTGCCGGCCGTCTCCGGCATGATCGCCACTCTGACGTTCCACACCGAGCGCATGGCGGAGCTGGCCCCGCAGGGCTTCGCACTCGCCACGGACATCGCCGAATGGCTCGTCCGCCAGGGCGTCCCGTTCCGTGTGGCCCACGAGCTTTCCGGCGAATGCGTCCAGGCGGCGGAGAAGCGCGGTGTGGAGCTGTGGGACCTCACCGACGAGGAGTTCGCCTCCGTCTCCGAGCACCTGACTCCGCAGGTCCGTCAGGTGCTCTCCACCGAGGGCTCGCTGTCCTCCCGCGACGCCCAGGGCGGAACGGCGCCCTCCGCCGTCGCCGCCCAGATCGCGGCGCTCAAGGAGGCCGTGGACGAGGTCCGCCCCTTCGCCGACTCCGCCGGCTCGGTGGTCGGCGCCGCCTGAGCGGCGCATCCCCGGCACGACGACGGACGGTCGTCTTCCACGGAAGGCGACCGTCCGTCGTCGTTCCTGCGGGTCTTCCGGCCCGCGGGCGGGGCCGGTGTCGCAGCGCTGGCGGTCAGCCGTGGCGGGCCTTCAGCCGCGGGTTCTTCTTGTTGATCACGAAGGTGCGGCCGCGGCGTCGGACCACCTGGGATCCGGGCTGGTTCTTCAGGGCGCGCAGGGAGTTGCGGACCTTCATGGGGTGCCTCCTGGGGGCTCGTGGTCGCGGTTCGGTCAGACGTCCCGAGCGGGACTCGGACAGATTAGCGCAAATGAGAACGGTTAGCATAAAGTCGTCCGCGTCCTGTCCCCGAACCGGTCCCGTCCCGCCCGACGACGGTCCGGACGCGGCAGTCCGATCGACCAGAAGGAGACCCTCCGTGTCCCAGCCCCCGTTCCCGTCCCGCCCCCGGAGCGGCGGTCGACCGTTGCGGGCCGACGTCGTGGTGGTGGCCGGCGTGCACGCCGCACAGCGCCATGCGCAGGCGGCACGGCTGGCCGCCGATGCTGGGGCAACACTCGTCGCCGCAGTCGCCTGGGGCGAAGACGGCCTCGTCCCGGAGGCGGTGCTGCGGACCGGCGGGCCGGTGGTGCTCGAGGTGCCGGCGCAGGTGCCGGTGACCCATGTGATCGGCGAGCTGGCGGACGAGCCGGAGCGGGTGCGCGTCACCGCCGTGGTGGCGGTCGCCTGCCTGCACACCCTCCACGAGGACCTCGCCGACGGGGCCGGCCACGGCCGGGCCCTCGTCGACTGCCTGGAGGCGGCCACGCACCACGCCCTCGTGGGCGCGTCCGAGCCGGACCGTGCCACAGGTCCCGCGGCGACGCCCGGTGCAGACCGGACGGTCCACGGGGTGCTCCGGGCGGACGGGGAGGCCGAGACCGCCGCCCGGCGCCTGCTCGCGGTGCTGCGCCCGGACGCGCTGCCGGTGGTCGGCGGTCGCGCCGATGCAGGTCCACTGGGCACGGCCGGCACGGACGCCGCCGGCGGGATCGGCCCCGAGCTGGACTGCGCCGGCTGGCTCCAGGTGGTCAACGGCGAGTGGCCCACGGACCGGGTGGTGCCCGGCGTCGGCGTGGCCCGCTACGAGCGTCACCGTCCCTTCCACCGCGGCCGCCTGGAGGAGCTCGCCGATCGCTGGGCGCTCGAGGCGGCCGCCCGGGGCGCGGGCGGGGCCGCGGCGGGCCTGCGGATCTCGGGCCTGTGCCGCCTGGGCGACCTGCCGGAGTGGACCTTCCGCTGGGACCAGGTCGGCACGGACCTCGAGCTGCATCCGCTGGCGCCGGACGACGCGGTGCTCGGTGCCGACCCGGGGGACGACCTCGAACCCGAGCTGCTGTGCGTGGGACCCGAGCTCGCGCTGTTCGGCTGGGGAGCCCATGCGGACCTGTCCCGGATCGTGGCGGACCTGGACGCCGCCCTGCTCACGGACGCCGAGTTCGCCGCCGGTCCGGACGCCTGGGGCTGACCCGGCGCCGCAGGTCACCTTCCGTTCACACGCGCACCTATAGGATGGATGGTCACGTTCCGCGCCGGAGACCGCTCCGGCCCGAGACCAGGGAGCACCGCATGGGGGACACCGTGACCGTCCGCGAGGCCGAGCTCGCCCTCGAGCGAGAGCGCGTCGCCGTCCGCTACGCCCGCCTCGACGCGCTGCGCGCCGAGAAGCAGGAGCAGCTCGCCGGCGTCCGGCGTTCCGGGCTCCAGGGATCGGTGCAGAACCACTCCGAACGGGACGCATTCGCCGCTCTGTACGAGGACCGTCTGGCCCAGCTCGAGGCCGTCGAGGACCGCCTCGTCTTCGGACGGCTGGATCTGGACGCGGAGCACGAGGCAGACACGCCCGGCCCGCGCTACATCGGCCGCATCGGCCTGACCGACGAGGAGCACGAGCGGCTGCTCCTGGACTGGCGGGCGCAGGAGGCCGGCGCCTTCTACCAGGCCACCCCGTTGCAGCGGCAGGGCGTGCGCCGCCGCCGCCACCTGATGCTGCGCGGACGCACCGTCCGGGACATCGAGGACGAGGTGCTGGATCCCGAACTCGCCTCCGCCGGTACGAACGAGATCGCAGTGGGCGGCCAGGGGGCGCTGCTCGCGGCCGTGACGGCGCGGCGCACCGGACGCATGCATGACATCGTCGCCACCATCCAGTCCGAGCAGGACGAGCTGATCCGCCGTCCGCTTCCCGGGGCCGTGGTGGTGCAGGGTGGGCCGGGCACCGGCAAGACCGCGGTGGCGCTGCATCGCGCCGCCTACCTGCTCTACACCCATCGGGAACGTCTCGCGAAGGCCGGCGTCCTGCTCGTCGGGCCGTCGGTCGGCTTCCTCCGCTACATCGAGCGCGTGCTGCCCTCGCTGGGCGAGACGGGTGTGGTGATGGCCTCGCTGGGCACGCTGTATCCCGGTGTGGCGGCCGTCCCGGAGACCGATCCCCGCGTGGCCGTCCTCAAGGGGCGCATCGAGGCCGCCGAGATGGTGCAGGCGGCTGTGGCCCGCCGGCAGAGGCTGATCCCTGCCCGCCGCACCGTGGCGGTGGACGGCACGGCGCTCACCCTGTCCCCGGGCATGGTCCGCCGCGCCTGCGAGCGTGCCCGGGCCACCCGCAAACCGCACAACGAGGCGCGCGAGACCTTCGTCAAGATCCTGGTCCGAGAGCTGGCGGACCAGCTGCGCGAGAAGCTGGAGCACTCGGCCGGCGCCACCGTGAACCGGGACTACCTGCTGGAGGATGTGCGGACCTCCCGCGATGTGCGCATCGCCCTGAACCTGTGCTGGATGCCCATGACCCCGCAGCGGCTGCTCGCCGAGGTCTTCTCCACGCCGGAGACGCTCCGGGCCTGCGCCCCGTGGCTGGGCGACGACGAGGCCCGGCTGCTGCTCCGCGCCCCGGACGCCCCGTGGACCGAGGCGGACGTGCCGCTGCTGGACGAAGCGGCCGAGCTGCTGGGCGCCATGCCCTCAGGCGCACCGGCGGAGGACGGAGAGGCCCAGCATCGCCGCAACGTGGAGAACGCGAAGGCCACCCTCGAGAACGTCCACCAGACGCTCGCGGACCTGGGCGTCGACGGCGTCGTCGACGCGGAGACGCTCGCCCGGGCCAACGAGCGGGGCACCGTCCGTCGCACCACTGCCGAGCAGGCCCGCCATGACCGCACCTGGACCTACGGCCACGTGGTGGTGGACGAGGCACAGGAGCTGAGCCCCATGCAGTGGCGTCTGCTGGCCCGCCGCTGCCCGATGAAGTCCTTCACCATCGTGGGGGACATCGCGCAGGCCTCGGCCCCGGGCGCCCCGCGGACATGGCGGCAGGCCCTCGGCGACTCGTTCGACGAGCGCCTGGTGGTCGAGGAGCTCTCGGTCAACTACCGGACCCCGTCGCGCATCGTCCGCTGGGCCGCGGGCGTCGCCCGGGCCGCGGGGGTGAAGGTCACGGCACCGGAGGCCGTGCGCGAGGGCGACCACGAGCCGACGCTCACCGTCGTGCCCGCCGGAGAACTGCAGCAGGCGGTGCTCGCACGGCTGGCCGAACTCCGCGACCTCGTCCCGGAGGGCCTCAGTGCGCTCGTGGTGCCCGAGGAGCTCGTCGCCCCGCTGTCCGCGGCGATGCAGCAGCAGGGACTCACCGTGGACCGAGTCCCGGCACCGGGTGTTGACGTTGTGGTCGCCACGGCGCGGGAGACGAAGGGCCTCGAGTTCGACGTCGTGGTGCTCGCTTCTCCGGAACGACTGGTGGCGGACGCCCACGGGGTGGTCGGAGACCTCTACGTCGCCATGACCCGCTGCACCCAGGCCCTGGCTGTGGTCACCGACGCCCCCGAGGCTGACCTGCCGGGGGGACTGGTGCGCTGACGGACACCGGTGGGCGGTCGTCGTCGAGATGTTCGGACTGCGACATCCGGCGGCGCGCCGACGGCGGCAGCGACCGCCGCTGGGTACGCTGAAGTCCGTGAGCGCAGAGACCCAGAACACCGAGAAGCGCCTGAGCGCGCAGTCCAACGACTCCAGCTTCGAGAACATCTGGCAGGAGCTGAAGTGGCGTGGCCTGGTCCACGTCTCCACCGACGAGGCCTCCCTGGAGCAGGCCCTCGTCGAGGGCTCGGTGAGCTACTACTGCGGCTTCGACCCGACCGCCCCGTCTCTGCACCTGGGCCACCTCGTGCAGCTGCTGCTGATGCGTCGCCTGCAGCTGGCCGGCCATCGGCCCTACGCGCTGGTGGGCGGTGCGACCGGTCTGATCGGCGACCCGCGTCAGACCTCCGAGCGTGTTCTGAACACCCGTGAGGTCGTGGCCGAGTGGGTGGACTCCCTGCGCGAGCAGATCCGCCCGTACCTGTCCTTCGAAGGTGAGAACGCGGCCACCATGGTGAACAACCTGGACTGGACCGCGCAGATGTCCGCCCTGGACTTCCTGCGCGAGGTCGGAAAGAACTTCCGCGTGGGCACCATGGTCAAGAAGGAGATCGTGGCCAAGCGCCTGCACTCGGACGAGGGGATCTCCTACACGGAATTCTCCTACCAGGTGCTGCAGGGCAACGACTACCTTGAGCTGTTCCGCCGCCACGGCATCACCCTGCAGTCCGGCGGTTCGGACCAATGGGGCAACCTGACCTCCGGCACGGAGCTGATCCGCAAGGTGGAGGGAGAGCACGTGCACGCCCTGGGCACCCCGTTGATCACCAACGCGGACGGAACCAAGTTCGGCAAGTCCGAGGGCAACGCCGTGTGGCTCGACGCCTCGATGTGCTCTCCGTACGCCTTCTACCAGTTCTGGCTCAACACGGCCGACGCGGACGTGGTGGACCGCCTCAAGGTCTTCACGTTCCTGACCCGTGCACAGATCGAGGAGTATGCGCAGAAGGTGGCGGACGAGCCGTTCCGACGTGAGGCGCAGAAGCGCCTGGCCTGGGAGGTCACCACGCTGGCCCACGGTGAGGCGGCGACCCAGGCCGTGATCGACGCGTCCGCCGCGGTGTTCGGAGGCGGAGACCTGTCCGCGGTGGAGCCGGAGACCTTGGAGTCGGTGTTGTCCGAGCTTGACCACCAGGCGGACACCTCGGTCTGGTCCCGAAGGGAAGACGGCCGCGTCTCCATCATCGATCTGCTGGTCTCCTCCGGCCTGGCCTCTTCGAACTCCGAGGCACGACGCATCATCAAGGACGGCGGAGCGTCCGTGAACAACGTCAAGGTGACGGATATGGAGCAGACGTTCGGCTCCGGCGACGCCCTCGCCGGCCGTTGGCTGCTCATCCGCCGGGGGAAGAAGAACATGGCTGCCGCAGACCTGTCCCTCTGACACGTCCGGGGAGCCGGCAGAGGACCGCTGCCCTGTCCCTCTGACACGTCCGCGGAGCCGGCAGAGGACCGCTGCCGATCGCTCCCGCCCTGTCCCGACGACGGCGTACGCCCGGAAGTGGTCGAGGTCACCTGGAACGGTGGCCCGCAATGGGATGAGAGCGCTGGCTCGGAAGGCCTCGTTCTCCGCAGGATTCCGCGGAGAACGAGGCCTTCGGCATGTGTGGACACCCCGATTTTGCGTGTGGGTGGTGATGTGTGTAGAGTTCTTTCTCGTGCTGAGGCGCGGAACGGATCAGTTCGCAGCGTCGGAGTGAGTACCACGGTTTCCGTAGAAAACACGAGAAACAAGCGGTTGTTGGCCGTGTTCACGTCAGCATCCCGGTCATTTCCTTGGGGAAGTGAAGGGGTATTCTTGAAGAGTTGATCGACTGGTGTGTCAGTGCGGTTCGTGTCTGGGGTCGTGGAGGCTTTCTGGTGCGTGCCGGCTGGTGTGAGTCCTGGAGGATCCGGTTGGCAGTGTTGCTGCCAGCGGTTGGGTTTGACAGGGACCGGGTTGGTGGTGGTAAGGTTGGTCCTTGTCTGCCACGGTCGGATGGTGAATGACTTGAGAACATCAAGTTGACACTCTCT
>NZ_BCSN01000039.1 GCF_001570885.1 Micrococcus lylae NBRC 15355 | reverse complement strand
GACACGGACGAGCGCGGCTCCTACCTGCACGTGCTCATCACCCCGGCCGACGGGGGCACCCTGCTCACCCTGACCCGCGGCGTGCGCGGCATCGGGCGTCTGGGCAGGATCGCCGGCGCGGCCGCCACGGTCTTCTCCGGCAGCGCGAACCGCAGCCTGCTGCGCGGGATCGTGGAGCAGGCCCGCGCCCGGGACTGACCTGCGGCCCGTGGACGCCGCCTGACAGCTCGTGGCGGAGGGTCCTACCCTGTGACCCATGACCCGCCCGACCCCCGCCGCGCGACTGGCGCTGTTCTTCGCGACGGCGGTCGTGGCCGGGGCGACGATGCCCGTGCAGGGGCGGCTCAACGCGCAGTTCGCGGCGGAGTCGGGGGAGCCGGTGCTGGCCTCCTTCGCCTCCTTCACCGCAGGCTTCCTGGTGATCCTGGCCGTCACCGTCCTCACCGGACGGGGTCGGCGCGCTCTGGCCCGGGTGCCTGCGGCGCTGCGGTCCGGGCAGGTGCGCCCCTGGCACTTCGGGGCCGGGACGGCAGGCGCCTGCGTGGTGCTGGCACAGTCCGGGTCCATCGGGACCATCGGCGTCGCCGTGTTCACGGTCGCCCTGGTCACCGGCCAGCTGATCGGCGGGATCCTCGTGGACCGGCTGGGGTGGAGCCCTGCCGGCGTCCGGCCGCTCACCGCCCGCCGGGTGCTGGGGGCGGCGCTGGCCGTGGCCGCCGTTGTGCTGGTGGTCTGGCCCCGGCTGGGGGAGGCCGGCAGGCTCGGCCCCGGCTGGCTCCTGCTCGCTGCGATCCCCCTGCTGATCGGCCTCGCCACCAGCGGGCAGCAGGTCCTCAACGCCTGGCAGGCCGCCGCCTACGGATCCGTGCTGCCGGCCACACTGATCAACTTCCTGGTCGGCGCGGGCGTGATCGGCCTGGTGCTCGTTGTGCAGGCGGCGGCCGCCGGCGTCCAGGGCGGGTTGGTCCCCCAGTGGTGGCTCTACCTCGGCGGGCCGCTGGGGTGCGTGTTCATCGGCTTCAGTGCGATCCTCGTGCCCCGCGTCGGTGTCTTCACCGCCACCCTCGGGCTGGTCTCCGGCAATCTGCTCGGCTCTGTGGTGGTGGACGCCCTCGCCCCGACCGGCGGGGCGCAGATCACCGTCCTCACCGTGGTCGGCACGTGCGGTGCCGTGGCCGCCGCCGCGCTCGCCGGACCCGGGAGGACCCGCGCGCCGCAGGCAGATCCGCTGCAGGAGCGTCCGACGGGCCGAGACCGTCCCGCCGTCCCTGCCGGACCGGACGACGGCCCTGGCAGGTGAGCGCATGCCGGCCGTCGGCACGCTGAACCCTTGCGCCGGGGGCGCGGGTTCCCGACGACGGCCGCGCACCATGCGGCGGCCGACTCTCCGTCCGCCTCGCTCAGGGGAGCAGGAAGTCCACGGCTGCCGCCAGGGCCTGCCGCACGTCCTCCGGCTGCAGGCTGTCCGGCGCGAGACGGCGCTCCACCGTCAGGGTGTGCATGAGCATCAGCAGCAGGCCCGCCGAGTGCGTGATCTGGGCGGCGGGGACGTTCTCGAGGGCGCGGTGCCTGCGGATCAGGTCGGCGAGGAAGTCACGGCGCCGGGTGGTCAGGTCCCGGTAGGCGGCGCCCACCGTGGGTTCCCGCAGACCCGCCGCCTGGAACTCGTGCAGGAGCGAGGCCCAGGCTCCGGAGGTCGTCAGCACGATGTCCGTCAGGGCGTCCGCCATGCGCTCCACCAGCGCGTCACGAGGCATGCCGGGGTCGTCCAGGGCGTCGGCCATTCCCGCCATGGCCTTCACCGTGACATTCTCGAACTGGGATGCACATGCCGAGGCGAACAGGTCCGGCTTCCCTGTGAAGCTGGAGTACACGGCCCCCTTGGTGTACCCGGCCTGCGCGGCGATGCGGGCGAGGGAGGACCGGGCGTAGCCGTCCTGCTCGAACGACCGTGCAGCCTGCTCCAGGATGGCCGCGCGGACGTCTTCACGGCGGGGTCGGGTGGCCATGCTAGCCTTTCGATTCCGATGGTATTGAATACCGTTGGTACTGAATGCCGATGGTATTGAATCTGCCTCGACCTGGCAAAGAGGATCCCGTCCCCATGCACACTGACACCGAGACAGCCGCCGGCTCCCCGCCCTCCGACTCCTCTCGAGACGATCTGCCCCTGTCCACCCTGGTGGCCCAGGAGCTGACCCTGCGCACCGTCCGGGGGCCCGTCTTCGGCCCGGTGGACCTGGTGCTGCCGCCGCAGACCCATCTGGCCGTGCTCGGCTCACAGGGCACCGGCCGCTCGGCCCTGCTGCTGGCCCTGACCGGCCGACTCGACGGCGTGAGCGGGGACCTCGTCCTCACCGGAGGTCCCGTGGACGTCGCGCTGGACAGCGCGGAGCGTCCCGCCTCACGGGCCTACCGGCCGGAGATCGACGCGTCCCGGCATCCCCACGCGCTGCGCTCCCTCACCGCCGTCGCCCGTGTCACGGACCTGGTGGAGCTCGAGCCGGCACTCACCGTGCGCGAGGCGGTGGACGAGCGCTGCCTGCTGGACGGCGTCCGGCGTCGGGCAGGCAGGGAGCGTTTCGCCCTCCTCGCCGAGGCCGTCGGCCTGGGAGTGGACTCGGATGCGGAGGTGGGGGAGCTCTCTGCGCTGACCCGGGCGCTGATCGCCGCGCTGCTGGCCTGTCTGCGCCCGTCCCGGCTCGTCACCTTCGACGACGTGGACGCGTCTCTGACCGTGGACGAGCTGACCCACCTCTACTCCGCCATGGACATCCTCAAGGACCACGGGCACTCGTTCGCCGTGAGTGCCGTGGCCTCCGCGCCCACCCCGCGCGACGCCGTGATCCTCACCCTGCACTCTTTCCGGGAGAACTGATGCTGTTCCGCTACGAACTCCGTCGATTCCGCCGCGGCCTGCCGCTGCTCGCCCTGATCTTCGTCGTCCTCGTGCCCGCGCTCTACGGCGCCCTCTACCTGTCCGCGAACTGGGACCCCTACGGGAAGCTGGACCGTCTTCCGGTGGCCATCGTGAACGAGGACAAGCCGGTCAAGCACGAGGACACCACCCTCACCACCGGCGCGGACATGACCGAGAAGCTGGTGGAGGACAACGACTTCGACTGGCATGAGACCACCCGTGAGGACGCCGAGGAGGGCCTGCGCGACGGGCGCTACTACCTCATCCTCGAGATCCCCTCCGATCTCAGCAGCAACCTCATCAGCCCTGACGGGGGCGGGACGCCGCAGCAGGCCGAGATCACCCTGCGCCGTGACGATGCGAACGGCTTCGTGATCGGCTCCGTCACCGCGTCGAGTGAGGCGAAGGTGGAGGCGGCGGTGAACCGGTCCGCGATCGAGGCGTACTTCGAAGCCGTGTTCGACAACCTGAACGAGCTGCGCGGCGGCATGTCCGAGGCCGCCGACGGTGCCGCGGAGCTGAAGGAGGGCACCACCTCGGCACGGCAGGGTGCCGCCCAGCTCGATGAAGGCCTCGCCGACGCCAAGGACGGCTCGTCCCAGCTGGTCTCGGGTGCCGGAGAGCTGGCCACGGGCGCCGGGGAGCTCGCCGACGGTGCCGACCAGGCCTCCGCCGGCGCGGTCCAGCTCTCGGACGGAGTCTCCCAGGCCCAGGACGGTGCCACGCAGCTGAGCTCCGGTCTGGGCGAGGCCCGGGAAGGCTCCCAGAAGCTGGCCTCCGGTGCCGGTGAGCTCGCCGAGAAGGCCCCCACCCTGCGGTCGGGAGCCCAGGACCTGTCTGACGGCCTGGGCCAGCTGCAGACCGGTTCGGCCGAGCTCGCCGACGGCGCCTCCCAGGTGGCCGACGGCACCCAGAAGCTCCATGACACCGTGGTGCCCCGCCTGAACACCGTGATCGAGCGCCAGGAGGCCGTGGCCGCCGATGTCGCGGCCGTGGACGAGGGCGTGCAGCGCGTGGGCGCTGCGTCCGGGAAGGGCGAGGAGGGCGCGTCGGCGCGCATCGCCGAGGCCCAGGCCGCCCTGGCCGAGCTCGGCGAGGAGGACCCCGACCTCGCGGAGTCGGAGCAGTACGCCGCGCTGCAGAAGGCGCTCGTGGGCGCAGACGAGCGCGTCACCGAGGTCAATGACAGGGTGCAGGAGGTCGCGGGCCTGTCCGCGGCCGCCGACGAGCGCGTGCAGACCCTCGTCGGCGAGAACGCGGCCGCGCAGACCAAGAAGGACCTCACGGACCTCAACAACGGTGCCCACGCCGTGGCCGACGGTGCACAGACCCTGCAGGGCGGCATCGGAGAGGCCAAGACCGGCGCCGACACCCTGGCGGACGGGGCTGGACGGTTCGCGGACGGCCTCGAGCAGCTCGGCGCGGGTGCCACCGAGCTCGACCAGGGCCTGGGGGCCCTCCAGGACGGTGCCGGGTCGCTGCAGAGTGGGCTCGGCGAGCTCAAGGACGGTGCGGACGAACTCGTCGAGGGCAACGCCTCGTTGGCCGACGGCGCCCATCAGCTGGAGGACGGCGCCACGCAGCTGCAGTCCGGAGCCACGGAGCTGGACAGCGGCATCGGCGAGCTCAAGGACGGCTCCTCGTCACTGCGTTCGGGGCTGAACGAGCTCGAGGACGGTGCCGGTCAGCTGGCCACAGAGCTCAAGGACGGCGTCGAGCAGATCCCTGCGCTGACCGAGGCCGAGCGGGACGAGGCGTCGCTCGTGATGTCCCGTCCGGTCAAGGCGAACATGGATGTGGAGCACTCCGCCGAGGTGTACGGCCGCGGCATGGCGCCGATGTTCTTCTCCATCGCCCTGTGGGTGTTCGGCATCGCCGCCTTCAACATCATGCGTCCGGTGAGCGCCCGGCTGCTGGCCGGACGCCGGAACCCGCTGGCCCTGACGCTCGCGGCGTGGCTGCCGGTGGGCCTGGTGGCGATGGCCGGCAGCCTGGTGATGCTGGGTGCCACGGTGCCCCTGGGCCTGGAGCCGGTGCATCCCGTGCGGGCGGTGGCGCTCACGCTCCTGGTGGCCGCGACGTTCTCCCTCATCGCGCATCTGATCCAGAACGCGCTGGGCACGCCCGGTTCCGCTGTGCTGCTGGTCCTGCTGATCCTGCAGCTGGCCTCCACCGGCGGAACCTATCCGTCCGCGGTGCTGCCGGGCTTCTTCCAGGCGCTGCACCCGTTCATGCCCATGACCTACTCGATCGAGGCGTTCCGGGTCGCGATCTCCGGCGGATCCGATCAGCACTTCTGGACGGCGTGGACCGTGCTGCTGGTGATCGGTGCCGCCGCCCTGGCCCTGGACATGCTGGTGGTCCACCGGCGCCGCAGGTTCCGCATGAAGGACCTGCACCCGGCGCTCCAGCACTGACGCCAGGGCGGCCGGGCCCTCAGCCCGGGTCCCCGGTGGGCGCCGCCAGCGTCAGCCACCGCTCGTCCACCACGAACCCGAGCCGCTCGGAGGCGCGCCGGATCGCGGCGTTCTCGGCTGCCCCTCCGGTGCGGAAGACGGTCACGGCAGGCGAGGGGCCCTCGTCGGGGGACGCGGGGAAGGCGAGGGCGAGCATCGAGGCGGCCTTGAGGGCCGTGCCGAGCCCGTGCCCGCGCAGGTCCGCACGGACCACGGTGAAGTCGACCTCCGCCACCGGTCCCTCGAGGTCCACGTAGGTCATGGCCGTCAGCGCCCCGTCCGCGGCGAAGAGCCCGAACGCGCGGCGGACATCGGTCGGCCGGGCCGACTCGGCGGTCATGGGGGCATGCGCGGTGGCCGGCCCGCCCGGGTAGTCACCGGCGGTGGCGGCGTCCAGGGCCAGGGCCGCGGGGACGTCGTCCACGGTGAGCGGGCGGAACGCGCCCAGCTCCTTCACGACGGCGGCCGCCTCCTCCCAGCGTCGCCGCGCCTCGTCCGTGGCCTCCGCCCGGGCGGCCCAGGACTCCTGCGCCACCGTCCAGCCCTCGGCGGTCAGGGCGGCGACGTCGGGATGGTCGGCGGGCAGGATCCGCGGAGAGGTCATGGCTCGAGCGTACGGGGGCGCCGCCAGGGCGACGTCCCAGGCTGCGGTGCGCGGCCGTCGTCGGGAAGCGGCCGACGCGGGCCGGGAGGCGTGGCGCGCACGCATGGGGGACACTGGTGGCTCACCCGACAGCACGGACACGGAAGGGACCGCCGAGGCATGCAGCTGGACCTGATCGTGGAGAACGCCCGGATCATCACCGGCGACTTCCACCGCCCCACCGCCACGAGGCTCGGCGTGTGGAACGGCGTGTTCGTGGGCGTGGACGAGCGCATCGAGGGCCTGGACGCGGCGGTCCGCGTGGACGCGGGCGGACAGGTCATCACCCCCGGGTTCAACGACGCCCACGCACACTCCGTCTGGTTCGGCCAGTCCCTGCTGGAGCTGGACCTCGAGGGCCTTCAGAGCGCGGACGCCGTCTACGCGGCCATCGAGGAGCGGGCCGCGCAGCTGGATCCGGGCCTGTGGGTGGTGTGCACCGGCTACAACCCGGACGAGCTGACCGGTCCCGAGCCGGAGCGCGACGGCCTGGACGCGGCGGCGAAGGGTCGTCCGGTGCTGCTGCGCCACAGCCACGGCCACGCCTACACCGTCAACTCCGCCGTGCTGTTCATGGCCGGCATCCCCGAGGGGATCCATCGGCAGCCCGAGGGCGGCGAGATCGTCACGGACGCGGGCGGACGGCCCACCGGCGTGCTCAAGGAGACCGCCATGTCCTCCGTGAACCGGCTGCTCCAGCCGGAATCGGACACGTCGATCGCCGAAGCGCTCGAACGGGCGTCCGCGGCGTATGCGGCCGACGGGCTCACCTCCGTCACGGACGCCGGTGTGGCCGGCGGCTGGATCGGCCACAGCCCCCTGGAGTTCGGGGCCTACCAGCGGGCCAGGGACGCCGGCATGCTCAAGACCCGCTTCCAGGCCATGGTCACGCTGGACGCCCTGCACCCGGTGGCCGGCCATGCCGACGACGGCGAACGCGTCACCCTGGACGCCGGCCTGCGCACGGGCCTGGGCGACGAGTGGCTGCAGGTCGGCCCGGCGAAGGTCTTCGCGGACGGCTCGATCATGAGCCGCACCGCCGCCATGACGCAGGAGTACGAGCACTGCCACCACGTGTACGGCTACCTGCAGCAGGACGCCGCGCACATGCGGGCTTCCACACTGGCGGCCGCCGCGGCCGGCTGGTCCCTGGCGCTGCACGCCCTGGGGGACGCCGCCGTGGACTTCGCGATCGAGACGATCGAGGAGGCGCAGCTGTCCTACGGCCGTCCCCGCATACCGCACCGGATCGAGCACGGCGGCGTGGTCCGGGACGACCAGATCCGGGACATGGCCCGGCTGGGGATCGTGCTGGCCACCCAGCCGAACTTCATCGCCGCATTCGGCGAGGGCGAGGAGGAGCGACTCGGCGCGGAGCGGGCGAGGCTGTCCTACCCGGCCAAGCGCCTGCTGGACGCCGGCATGGTCCTGCCCGGCTCCTCCGACCGCCCCGTCACCCACGGTGCCCCGCTGCGCGTGATGCAGGACTTCGTGCTCCGCCGGTCCTTCGCAGGCCGTGAGTTCTCCCCGGCCGACCGCATCACCGCCGCCGAGGCCCTGCACGCCTACACCGTGGGCTCGGCCGTGGCCACCGGCTGGGGCGGCCGCAAGGGCCAGATCCGCCCCGGCCAGCTCGCCGACTTCGTGCTGCTCGGCGCCAGCCCCCTGGAGGTGCCGGCCGAGCAGATCGGGGACATCGAGGTCGTCGCCACCGCCGTCGGCGGGGTCTGGGTGCACGGCGGGCTCTGAGCCGCCGTCCCGCCCGACCGGGCCGCCGGGGTCACGCCTGAGGGAACCAGGCCCGTCCGACCGTCACCTGCGTGCCGCGCGGCAGGTCGGGCTCCTCGCCGCGGGCGATCCGCTCGCACGCCGCGTTCATCCGCCGCCAGGCGTCCCGGTCCCGCTGGTGCCGGCGCAGGCCGCGTCCGCCCGGAAACGTCCCGGACCCCTGGGCGTTGCCGTCCGCGTGCCAGGTCAGCTGCCAGTCCCGCTGCGCGCTCCGCCCCGGTCCGCGCCTGACGCCGACCAGCCGCACGGTGTCCACCAGCGCGCTGCGGACGGTGTCGTCCACGGCCTCCAGCAGGTCGGCGGAGCCGCTGTCGCAGGCATCGCACCCGCAGTCCGGCTGCACGTCAAGCACCACGTCCGTCGTCCCCCAGGCGATCCGCAGGGACGGCGGGACGGCAGTGTCCGGTGAGCGGCCGTCGTCGTCCTCCTGCTGATTCCCGACGCCGGAACTCGCCTCCGCCTCGGACCCGTCCGTCTCGCAGAGGTACAGGGGGAGGGCGCCGGCGGCGCCCGACGGGGGATCGACGCGCATCAGGCGGTCCACCGGGGCAGGCGGGCCCTCGGGCCAGTCGGGGACCGGCCGGGGCGTGAGCTGCTCGGCCCGGGCCCCATGCTCCACCAGCACCTGCGCCCAGAGGCGGGCGCGCGCGTGGACGATCCCGTAGCGCTCAGGGTCCGTCACCTGCGAGTACCGCTCGGGCGCAGGCTCCCGTGCGCCGGGGTGCGGGTCCGGCCAGGACGGCATGTCCATGCCGGACCAGCGCCGGTCCACCTCGGCCTGCACCTGCTCGATCTGTGCCATGGGCCGAGCCTAGACCTGCTGACACGCCTCGGGGCTGAGCCGTGCGCGGTCCGCGTCCGGCCGGCATGCGTATACAGTGTTCGGCGTCACGTTTCTCCGCCCGGCCGGTCCGGGGCCGCGGGTCCTGCACAGGCCCGGGCCGTGAGCACCGCCCCCGGCCCGCTGCGTGCGGGCGGGGAGGGCGTGGCCACCACTCGTATCCCGTCCGCACGGACGTCCGGCGCCTTCCGAGCAGGAAGGGCGGCCGGACCGTGCGGCTGTCACCTAGGAGGCCCCCGTGATCACCGACGGGCTGCTCATGATCGGTGTGGTCGCCGGCGTCGCCGGACTGCTGATCGTCCTCGAGAAGACCACCGGCTGGAAGTTCTTCAAGTACGTCCCGGCCATGGTCCTGATGTACCTGACCATCACCCTGCTCAACACGCTCGGCGTGTTCGGCGAAGCGGACAACGAGGCGCGCGACGCGCTCAAGGAGCTGCGCGTCTTCCTGCTGCCGGCGATGGTCTTCCTGTTCCTGCTGCAGTGCGACATCAAGAAGATCATCCAGCTCGGCCCGAAGCTGCTGATCACCTTCTTCGTCACCGCGGTGTCCATCTTCGCGGCGTTCATCCTGTCCTTCCTGATCTTCCAGCCGCTGCTGCCGGAGGGCTCGGACAAGGCGCTCGGCGCCCTGCTGGGCTCCTGGACCGGCGGCTCGGCGAACATGGCCGCCGTGCAGGGGATGGTCGGCGTGCCGGAGTCCGCGTTCGGCATCGCGCTGATTACGGACACCGTCATGTACTCGGTCTGGCTGATGCTGATGTTCTCCGCCGTGGTGTTCTCCGGCGCGTTCAACCGCTTCACCAAGGCGGACACCGCCTACCTGGACCGGCACATCCAGAACGCCCAGGTGGAGAAGGGCGCCATCAACCTCACCAACCTGGCGGGTCTGACCTTCGGCAGCCTCCTGGTCTCCGCGGTCGCCCTGCGCCTGGGCTCCTGGCTCGAGGAGGCCATCCCCTCCATCGCCGACGCCGTGAACGCGACCTCGTGGACCATCATCATCGTCTCGGTGCTGGGCCTGATCATCGCCCAGACCAGGCTGGGCAAGATCGCCGGCTCGCATGAGGTCGGCACCCTGATGCTGTTCATGGTGATCGGCCAGCTCGCCTCGGGCTCCGACTTCGCCGCGATCGCCGAGGGCGGCTGGTTCCTGCTGGCCGGCGCCGTGGTCCTGCTGATCCACGCCGTGCTCATGCTGATCTACGCGAAGCTCACCAAGACCGACCTGTTCTCCGTGGTCGTCGCCTCCGTGGCGAACGTGGGCGGCATGGCCTCGGCCCCCGTGGTCGCCGGCACGTTCTCCCGTCACCTGGTCCCGGTCGGTGTGCTCTTCGCACTGCTCGGCTCGATCCTGGGCACCTGGATCGGCTACGGCGGCGCCCAGGTCATGATGGGGCTCTGACCATGGCGACGACGGGTTCCCACAGGATCGTCCGGGTCACCGCCCGGCTGCACGCCTGCCCCCTGCTGCGTCCGTTCGTGACGGCACAGCGTCGCACCGAGGCCGTGGCCTACGCGGTCTGCGAGGTCCAGCTCGCGGACGGCACCGTGGGCCAGGGCACCGCCGCGGAGACGGTGGCGGTCACCGGCGAGAGTGCGGAGTCCGTCGTCGCGAACCTCACCGGCCCGCTGCGTGCGGCGGTGGAGGGCGTCACCGGCACGCCGGACGAGTTCGCGCAGCTCGCCCGGCGTGTCGTGGACGGCGCGTCCTCGGCCCGCGGGGCCCTGGACGTGGCCGTCTGGGACGCGATCGGCAAGGCCGAGGGCCGTGCCGTGGTGGAGCTGCTCGGCGGCTCGTTCGACCCGGAGGCCGCGTTCGACTCGGACATGACCGTGTCCCTGGAGGACCCGGAGACCATGGCACGCCACGCCCGCGAGGCGGTCGCGGACGGCTACCGGATCCTCAAGGTCAAGCTCGGCGGGGACACCGCCGAGGACGTGGAGCGCCTGCACGCGGTCGTGGCCGCGGAGCCGGAGGTGCGGCTGCGCATCGACGCCAACCAGGGGTGGTCCCCGGAGGGTGCCGTCACCATGCTCCAGACCATGCACGACGAGGGGTTGCCGATCGAGGTCGTGGAGCAGCCGGTGGCGAAGGCGGACCTTCAGGGCATGGCCCTGGTGCGCCGCGAGTCGCCGTTCCCGATCATGGCGGACGAGTCCGTGTGGACCGCCGCGGACGCGCAGCGAGTCCTGGCCGCCGAGGCCGCGGACATGCTGAACATCAAGCTCGCCAAGACCGGGTCCCTCGGCGAGGGGCTGAAGATCGCGCAGCTGGCGCAGGACGCAGGCGTCACCTGCATGGTGGGCGCCATGATGGAGCCGAAGATCGGCATCACCGCCGCCGCCCACCTGGCGTTCGCCAGCCCGTCCATCACCATGGTGGACCTGGACCCGCCGGCCTGGTTCGCCTCCGCGCTGCCGGCCGGCGGCATGGTGGACGACGGCCGCCTGCGCCTGCTCGGCGGCCCCGGCCTCGGCCTGGACATGCTGCGCCCGGAGGACGACCCCCACCGCGGCTGAGCGGCGGCCGGGTGGGGTCTGCTGATAATCGACGGTTCGTCACCGGGTCGCGGAGATTCTCGCAGGTCTGGTGACGAACCGTCGATGATCCGGGGTCACGGTGTTCGCGTTCGGCGAGGGCGAGGGCGATGGCGATGGGCACGGTGGCGTCGAGGAGGACGGCTGTGCGGATCCTGGAAGTCCGCAGGTGGAGTCAGTGCACGACCTCGTCCGCGTCCCCGGTGATGCCGAGCTTCTCGGCCACGTAGTCCACGTCCTTGTCCCCACGGCCGGAGAGGTTGACCAGGAGCATCTGCTCCTTCGGCAGCCGCGGGGCGATGCGCAGGGCGTGCGCCACGGCGTGCGAGGACTCCAGGGCCGGGACGATCCCCTCGGTGCGGGAGAGGCGCTGGAAGGCGTCGAGCACGGCGGCGTCGTCCTCGGCCACGTACTCCACGCGGCCGAGCTCCTTGAAGCGGGCGTGCTGCGGGCCTACGCCCGGGTAGTCCAGGCCGGAGGCGATCGAGTGCACCGGGTCCGGGGTGCCCTCCTCGTCCTGGAGCACCAGGGTGGACATGCCGTGGAGCATGCCGGGCACGCCCTTGCCCATGGTCATGGCGTGCTCGCCCTTGGCCTGGGAGCGGCCGCCGGGCTCGACGCCGATCAGGCGGACGTCTGAGTCGTCCAGGTAGGCGGTGAAGGCGCCCATGGCGTTGGAGCCGCCGCCCACGCAGGCGATCACGGCGTCCGGCAGGCGGCCGTAGCGCTCGACGATCTGGCGGCGGGACTCCCGGCCCACCACGGCCTGGAAGTCCCGGACGATGGTCGGGAAGGGGTGCGGTCCCACCACGGAGCCGATGGCGAACAGGTACTTCTCCGGGTTTGCGGCGTAGACGGCGAAGGCCGAGTCCACGGCCTCCTTCAGAGAGCGGCCCTCCCGCTCCACGGAGACCACCTTCGTGCCCAGCAGGCGCATGCGCACCACGTTCGGGTGCTGCTTGGCGATGTCGACGGCGCCCATGTGGATCTCACAGTCCAGGCCCACGAGCGCGGCGGCGGTGGCCAGGGCGACGCCGTGCTGGCCGGCGCCGGTCTCCGCGATCAGGGACGTCTTGCCCATGCGCTTGGCCAGCAGCGCCTCGCCCACGCAGTGGTTGATCTTGTGCGCCCCGGTGTGGTTCAGGTCCTCGCGCTTGAGCACGATCCGTGCGCCGCCCAGCTCGTCCGAGAGGCGCTCGAGCGGGGTGAGGGGCGAGGGGCGGCCGACGAAGTCGCGCAGCAGGCGGGCGTACTCGGCGTAGAACTCCGGGTCCTGGCGGGCCTCGGCGTAGGCCTCGGCGACCTCGCGCATGGGGCCGGCCAGTTGCGGCGGCAGGTGGGCGCCGCCGTAGGTGCCGAACATCCCGTCTTCCGAGATGTCGAGGTCCGGGGTGTGGACGAGGTCGCAGGCCTCGGCGAGGGTGGTGGGCTCGGGCTGCTGGTCGGCAGTGCAGGGATCGGTGACGGTCATCGTCGGTGCTCCTTCGTGTGCGGTCCACCCGGGCCGGACATGGAAGAAGCCGCCCGAGGGGACGGGCGGCTTCGGTGCTTGCGCAGGGGAGAGTGCCGCCCTCAGGCGGTCCACCACTGCTGCTGCGTCTGCATGGCAGTGAATCTACTCCTGACCCGGCGGCTGCGCGGAATATGGGACGAATGTGTCTCACAGGGTGGCCCGGGACGTTCGGGTGTCCGGGGTGCCGGGTGGGCCGGGGGCTGCGCGGCGACGCGTAGCCTGAGCGAACGGGTATCGAGAGGAGAGCGTCATGTCAGGGCATGAGCCGCCGTCGAGCACCGGCAGGCAGCAGCCGGAGCCGGGGTCGCCGTCGGAGTCGGGGTCACCGTCGGAGCCTGTCGCCGGCCCTGCCGGCCCTGCCGGCCCCGCTGGCCCTGTCGATTCCGAAGGCCCCGGGACCCGCCGCCCTGCGCGGCCGGTGGCCTGGGTGTGGCTGGCGGCCCTGCTGGTCTTCGCCGGCGCGCTGGGCTCCATGTTCGTCGGCACCGCCGCCCCGCCACCCGAACCTGGTCAGCCGGGCACCAACGGTCCGCCCGCGCTGTGGATCGGAGTGTTCCTGGTCCCGGTGGCCGCACTCCTCGCCGCAGCCGCCACGCTCGTCAGCCTGCTCCGACCGGGACTGCGGTGGTCCGGGGCGGCGGGCGTGCTCGGCTTCGCGCTCATGGCGTGGGTGATGAGCATGGACCTCGTCGCGGACTCGCGCACGCTCGGCCAGGTCCTGGTGCTGACGGCGGTCGCCTGCTTCATCGCCGCGACCGTCCTGGCGTTCCGTGCCCGGCCGCTGCCGGTGCGGGGCCGGCGGCGGGGCTGAGACGTCCTGCGCTGTGGCCTGCGCTGTGGCCAAGTGGTGAGAACACACCGTCATGAGCCGCGAGATGCGGGGGTGAGGGGGTGTGTCCTCACCAGTAAACGAGGTGATGAGGGTGTGTCCTCACCAGTAAACGAGGTGATGAGGGTGTGTCCTCACCAGTAAACGAGGGGGCTTGCCTCAACGAGGGGCTCGGGGCCTGACGACGACGGCCCCCGCCTCCGCCGGTCGGCTCAGCCCTCTGAGA
Organism: Micrococcus lylae NBRC 15355; assembly: GCF_001570885.1. Classification (GTDB taxonomy): domain Bacteria; phylum Actinomycetota; class Actinomycetes; order Actinomycetales; family Micrococcaceae; genus Micrococcus; species Micrococcus lylae. Next base: position 11,005 of record NZ_BCSN01000039.1, on the reverse strand, counting down.
CGGTCGCCTCGCGCGTGGACTGCAGCCGCGACTGGCGGGCGGCGAGGCGCTCCTGGCGCTCGCCGAGGCCCTCGCGGATCGCCATGAACAGGGCGATCAGGCCGACGGTGAGCAGGATGTGGCCCAGGCCGGCGATGCCCGGAATGGCGGCGGAGGTGTCCGCCGGGGACTTGCCGTCCAGAGTCAGCAGGCCGCGGATGAGCATCATGACGATCGTGACCGCCAGGCCGGCGTTGTACACCCAGAAGAAGACGGTGAAGGACCGGCGCGTGTGGAGCGTCAACACGGCGTCCAGGGCCAGGACGATCAGGAACATCATCATGCCCAGGGCCAGGATGTGGGTGTGCATCAGGCTCAGCTCGGACTCCACGCCGAGGTTGCCGGTCAGCTTGGTGAACTCGCGGTAGAAGACGCCCGCAGCCAGCCCCAGCGTCAGCCAGGTGGCGGCGGCGTAGAAGGACTTCATCATGCCTCCCACGCTAGGCCGCGGCCTGCCCGCGGACATCAACCGTTCGATGGGTGCCCGCGCACGTCAACCGTTCGCTGGGTGCCCGCGCACGTCAACCGTTCGATGGGTGCTGTACGGCCCTTCCCGCCGGTCCCCCTGTTGGCGGCCCTCACTGCCGTGGCCCTTCTCTCCGTGCCGGTCCGTCTGCCTGCCACAGCGCAGGCGGGCCGCACGCCGCTCAGCGCAGCCGGATGACCATCTTGCCGGTGTTGCCACCCTCCAGCAGGTCGATGAACGCCTGCGGGGCGTTCTCGAGGCCCTCGCGGACGGTCTCGTCGAACCGCAGGGTGCCGTCCTGCAGCCAGCCGACGGCCTGGCCGAGCCACTCCTCGGTCACGTCCAGGTGGTCGGCCACGATGAACCCCTGCAGCCGCAGCCGCTTGCCCACCGCCTGCACGAGGTTCCGCGGTCCCGGAGCCGCTTCGGTGGCGTTGTACTGGGAGACGGCGCCGCACATGGCGACGCGGCCGCCCACCGTGAGCGCGCCGATCGCGGCCTCGAGGTGGTCTCCGCCGACGTTGTCGAAGTACACGTCGATGCCCTCCGGCGCCGCCTCCTGCAGCATTTGCCGAACGTTTCCGGACTTGTAGTCGAACGCCGCGTCGAAGCCCAGTTCGTTCAGGCGCTCCACCTTCTCGGCGGAGCCTGCGGAGCCGATGACCCGCTCGGCGCCGAGGGCCTTCGCGATCTGCCCGACGGCCGAGCCCACGGCCCCGGCGGCACCGGAGACGAACACGGTGTCCCCGGGCTGGAACTGCGCGATCTTCGTCAGGCCCACGTAGGCGGTCAGGCCGGGCATGCCGAGCACGCCGAGGTAGGCCGAGTCCGGGACGTCCCGGGTGTCCACGGCCTGCACGCGCTCGGCCTCCACCACCGCGTGCTCGCGCCAGCCGAGCTGGTGCAGCACCCGGGTGCCCACCGGCACGTCGTCGCTCCGGGAGTCCACCACGGTGCCCACGGCGCCGCCGTCGAGCGGATCGTCGATCTGAAAGGGCGGCACATAGGACTTCACGTCGTCCATGCGGCCGCGCATGTACGGGTCCACGGACATCACGTCGTTGGCCACGAGAACCTGGCCGTCCTCGAGGGCCGGCACGTCCACGGTCTCGAGCCGGAAGTCCTCAGGCGTCGGGGCGCCGTGCGGGCGGGAGGCCAGCACGATCTGCCGGGTCTGCGTCGGGATCTGCGCGGTGAGGTCCTTGTCGGAAGTCATCCTCTGACTCTGTCAGGCGTGGGGCGGGCTCGTCGACCCTCGCGAGGCAGACGTCAACGGGAACCTCGGCATCGCCGACGCCGAGGACATCGCGGCCGTCGTCGTTGTGGGACGCTGCGAGACGTTGCGGGAACTGGTGAGGACACACCCTCACCGGCGCCGGATCAGGGGACGCAGAGGGTGTGTTCTCACCACAAAGCTGAGGGACAGGGCGGCGGATGCCTCGAGGGACAGGGCGGGCACCTCAGCGGCCGCAGGCTCAACGGCCGCAGCCCTCAGCGGCCGGTGGGCGGCGGCGGGCGCCAGTCCATGATCCTGTGCAGCGGCTCCTCCACGCGGGAATCGGGGAGCATGCGCAACGTCAGGTTCCTCAGGGCCGCGGCGCCGGGCATGCGCAGGTGCGCGACGGTCCCGAGGGTGCGGGCCAGGCGCGCCATCTCGCGGATGCGGGGCTGGCGCAGGGTGTCGTACCGGTCGAGGGCGCGGCGCAGTCGATCCGAGTTCACCAGGCCGGGCGGGTCGGTGAGCAGGTGGTCCAGGCAGATCGCGAGGGTCGCGGCGTCCTCGAGGGCCTGCGCGCCGCCCTGGCCGAGGTTCGGGGTCATGGCGTGCGCGGCGTCCCCGATCAAAACGAGGCGGCCCTGGGAGAAGGTCGGCAGGTCCGCGGCCAGCTCGGTGGCGCGCGTGAAGTGCATGTCCTCCGGGTCGGTGGCGGAGATCAGCTGCGGGATGGGCGCGTGCCAGTGCGCGAAGCGGTCGGCCAGGCGGGACAGCAGCTGGGTCGAGGGCAGGTGCCGTTCGTCGTCATGGCGGTGCACCACCGAGTTGGTCTGCACGGCGAACCAGTAGGCGCGGCCGTCCGCGAGCGGGGCGAAGCCGAACCGGGTGCCGTCACCCCAGGTCTCGCCGGCCGCCGCGAGGCCGTCCGGGCCGGTGAGGTCCACCGGCTCGCGGGTGATGGCACGCCAGGCGGAGTAGCCGGCGTCCTGCAGGCCGGGATCGTTGGGCCAGGCCCGGCGCACGGCGGAACGGGACCCGTCCGCGCCGACCACCAGGTCGAACGCCCAGGTGCGGGCCGCCCCGTTCCCGTCGGTGAAGCGGACGGTGCCCGCCGTGGACACGGAATCCACCCGGCAGCCCAGGCGGATCCGCCCGGCGGTCACCTGGGAGGCGAGCATCAGGTGCAGCTCCTCGCGCGGCATCACGCGGACGCGGGACACGATCTCGGAAGGCAGCAGCGTCAGGGTCCGGCCGTCCGGGGAACGCTGTGCCGCCACGTCCGAGCTCACGGTGTAGGGGTGCTGGGCGAGGGCGTCTGCGTAGCCGAGGGACTCGAGGGCGCGCAGGGCGTTCGGGGCCATGGTGATGGCGGTGCCGCCCGAGCGCAGCGTGGGGGAGGACTCGAGGACGACCACGTCCGCGCCACGTGCCTGCAGGCCGGCCGCCAGGGCCAGGCCCCCGATGCCGGCCCCCACCACTGCGATCCTCATGGCATGCCCTCCCCTCGTCGTCTCCGGTTGGCGACCGTCTCTGCGCTGACCGGGGCGTCGTCGTCCGGCGGGGCGGGGTCCCCGTCTGGGATGGACTCTACCGCCGCCGGCTGGGACGGGCGGCCACGCGGCGCGCACGTGGGCGCATAGCCTGGGCGCATGAGCCCCCTGCGCTTCCCCGCCCCGCTGCGTCCCGGTGACCGGATCGGCGTCACGGCGCCTTCGGCCGGCGTGGGAGAGGGCGCCCGGCGGCGGTTCGAGGTGGCCGTCTCCTGGCTCACCGCCCGGGGCTTCGAGGTGGTCCTCGGCGACTGCCTCGGCGTGGACCGGTGGGTCTCCGCCCCCAGGCGGCAACGGGCCGCCGAGTTCACGGCCATGCTCTGCGACCCGCAGATCCGGGCCGTCGTCCCGCCGTGGGGCGGTCCCGGCACCGCGCTCGACCTGCTGGACGAGCTCGACTGGGACGCGATCGGCGCCGCCGAGCCCACCTGGGTGGTCGGCTACTCGGACTGCGTGGCGCTCATGGTGCCGCTGACCCTGTACGCCGGACTGCCCACCCTCCACGGGGACAACCTCATGGACACCCCCTACGAGGTCCCCGCCGGCCTGGCGCACTGGACACGGCTGGCCACGGCCGAGGGCGGCCCGGGTGGGCGGCGGATCGTCCAGCGCGACAGCGGCGTCCAGGGCTTCTGGGCGCCCCTGGAGGACGCCCACGCCCACGTGTGGCGGGGCCAACGGGCGGCGTCCTGGGAGCTGTGGCGCCCCTCCGCCACGGCCGGGGAACGGCTTCCCGACGACGGCACCCGCCCCCGCCTGGACGTCACCGGCACGCTGGTCGGCGGGTGCATCGAGGTGCTCTCCGCCATCGCCGGAACGCCGTACGCGGACGTGCGCGCCTTCGCCCGGGAGCACGGTCCGCTGGTGGTCTACGTGGAGGCCGCCGAGGCGGATGCCTCCACCGTGTGCCGGCAGCTGCACACCCTGCGCCTGCACGGCTGGTTCGAGCAGGCCGCGGCCGTGCTGGTGGGCAGGACCCTGGCCCCGGACTCCGGCTCGGGGACGGAGGGGATGACCCAGCGGGAGGCGGTCCTGGACGCGCTCGCCGGGGTGGCCGGCGCGGACGGCGGGCCTGTGCCGGTCGTGTTCGACGTGGAGATCGGCCACGTGCCCCCGCACCTGCCGCTGCTCAACGGAGCCCGCGCCCGGGTCCAGGTGGATGAGATGCGGCACGTGATCACCCAGTTCTGGTGAGGGCCCGCCGCGCGGCACTGCTCTGCTCTGGTGCATGCCGGGCCGGTTCCCCGCATGCTCGCCGCCGCGCTCGGAACCTCATGGGCCGCCACAGCTAACCTGGTGGCATGAGCGAGAAGACCGCCCTCACCGTGTACGGCGCCGACTGGTGCCGGGACTGCCTCCGCACCAAGCGCCAGCTGGACGAGCTCGGGGTGTCCTACGAGTACATCGACCTCGTGGCCGACCCGTCCCGCGCCGACGAGGCCCATCAGATCTCCGGCCGCACCAACATCCCGGTGGTCGTCTTCCCGGACGGCACCCACCAGGTGGAGCCGCGCAATGAGGAGACCGCCGCCAAGCTCGAGGAGCTCGGCCTGATCTGAGCAGGCTCCGTCTCGGCCCGGCCGCGCGCCACACACCGGGCGCTTCATGCCCGACGCGGGTGCAGCCGTTGCTGCCTCCGACGTGATCAGACCACAACCGCGGCACCCTCGTCTGCGTCGGCGGACCGACCCGCCACTCATCCTCTGGTCTGATCCGGGCCCACCGAGGTTCGCCCCTGGTGCCGATGCCGCCGCGTTTCCCGGTGAGGATGCTGGAGTCATGAGTTCGACGCACTCCCGCACCAGTCCGACCATCACCCCCTCCACGTCCACGGCGCCGGTCCTCACCGCCCGTGGTCTGACGAAGTCCTACGGCTCCGTCCACGCCCTGGCAGGCGTGGACCTGGAGATCGGCCGCGGCGAGTCCGTGGCCGTCATGGGGCCCTCGGGCTCCGGCAAGACCACCCTGCTCCATGTGCTGTCCGGCATCATCGCGCCGGACGCCGGCAGCGTCCGCCTGCACGGCGGCGAGCCGCTGGAGATCACCTCCCTCGGCGAGGGCGAGCGGGCCCGTCTGCGCCGGGAGCGCCTGGGCTTCGTGTTCCAGGACGGCCTCCTGCTGCCCGAGCTCACCGCCGTCGAGAACGTGGCCATGCCGCTGATGCTGCGCGGCACCGCCCGTGCCGAGGCCCAGCAGGTGGCCGCGTCCTGGCTGTCCGCACTGGGTCTGGCCGGCATGGAGGAGCGCCGCCCCGGCGAGCTCTCCGGCGGGCAGCGGCAGCGGGTGGCGATCGCCCGCGCCCAGGCCGGCGAACCGGACGTGGTCTTCGCAGACGAGCCGACCGGCGCCCTGGACTCGGACACCTCGTCCTCCGTCATGGACGCCCTGATCGACTCCACCGTCTCCCGCGGCCGCACGCTCGTGGTGGTCACCCATGACGACGACGTCGCGGCCCGCTGCGGCCGCCTCGTCCGCGTCCGGGACGGCCGGATCCTCGACGACGTCCGCCGCCCGGACGCCGCCGCCCACGAGGAGGCCACCCGATGAACCGCGCCGTGCTGTCCCTGTTCCTGTCCCGCCTCTTCGCCGACCGCAGCGTCTGGGCCCTGCCGGTGGCCGCGTTCGCGGTGGTCACGGCCCTGACCCTGGGCGTGGCCGGCGGCGTCCACTTCTTCTTCACCCTCCAGCTGCCCGAGGACGGGGTCGCCGGCATATACCGGATGCTCTCCGGGTTCGCGCTCGTGCTGCTGCTGTTCCCCCTGACCTCCCTGGCCGGTTCCGCCGCCCGACTGCTGGCCCGGCGCAGGGATGAGCGACTGTCCTCCCTGCGCCTGCTCGGCGCGTCGAGCGCCACCATCACGGGCCTGGCCGTTGCGGAGGCGACGGTCCTGGCGGCGGCCGGTGCCGTCGTCGGGCTGGCCGGGTGGGCGGTGCTGGTGCCGCTGATCGCCCTGCTGCCGTTCGCCGGCGGTCAGGTGGGGATGGCGAGCCAGTGGATCGGCGTCCCGCTCACCCTGCTGGTGCTGGCCGGCGTGGTCCTGCTCGGCGCGCTCTCCGCACTGCTCGGCCTGCGCCGGGTGGCCGTCACCCCGCTGGGCGTGCGCACCCGGCAGCGCCCGCGCCGGGTGGTGTGGGTGCGCGTGCTGGTGGCGGTCGGCGTACTGGTCGCCGCGCAGGTCGCCGCCACGGTGATGGGCGCCGCGCAGGAGGTCGCCGTCGCGGTGGCGCTGGCGATCGCCGCGATGGCGGCACCGATGCTGGCCGTCCATGCGATCGGACCGTGGGTGCTGGGCGTGACCGCCCGCCGTCGCGTGCGCCGCGCGAAGAGCGCCGAACGCCTGGTGGCCGCCCGGCTGGTGCTGGAGGACCCGCGCCTGGCCTGGCGTCAGGTGGGTGGCGTGGCGCTCACGGTCTACATCGGCACGGTGGGTGCCGCCGGCTTCGGCATGGCGAATGCGTTCCAGGCTGACGGCGCCGCGTTGACCGCGAGCGAGCGGCACCTGACCGCAGACCTGGGCACCGGTGTGCTCGTGACCATGGTGGTCTCCTTCCTGCTGGCCGCCTGCTCGGTGGCGATCTCGCAGGCGGCCCAGCTGCTGGACCGCGCGGACCTGCACAGCGGCCTGGTGATGGCCGGCATGGACGTGCACACCGTCCATGCGATGCGCCGCCGCGCCGTGATGTCCGCCCTCGGCACGGTGCTGGTGTTCAGCCTGGCTGCGGCGCTCATCTCGGCGGCTCCGGTGATCGGCGCGGCCGCGGTGTTCGCTCCGGTGTCCCTGGTCACCGCCGGCGCCTGCCTGGTGGCCGGCGTGCTGCTGGTCCGCGGCGGCGTGGAGGTCACCCGTCCGGCGTTGCGCCGCAGTCTGACGGCGCACGGGCTGGCGGCCTGACCGGAGGCAGGGCAGGGGCTTGCCCGGCAAGACACTTGCTCCACAATGTACTTAGGTCTAACCTAGAACCATGTCCCGCAACAAATCGGTCCCCGGCATCCGCCGCGGCGTCGTGGAGCTCGCGCTCCTCGGCCTGCTGGCGGACGACCCCCGCTACGGCCAGCAGATCGTGGACGAGCTCGCCGAGCACCCCGCGCTCGCGCTGACCTCGGGCACCGTCTACCCGCTGGTCTCCCGCCTGCTCAAGGACGGCCTCATCGCCTCCACCTGGCAGGAGTCACCGGCAGGTCCGCCGCGCAAGGTCTACCACCTCACGGACGCCGGCATCGAGCGCCTGTCCGACCTCACCGCCGCCTGGCGCCTCGTCCGCGACGGCGTCGACCAGATCCTGAAGGAGAAGCGATGAACACGCACGCCCGCCATGACAGCCCCGCCTCCGCCGACCTACGGGCCGTCGCCGAGGACGTGGACCTCCTCCTGGAGCTGGACGCCCGGAACCACGACGACGGCCGCTCGCCCGAGCCCGTCCGCGGCACGGGCACCGTGCTCGGCATGCCCTACGACCTCCGTCGCCCCACGGCCGAGCGCCTCAAGGCGACCTGGTGGGACCCTGCCTCGGAGAAGGTCCTCGTTCCCCGAGCCGTCGGCGCCGGATGGGCTGTGAACTTCGGCGCGCTCGCGGTGAAGCTCGGCGTGATCGAACCGGATGCGGAGGATGTGCCGTTTGCCGCCACCCCGGACGCGGCCTTCCGGGCAGCCGCGGTCGGCCCGGCCGTGCTCGCCGCCGCGGTGCTGGCCCACTACGCGGTCCGCGGCCGCTCGCTGCCCGAGACGCTGCCCAACCATTGGAACCTCGTCGGGGAGGTGGACGGCACGGTGTCGAGGCCGGTCGCCGCGGTCATCGACATCGTCACCGCCACCACGGGCGCCGGTCTCGCCCTCTGTGGAGGGCTCTCCACGAGCCACGGCGGACGGCGTGCCGGTCTGCTCGCCTCCGGCACCGCCGCCGCCGCGGCTGCCGCCATGACCACCGTGGGCCGCGTGGCCGCGCAGGGGAGGGCGCCGTGGTTCGGCCCTTCGTTCCTGACCGGGCTCGGTGCTGCCGTAGGCACGAGCCTCCTCGGCCTGGCTCGTGCCGGCCGCCGCGCCGAGCAGTGTCGCGACCTCGGCTGACCCTCAGGCCCGCGGCACCCTCTTCACCCCTCCACTCCAGGACGCGAGCACCACGGCGGCCAGCGCGCCGAGCGTGCCCACCACGGTCCACGCGGACACCGCTGCACCGTCCACGGGGGCCACGGTGTCCAGCAGCAGCGAGCCGAGCAGCTGCCCGGCCACCAGGCCCAGCGTGGTGAGGAACGCGCCGATCCGCGGGACCAGCAGTGCCGAGACCCCGATGAACACGCACCCCAGCGGGCCGCCCATGTACATCCACCACACCGCCGGCAGCGGCCCGGACGCTCCGGCCACCACGGCCTTGCCCAGGTAGATCAGCCCCAGCAGCGCAGTGCCGGCCAGGAAGTTGATCAGGGTGACCGGAATCGGCGAGCCGTAGGCGGCGGACTGCCGGCCGTTGAACACCTGCTGCACGCTCGTGCCGAAGCCGGCCACCACCGGGATCGCGGCCATGAGCAGCCACAGGAGGCCGGCTCCCTCCGCGGCACCTGCGTCCGTACCCGCTCCGCCCGTGTTCGCTGCGCCGCCGAGCGCCTCACCGAGCTGCGGCCACACCACCACCAGCACGGCCGCCAGCGCCAGGGCCGCACCCACCAGCCGGCGCGGACCGATCCGCTGCACACCCGCCGGGGTCAGGCCGAGCCGGTCCACGCCCATGCCGCCGACCACCTGCCCGGTCACCATCGCCACCGTGAACACCGCCACCCCGATCACCGGGATCGTCAGCGACTGTGTGAAGACCAGACACGCACCGATGAACCCCGCGGAGTAGTACCACCACCTCACCTGCCCGCGGCGCAGGGCCGGGAGCACCTCGCTCGCCGCCCGCCGCCCGGAGGGCACCAGCAGGGTCACCAGCACCATGGCCGCCAAGCCGGAGGAGAAGGACATCAGCGCGGCCAGGATCGGGTCCGCCACGGCGCTGGAGAGGGCCGAGTTCACCCGCCCCTGCAGCGGAGTGACGGCGCCGGCCACCAGGGAGAGGGCGAACAGGACAGCCATGAGGGTGCGGGGCGAGGCGGAGGCGCGCGCCGTCGTCGTGGTCTGCTCAGGCAAGGCCGATCCTCCTCACCAGGCCGGCGGTCCCGGCCGGATCCAGCACGGCCGCCGGGTGCGGTCCGGCGGCGGTGAGTCGCCCGGTCAGCTCCCGGCTCTCGACGACGGCCCCCTCCCAGGTGCGTCCGTCGGGGCTGAGGCGTCCCCCGAGCAGGCCGCCGGCGGCGAGGACCGCGTTGCCGTAGGACAGCCGTTCGAGCATGGTCGCGTCGGCGAGGGTCCATACGCCGGTGAGCCGGGCGTCCAGGCAGGCGGCCTCGAGCTCGCGGGCCTGGTCGGCGAGGAGGTGCAGGCCGGTCTCGTCCCCGATGTTGACCAGCAGGACGCCGGCGGGGGAGAGCAGGCCCAGCAGGTCGGTGTAGAAGCCGCGGCCGGCCCGGTGGGGTGCGGTGTCGGCGCCGGCGTCGATGTCCAGGACCACGGCGTCGAAGCTGCGGCCGGCCAGGGACGGTGCGGCGTCGCGGGCGTCGGCCACCAGGGAGGTCAGCGCGGTGCCCTCGGGCAGGGGCAGTTCGGCGGTGACGAAGGAGACGAGCTCGCGGTCGATGTCCACCACGGTCTGGGCGGAGCCCGGGCGGGTGGTCTGCACGTAGCGGGGGAGTGTGAGGGCGCCGGCGCCCAGGTGAAGGATGTCGATCGGTTCCCCGGGCGGGGCCAGGACGTCCAGCACGTTGGCCATGCGCCGCAGGTACTCGTACCGGATGTGGCCGGGGCGGGCGAGGTCCACGTGGGACTGGATGTGCCCGCCGATCTGAAGGACGTGGCCGCTGCCGTGCTCGTCCGGGCGGATGCGCGCGAGCTCCCCGGAGACACCGAGATGGACCGAGCGCGGCGCGGAGGACCCGGGCGGCGGCGCGGAGGGGCTGGAACTGGGGGCCATGCGGACCAGTATGGACCTGCGGCGGGCACGGCGACCATCTCACCATGCGGCCATGATGTCCATAATATGGACTCGCGTGCGGGTGGGAAGGTCGCCCGTCCCACTATGGGAGGCATGAACACCGCAGCAACCGCCACCATGACCCCGCAGGCCACGGATGCCGCCGCCGCGCTCACCGCGGCTGGGGTGTCCTATGAGGAGTACCTGACCGGCGTGGACGCCGTCCCGGGCATCTTCGCCGTGGCCGCTGACGACGCCGCGATCGCCCAGCTCGGCCTGGACGCCGTGGCCTTCGAGGACAACCTCCTCTACGTGGGCGCCGCCCCGACGTCCCTGCTCGGACGTGACGTCCGCGGGCACTTCCACTCGGGCCGCACGGAGAGCTCGACCCTGCGCCGCAGCCTTGCCGCGCTGCTCTTCGACGAGCTGGACCTGGCCTTGGTCCCGCGGTCGCCGGGCTCCCGCACCGTGAAGTTCGCCCTGACCCCGGACGCCGAGGACCGGCTCACCGCCTGGATGAAGGAGCACCTGACCGTCTCCACCGTGGCCGTCGACGCCGGGGATGTGCACGCGGTCGTCGGCGAGGTGGTCGATGAGCTGGAGCCGCCGCTGAACCTCAAGGGCGTCGCCCATCCGTGGGAGGCCCTGATCGAGAAGCGCCGTCGTCTGACCGCTGAGGCCCGTCCCTCCGCGACCCTCTGACGTCCTCGGCCCCTTCCGCCTCGCTCCTGG
>NZ_BCSN01000038.1 GCF_001570885.1 Micrococcus lylae NBRC 15355 | reverse complement strand
GCCTGCGCAAGACCGGCGTGCTCGTGCACGACGCCGCCGCCTTCGTGGTCAACCGCGTGCTCCTGCGCCTCATGGGCGAGGTCCAGGCCTCCTTCGACGCCGGCACCGACGCCCTCACCGCGGACCACGCGCTCGATCCTCTGGCCATGCCCATGACGCCGTTCACCCTGGCCGCCATGGTGGGTCTGCCCGTGGCTCAGCACGTCTCCGAGTCCCTGGCGGCGGCCTTCGGCGAGGAGCGCTTCCCGGTGTCGAAGAACGTCCAGGCGCTCATCGACGGCGGCAAGACCGCCCTCTGGGCCAAGGACGTCAAGGACCCGGCCGAGGCCGGCGGCGCGACCGGCGAGGCCATCCCCGAGGCCACCGCCGCACTGCTGAGCCAGGGCGAGGACCCGCAGACCGCCGAGCAGCTGCTCGTCCGCGTGCAGGACGCGCTGGCCGAGGAGATCGGCCTGCTCCTGGACGAGGGCGTGGTGGCCGCGCCGGAGGACGTGGACCTGTGCATGATCCTCGGCGCCGGCTGGCCGATGCATCTGGGCGGCATCACCCCGTACCTGGACACGGTGGGCGCCTCCGAGCGCGTCAACGGTCAGCGGTTCCACGCCGCCTGAGCCCGCACCGGCTCACCGGCGGACGTCCGCCCTCAGGTTCACGTCGCCGCGCCGCTCAGCGCGGTCTGCGGCGGCGTGCACCGCGGTCGGCGGTGACGCTCAGCGCGGTCGGCCGTGACGCTCAGCGCGGCATGCGGGCGAAGGTGACCAGGTCCTCGGGCAGCCCGTGGAGGGCGGCCTCGTCCGAGTCGACGGGAACGGAGATGGCGCCGGCTCCCCAGTCGGAGCCGGTCAGTGCGCCCTCACGCACCCAGTGGATGCCGAGCACGTGGCCCTCGGAGCGCAGCTCGATGCGGTGCGCCGCGGCGCCGTCGCCGCCGGGGGCCGCCTCGACGTCCGTGGGGGCGAGCGCGGCCTCGAGGATCCGTACGGGGCCCTGCAGCGGTGAGGCCTCCTCCAGGCGCCGGTACGTCAGGGCCTCGCCGGTCTCGCCCACCGTGCGGGCCAGCAGGCCGTCCGCGTAGGAGGGCACGATGTCCGCGTCCAGGCCGGCGCGCTCGCGCTCGATGCGCACGCGCTGGGCGGAGGCGGAGTCCTCGTAGGACAGCTCGGTCCAGGTGGAGCCGTCCGCGGCGAAGTGCACCTGGCACTGGGCCATGAACCGCTCCGGGAGGGACGGGGTCGCGGCGCGCTGCGCGGATGTCGGCTGGAAGGCGGTGCGGGTGGTCAGCACGCCGTCGGCCAGGTGCCGGTGCAGGAAGCCGCAGTGCTCTCCGCCGAGCAGGAACGCCTCCCAATCGTCGAGCGGGTCGAGCGGGTACTGGCCGGGGGTCTTCGGGGAACTCACGTGTCCCATCCTGTCAGAACTGCGGGTTCTCCTCGCGCCACCTGGGACAATGGGGTCCATGAGCAACGAGGACACCACCCCCATCGCCACCGAAGGCTGTGCCTGCTCGAACCGTCGCACCGTCCTGCGCGGTTCCCTGGCCGCCGCGGCGGCCGGCGCCGGCTCGCTGGCCCTGTCCGGCTGCACCCAGCAGCTGAAGGAGGAGAACGCCGCGCAGAAGCACCACACCGGCGGCGACTTCACCGAGGTCATGGCCTCGGCCGACCTGCCCGTGGGCGAGTCCACGCAGCTGGACGTGGACGGCCGCACCCTGCTGCTGCACCGCGAGGACGAGGACAACGTCACCGCATACTCCAACGTCTGCACCCACCAGGGCTGCGCCGTGGAGATCACCGAGCGCGACGGCCAGACCACCTACGGCTGCCCGTGCCACGGCTCCCACTTCGACCCGGTGACCGGCAAGCCCTACGGCGGGCCGGCGAAGAAGCCGCTCACCGACTTCCAGGCGCGCGTGGACGGAGAGCAGATCCTGGTCAAGCTCTGACCCGCCCCCACCACCGGCTCCACGACGACGGCCGCCCACCTGGTGAGGTGGGCGGCCGTCGGCCTGTGGTCAGGCGCTCGGGTCGGCACGGGGCGATCCGATGTCAGGTGTGACGGAACGACCGGCACCGACAGGCGGAGGGACGGATTCCGTGGCGCGGGCCCGGCCACTCGACCGTTTCCCGAACGAAAGTGTCCCAGGACGCGACTGTTTCCCGAACGAAAGTGTCCCGGGACCCGACCGTTTCCCGAACGACAGTGCCTCAGTCCTGGGCGCCATAGCGGCGGGAGCCGGGGACCGAGGGGTCTGGGTCGGCACCGTACCGGCGCGGGGCGGCGACCTTCGGCGAGCGGGCCGGCGGGAGCAGCGGGGCGGCGTTCGAGTTCGGATCCCAGTCGGGCTGTTCGGCGCGGCGGGCCGGATAGTGGCGGTACCGCCACCACAGCCACGCCAGCGAGCCGAGGCCCGGCAGGCAGACGATTGCCAGCACCCAGGGCACACGACGGCGCTCGTCCAAGGGCGAGCGGGACAGGGTCACCAGGCCGACGAGGAAGAGCACGCCGACCACGATCGACGCCGTCCACCACCAGGTCTGTGGCGAGGACAGCACGGACAGCAGGGCCACAGCGCTCAGAACAGGGCGACCCGGGGCACCGCCGGGAAGATCTCGTCCAGCGCGGCGAGGTCCTCCTGGGTGGGCTCCCAGTCGGCGGCACGGACGTTCTGCCCGATCTGCTCCGGGCGGGTCGCGCCGGCGATCACCGAGGCCACCGGCCCCTGCGCGGCGAGCCAGCCGAGGGCGACCTGCACCTCGGTGAGGTCGCGCTCCCGCGCGAAGGCGCCGAACGCCGCGAGCTGCTCGCGGTCGGCGTCCTCCACGAGGTTCTGACGCACGTGGGACAGGCGCGAGCCGGCCGGGGCACGCCCGTCCGAGTACTTGCCGGTGAGCAGGCCGTTGGCCAGGGGGAAGTACGGGAACACGCCGAGGCCGAACTCCTCGGCGGCCGGGACGACCTCCTGCTCGGCGCGGCGGTCCAGCAGGTTGTAGTGGTTCTGCGCGGAGACGAACCGCTCGGTGCCCAGCTCGCGGGCCACGTACTCGGCCTGCGCGATCTGCCAGCCGCAGCGGTTGGAGTGGCCGATGTAGCGGACCTTTCCGGCCCGGACGAGGTCGTCCAGGGCGGCCAGGGTCTCGTCGATCGGGGTCTGGGGGTCCGGGGTGTGGAACTGGTAGAGGTCGATCCAGTCCGTGCCGAGGCGGCGCAGGGAGGCCTCCACGGCGCGCACGATGTATGCGCGGGAGCCGCGGGCGCCGAAGTCCGGGCCGTTGGCGCCGTCCATGTCCATGCCGAACTTCGTGCCCAGCACGATCTTGTCGCGGTCCGCGCCGAGCGCCTTGCCGAGGCGCTCCTCGGACAGCCCCGGGGTGGCCCCGTACATGTCCGCGACGTCGAAGAAGGTGATGCCGTGGTCGATCGCGGCCCGCACCACGGCATCGGTCCCGGCCTGGGACTCGGTGGCGGTGCCGGCGCGGCCGAGGTTGTTGCACCCCAGGCCGATCACGGAGACGGTCAGGCCGGAGTTGCCCACTCGACGGGTCTGCATGGCTCAGGCGTCCTTTCCGGCGTCTGCGGACGCCGTGCGGTCCTCGAGGACCTCGATCTTGTTCGGCTGGACCCCGTGTGCGCGCTTAGCGGCGAACGGGATCTCCTTCGCGGCCCGGCCGGCGTGCGGGGTGCGCACGCGCAGCTCGAGACGGCCCTCGGCCTCCGCGACGTCCACGACCTCGCCCAGTCCGCGCCAGGCGAGCCGGTGGGTGATCTCCCCGGCCAGGGTCTGGCCGTGGCGGCGCTCGATGTCCGTGGCGGCGCGTCCGCGCAGGCGGTAGGCCACCACCAGGTCCGTGAGGGCGGACTCGTCGAGCTCGGCGAAGCCGTCCTCGGCGCACTGGGCGGCGAAGGCCTCGAGCAGCTCCTCGCCGGCGGCGTCGTCGGCGACCTCCTCCTCGTTCACGGTGCCGGGCTGACCGACCCTGCCGTGGTGGACCACGACCACGCCGGAACCCGGGACGCACCAGGCCTCGCGGTACTCGAACAGGCGCGAGCCGTCCTCGGCGGTCGTATCGCGGTAGCAGCGGACGATGCTCATGCCTTCTTCCCCCGGGTGGAGTCGGCGGCCTGAGAGGAGGTCCGGCCCGAGGCGGCGGTCGAGCCGGAGCCGGCCGCGCCGCCGTCGTGACTGCCCTCCAGCAGCGGCAGGCCGCCGGTGCAGGGGTCCGCGGAGCGGGCATACGGGACCTTGGAGCCGAGCACCTGGGCGACGGTGTCCCGGGTGATCTGCTGGGCGGTCAGGCCCACCCGCCCCAGGACCTGGGCACGGGTGCCCTGCGCGAGGAACTCCACCGGCAGGCCGACCTCGTTCAGGGCGGTGTCCACCCCTGCGGCGCGCATGACCTGGCGGATGCGGGAACCCACGCCGCCTGCCTTCACACCGTCCTCGAGGCACACCACGATGCGGTGCGCCGCGGCGAGCTCCACCACGGAGTCGGCCACCGGCAGCACCCAGCGCGGGTCCACCACGGTGGCGGAGATGCCCTGCTGAGACAGCCGGCGGGCCACGTCCAGGCCGAGCTCGGCGAAGGAGCCGACGGCCACGATCAGCACGTCGCGCTCGGCGCCGGGGACGTCCGAGGCCTCGCCCAGGCGGGCCAGCACGTCGGTGCCGTCGGCCAGGCGCTCCACGGCCTCGACCGGCTCGCCCACGGACCCCTTGGCGAAGCGCACCACGGTGGGCGCGTCCTCGACGGCCACGGCCTCGCGCAGCTCCTCACGGAGGCGGTCGGCGTCGCGCGGGGCGGCCATGCGCAGGCCCGGGACGGACTGCAGCAGGGCCATGTCCCACATGCCGTGGTGGCTGGGGCCGTCCGGGCCGGTGACGCCCGCGCGGTCCAGCACGAACGTCACGCCGGCGCGGTGCAGGCCCACGTCCATGAGCATCTGGTCATAGGCGCGGTTCAGGAAGGTCGCGTAGATGGCGACCACCGGGTGCAGGCCGCCGAACGCCATGCCGGCGGCCGATGTGGTGGCATGCTGCTCGGCGATGCCGACGTCGAACACGCGCTCCGGGAAGCGGGCCGCCATCGGGCCGAGTCCCACCGGGTTCTGCATCGCCGCGGTGATGCCGACGATGTCCTTCCGCTCCTCGGCCAGGGCGACCATCTCCTCCCCGAACACCGAGGTCCAGGACGGCGCCGACGCGGCACCGAGCGCCTCGCCGGTGACCGGGTCGATCTGACCGACGGCGTGGAACTGGTCGTCCATGTGGGCCAACGCCGGGGCGTAGCCGTGGCCCTTCTCCGTCATGGCGTGCACGAGCACCGGGCCGCCGTAGGCGTTCGCGTCCCGGAGGGCATCCTCCATCTCCTGGAGGTCGTGGCCGTCCACCGGGCCGATGTACTTCACGCCGAGGTCCTCGAACAGGCCCTGCGGGGCCCACAGGTCCTTCAGGCCCTTCTTCGCCGCGTGCAGGCCGCGGTAGACCACGTCGCCCGGGGCGCCGGCCGACTTCAGCCGGCCCTTCATCGAGTCCAGGGTCTGCTCGTAGCGGCGGTGCGTGCGGACCTTGTCCAGCACGCTGCGGCGCAGGCCGGTGAGGTGGTTGGCGATGCCGCCGACGGTCGGGGCATAGGAGCGGCCGTTGTCGTTGACCACGATCACCACGCGGCGGTCCTTGTCCGCGGCGATGTTGTTCACCGCCTCCCAGGCCATGCCGCCGGTGAGAGCGCCGTCGCCGATCACCGCGACGACCGTGCGGTCGCCCTGCCCGGTCAGCTTCCAGGCGCGGGAGATGCCGTCCGCCCAGGACAGGGAGGACGAGGCGTGCGAGGACTCCACCACGTCATGCTCGGACTCGGCCCGATCGCCGTAGCCGGTGAGGCCTCCCTCCTGGCGCAGCCGGGAGAAGTCCTGGCGACCGGTGAGCAGCTTGTGCACGTAGGACTGGTGGCCCGTGTCGAACACGACCGCGTCCCGCGGCGAGTCGAACACGCGATGGATGGCCATCGTCATCTCGACCACGCCCAGGTTCGGGCCGAGGTGCCCGCCGGTCTGGGAGACGTGGGTGATGAGGAACTGGCGGATCTCCTCCGCCAGCGCGGCCAACTGGTCCTCTGTGAGGGCCGACAGGTCCGCCGGGCAGGCGATCTGCGGCAGCAGTGGGGCGCCGGGTCTCGTGGGGGGCAGATGTTCCATGGTCCGTCCAGCGTACTCCGCAGGTGCGCATCCGGGCGGGACGCGGGCGGCGGCCCGCGCGGGCGGGCCCCGTGGATCAGGCCTTCGCGGCGATCTGACGGAGCACGTACTGAGACATGCTTCGCTCTGCCTGGCGATAGTTGCACAGCTTCCGTCGGCTCTCAGGATCCCTGTCTCGATGGGACGCCCGACGATGCAACCGTACAAGACCAATTCCTCTTGGGTGATCGGCGGTACTGGGATCGTCTTCTCACCACGGTGATGTTCACGAGACGACGCAGCCGATCCCGTCACGACGGCGAGCGAGGTGAGCCCGTCCGTTCGGGCCTCGATTCCATCTGCGACCAGAGCAGCCGAGCCGATGTTCTCCATCGCAGCCTCAGCGCTGCCACCCCGGGTCGATGGGATCTTGGCCGGGCGATTCCACGCCCGCCGATCGACATTCACTTGATACCCTGGGGGGGTATAGCGTTGACTGGACCAGAACGAACAGGAGACTTCATGCGCAAGCACCTCATGACCACCGTCGCCGCAGGAGTGCTCGGAGGAGCGCTCGTGTTCACCGGCTGCAGCAGCGGCGGCGACCAGGACCACGCGACCCCCTCGACGACCAGCCAGCACGAGGGCCACGGCAGCAGCTCTGACAGCGGCGGGATGGAGCATCCGATGGACGGCGGCCCCGCCCCCGAGGGCATCGAGGGGGCTGCGTCACCCACATACCCGGTCGGCACCGAGGTCACGCTCACCGCCGACCACATGGAGGGCATGGACGGTGCGAACGCGACGATCGCCGGCGCGTACGACACGTACACCTATGCGGTGAACTTCACGCCGTCCGCAGGCGGGGAGCCGGTCAAGGATCACAAGTGGGTCGTCCAGCAGGAGATCAAGGACGCCGGAGATGAACGTCTGGCCGACGGCACCGAGGTCACTCTCGAGGCCGAACACATGGAAGGCATGAAGGGCACGAAGGCGACCATCGCCTCCTCCACCGAGGAGACCGTCTACATGGTCGATTACGAGTCCGACGGCATGACGATGACCAACCACAAGTGGGTCGTCGAGAGCGAGCTCAAGCCGGCCTCCTGAGCCGATCGCGGCGGGCGCGCTGAAGGTCCGCGGCGAAATAGGACCCGATCGAAGGAAAGATCGGGGAATCACGAAGGGAAGTGAAGAGCATGACGGACCCGACCACGCATCACCATGACCACGCCGGCGTCGCGACCACCGAGTCCGGCCACCGTGACGACTCGCGCGCCGAGAACGAAGACCACACCATGGAACACGGTGACCACGCCGGGCACGGTCATCACGGCGGTGGTCACGCGGGCCACGGCGACCACGTCGGCCAGTTCCGGCGGCTGTTCTGGATCAACCTGATCATCGCCATCCCGGTGGTCGCGTTCTCCCCCATGTTCGCCATGCTCCTGGGCTACTCGGTCCCCAGCTGGGCGGGCTGGGTCGCCGCAGTCCTCGGCTCCGTCATGTACGCCTGGGGCGGCACCCCGTTCCTCACCGGTGCTGTCAGCGAGCTGAAAAGCCGCCAGCCGGGGATGATGCTGCTCATCGCGCTCGGCATCACCGTCGCATTCCTCGCCTCCTGGGCCGCCACTGTCGGTCTCGTCCACCCCGAGCTCGAGTTCTGGTGGGAGTTGGCGCTGCTGATCGTCATCATGCTGCTGGGCCACTGGATCGAGATGCGCTCACTGGCACAGACCACCTCGGCGTTGGACTCCCTCGCCGCGCTGCTCCCTGACGAGGCTGAGCGTATAGAGGGAGACGACGTCGTCAAGGTCGACCCGGCAGAGCTGCGCGTCGGCGACGTCGTCATCGTCCGGCCCGGCGGCAGCGTCCCCGCCGACGGCACCATCGTCGACGGCCGCGCCGACATGGACGAGTCCATGATCACCGGCGAATCACACCCCGTCGCCCGCGGCGAGGGCGAGAACGTCACCGCCGGCACCGTGGCCACCGACTCCGGCCTGCGCGTAGAGATCACCGCCACCGGCGACGACACGGCTCTGGCGGGCATCAACAGGCTCGTCGCCGAGGCGCAGGGCTCATCCTCCCGTGCCCAGCGCATCGCCGACCGGGCTGCGGCCCTGCTGTTCTGGTTCGCCCTCGGAGCTGCGCTGATCACCGCCGTCGTCTGGACGCTCTTCGGGCTCCCCGACGACGCGGTCGTTCGCACCATCACTGTCCTCGTCATCGCCTGCCCCCATGCGCTGGGTCTGGCGATCCCTCTGGTCGTGTCCATCGCCACCGAGCGCGCCGCCCGCGGCGGCGTCCTGATCAAGGACCGCCTCGCCCTGGAGTCCATGCGCCAGGTCGACGCGGTGCTCTTCGACAAGACCGGCACCCTGACCAAGGGCGAGCCCACCGTCACCGGCGTGGAGCCGACCGGCGGCCTGAATGCCGAACAGCTCCTCGCCCTGGCCGCCTCCGCCGAGGCCGACAGTGAGCACCCCCTCGCCCGGTCCATCGTCACCGCCGCCAAGGACAAGGGCCTCGCCCTCCAGCAGGCCAGCGGCTTCTCCTCCTCCCCCGCCGTCGGCGTCACCGCGACCGTCGCCGGCCAGGAGGTCCGCGTCGGCGGGCCCCGGCTGCTCGAGGAGACCGGCCAGCACGAGGTCGGCACGGCCGAGGCATGGCGCTCCGAGGGCGCGATCATCCTGCACGTCCTCCGCGACGGCGAGGTCATCGGCGGCCTCAAGCTCGCCGACGAGGTCCGCCCCGAGTCCCGCGACGCCGTCAATGCGCTCCATCAGCTCGGCGTCGAGGTCGTCATGATCACCGGCGACGCTGAAGCCGTGGCGAACGAGGTGGGAAGAGAGCTCGGCATCGACCGGATCTTCGCCGGCGTCCGCCCCGAGGACAAATCCGCCAAGGTCGACCAGCTGCAGAAGGAGGGCAAGAAGGTCGCCATGGTCGGCGACGGCGTCAACGACGCCCCTGCCCTGGCCCAGGCTGACGTCGGCATCGCCATCGGGGCCGGCACCGACGTCGCCATCGCCTCTGCAGGTGTCATCCTCGCCAGCTCCGACCCGCGTAGCGTGCTCTCGGTGATCCAGCTCTCCCGTGCCGCATACCGTAAGATGAGGCAAAACCTGTGGTGGGCTGCAGGGTACAACTTGCTCTCTGTGCCGCTCGCGGCTGGCGTGCTCGCGCCCGTCGGCTTCGTCATGCCGATGTCAGTAGGTGCGATCCTGATGTCGATCTCCACCGTCGTCGTCGCGCTCAACGCCCAGCTGCTGCGTCGCATCGACCTCGCCCCAGCTGCCAGCACCCGCTCCGTCCTGGAGCACCAGAAGTGAAGGACACACCCGTGACCACTGAAACTGCAGCCGATGAGACCGGTACCGACACCGGAGCCCATCGGCACGGCTACATCAGTGACAAGGACCGCTACCGCAACCGCATGAAGCGTATCGAAGGCCAAGCCCGCGGCATCACGAAGATGATCGACGACGAAAAGTACTGCATCGACATCCTCACCCAGGTTTCGGCCCTCACCCGCGCCCTGCAAGGAGTGGCGACCGGTCTTCTCGATGACCACCTCAAGCACTGCGTGCTCGACGCCGCCAAGAAAGGCGATGAAGACGCGGCCATCGCCAAGATCCAAGAGGCCACCGACGCCATCAATCGCCTCGTGCGCTCCTGACACCATCCGATTTCGTCTACACAGGGTGCCTCGGACCGGTGGACCCCAGATCAGGACAAGGCTCTTGATGTCTCCGGGCAGGCGTGCTTCGCGCGTCGTCGCGCCCTTGGCACCGGCGAACTCGGGATGCCTTCTGTCTAACCTGACGACACGAACACCTTCACCTGAGAAAAGAGTTGGGCATGCCACTTGCCATTGTTGCTCCGATCCAGTCCTCCAGGAGCCGCCTGAGGATCTGCGCGGCCTTTACCGGTCTGGCGACCAGCGCCGTCCTCCTGCTCAGCGGCTGTGCTGATGCGGGACCGACTGCTGATGCAGGATCCGATCACTCACTGGTGGTCGAGCACAATCTAGACGGATTGAATGCTCGCGAGATCATCAAGCGCCTCGACTCAACGAAGGTGACAGATCGCTCGTCTGAATTCTTCGCGTCGGTTGAACCCGACCAGCTTGTACTGACCGACGATCAGAACAATCAGACCACCGTGCCGATGCCAGAAGACGAGTTCTACGTCTCTATCGCCCCGTATCGCAGCCAGACTCACGAATGCTACTTCCACAGCCTCACGACTTGCCGCGGCGAGCTCGCCAATACTGACGTCCACGTCACCGTGGTCGAGGCGACGTCCGGGGAAACCATCTTCGATGAAGCGCTGACGACGTACGACAACGGATTCGTCGGGGTCTGGCTGCCGCGTGGAATTGACGCTACTCTCACTGTCTCAGCTGAAGGCCGCACCGCGAAAAAGGCCATCTCGACCCGCCCCGACGACCCCACCTGCTTGACCGGTCTTCAGCTAGTGTGAAGCACCCTGGGTTTGGTTCCGAGTCTCAGTAAGGAGAATCGGAGTATGCCCAAGAAGTTCAGCCCCGAGTTCAAGACCCGCGCCCTGGAGCTCATCGAGGATGAGGATCCAGGCCGAGCAGTGCTCCGGCCGCGTCGCCTGCACCGCCGTGGCTGAGGCCCTCGGCGGGATCTCACCCCACACACTGCGGAACTGGTGGAAGCAAGCCCGCATCGATCGCGACAAGGCCCCCGGTGTGGGCACCGATGAGTCAGAGGAGATGCGCCGGCTGCGCCGGGAGAACCTCGAACTGCGTCGTGCTAAGGAGATCCTGCGCAAGGCCTTGGCTTTTTTCACAGCGGAGCTCGAGGAGCTCAAGCGGATCCACGCGGAGAACTACAGCATCTACGGGGTGCGGAAGAGGCACCACGCCATGGCCTGTACCGGCTGGCAGATCGGCCGGGACCACGTCGCGCGCCTCATGCGGGCCGCCGGCCTTCAGGCCGTGCGGCGGGGCCACAGGCCGATCACCACGCGCCCCGCGAGGGAGCCGGATACCCGCCCAGACGTCGTCGGACGGCGCTTCGCCGCGGAACGTCCTCACCCGTTGTGGGTCGCTGACATCACCGACGTCAGGATCCTGGCCGGGTTCTGCTACGTCGCGTTCGTCACGGATGTATTCACTCGCCGGATCGCTGGGTGGGCCGTCTCGGCCAGTCTGCATACCCAGGGGCTGGCGCTGCTGGCCCTTGAACGTGCTCTCCTGAGCACCGGTGCCAGCCGTGGCCGCCAAGGCCTGATCCACCCCTCGGGCCGAGGCGCCCAGTACGTCGGCTTGGCCTGCTCCGACGCGCTCACCACCGCCGGGGTGAGTGCCTGGGTGGGCACCGTGGGCGACTGGTATGACAACGCCCTCTCGGAGAACGTGAACGGGCTCTATAAGGTAAAAGCTCAGCCATTCCACGCGGCTCTGGGAGTCGACCGAGGCTGTCGAGCTGGCCACGATGGATTGGGTGCACTGGTGGAACGCCGCCCACCTGCACGAGGCCCTTGGCTACCGCACTCCCGCACAGGTCGAGGAGGCCTACACTCACCACCGAGATGTAGCGCCCGTTGCGTCCTGACCTCGGAACGAAATCCAGGGCGCTTCACGCCTGGCCCAACGGTGAGCCGGGCTCTGAACTCGGCAGATGAAGAGCGGTCGTGCACCGGTGTGGACCCGGCACCCACGACGACGGCGGCCCCCACCTTCCGTGCGGAAGGTGGGGGCCCGTCGTCGTGGCACTGCCCCGGCTCAGCGCCGGAGGCGACAGGTCACGCCGAGGCGATCACTTCGCGGCGATCTGGCGCAGCACGTACTGCAGGATGCCGCCGTTGCGGTAGTAGTCGGCCTCACCGGGGGTGTCGATGCGGACGACCGCATCGAACTCGGTGACCTTGCCGTCCTCGCCCTCGGCGGTGACCTTCACGGTCTTCGGGGTCTTGCCCTCGTTCAGCTCGGTGACGCCGGTGATCGAGAAGACCTCGGTGCCCTTCAGGCCCAGCGAGTCGGCGTTCTCGCCCTCCGGGAACTGCAGCGGCAGCACACCCATGCCGATGAGGTTCGAACGGTGGATGCGCTCGAAGGACTCGGTGATCACGGCCTTGACGCCCAGGAGCGCGGTGCCCTTGGCCGCCCAGTCACGGGACGAGCCCGAGCCGTACTCCTTGCCGCCCAGCACCACCAGAGGGGTGCCCTGTTCGGCGTAGTTCTGCGCGGCGTCGTACACGTAGGCCTGCGGGGCGCCGTCCTGGGTGAAGTCGCGGGTGAAGCCGCCCTCCACGCCGTCCAGCAGCTGGTTCTTGATGCGGATGTTCGCGAAGGTGCCGCGGATCATCACCTCGTGGTTGCCACGACGCGAGCCGTAGGAGTTGAAGTCCTTGCGCTCCACACCGTTCTCCAGCAGGTACTTGCCGGCCGGGGTGTCGGACTTGAAGGAGCCCGCCGGGGAGATGTGGTCCGTGGTCACGGAGTCGCCGAGCTTGAGCAGGACGCGGGCGCCCTCGATGTCCGTGACGGGATCCGGCTCCATGCCCATGCCCTCGAAGTACGGGGGCTTGCGCACATAGGTGGAGTCGGCATCCCACTCGAAGGTGTTGCCGGACGGGGTCTCCAGGGACTGCCAGCGCTCGTCGCCGTCGAAGATCGTGGAGTACTTGTCCACGAACATCTGGGTGTCGATGGACTCGTCGATGATCTTCTCGACCTCGGCCGGGTCCGGCCAGATGTCCTTCAGGTAGACGTCGTTGCCCTCCGAGTCCTGGCCCAGCGCCTCGTTCTCGAAGTCGAAGTCCATGGAGCCCGCCAGGGCGTAGGCGACCACCAGCGGCGGGGAGGCCAGGTAGTTCATCTTCACGTCCGGGTTGATGCGGCCCTCGAAGTTCCGGTTGCCGGAGAGCACGGCGGTCACGGAGAGGTCGTTGTCCTGGATCGCCTGGGAGATCTCAGACTCCAGCGGACCGGAGTTGCCGATGCAGGTGGTGCAGCCGTAGCCGACGATGTTGAAGCCCAGCTGGTCCAGGGACTCGTTGAGGCCGGACTTCTCGTAGTAGTCGGTGACGACCTTGGAGCCCGGGGCCACGGAGGTCTTCACCCACGGC
Source organism: Micrococcus lylae NBRC 15355 (assembly GCF_001570885.1). GTDB lineage: Bacteria > Actinomycetota > Actinomycetes > Actinomycetales > Micrococcaceae > Micrococcus > Micrococcus lylae. The sequence goes on along the minus strand of NZ_BCSN01000038.1, from coordinate 11,807 downwards.
TTGGAGGTCAGGCCCTTGGCGACCGCGTTGCGCGCCAGCACGCCCGCGGCCATCATGACCGACGGGTTGGAGGTGTTGGTGCAGGAGGTGATCGAGGCGATGGTCACGGCGCCGTGGTCCAGCTCGAACTCGCGGCCGTCCTCCATCGTCACGTTCACGGCCTTGGAGGGACGGCCGAGGCCCTCCTCGTCGCCCGAGGCGTAGTTCGCCAGGTCCTTGCGGAACTGGTCCTTGGAGGAGGTCAGCTCGATGCGGTCCTGCGGACGCTTCGGGCCGGAGATGGACGGGACCACGGTCGACAGGTCCAGCTCCAGGTACTCGGAGTACTCGACCTCCTTCGACGGGTCGTGCCACATGCCCTGCTCCTTGGCGTACGCCTCCACGAGGGCGATGGACTCCTCGGAGCGGCCGGTGAGGCGCAGGTAGTCCAGGGTGACGTCGTCGATCGGGAAGATCGCGGCGGTGGAGCCGAACTCCGGGGACATGTTGCCGATGGTGGCGCGGTTGGCCAGCGGCACGGAGCCGACGCCCTCGCCGTAGAACTCGACGAACTTGCCCACCGCACCGTGCTCGCGGAGCATCTCGGTGATGGTCAGGACCACGTCGGTCGCCGTGGCGCCGGCCGGGATCTCACCGGTCAGCTTGAAGCCGACGACGCGCGGGATCAGCATGGAGACCGGCTGGCCGAGCATGGCGGCCTCGGCCTCGATGCCGCCGACGCCCCAGCCCAGCACGCCCAGGCCGTTGACCATGGTGGTGTGGGAGTCGGTGCCGACGCAGGTGTCCGGGTAGGCGCGCAGCACGCCGTCGACCTCACGGGTCATGACGGTGCGGGCCAGGTTCTCGATGTTGACCTGGTGGACGATGCCCATGCCCGGGGGGACGACCTTGAAGTCGTCGAAGGCGGTCTGGCCCCAGCGGAGGAACTTGTAGCGCTCCCCGTTGCGCTGGTACTCGACCTCCATGTTGCGCTCGATCGCCTGGTCGTTGCCGAAGAAGTCGATCTGCACGGAGTGGTCGATGACCAGCTCGGCCGGGGACAGCGGGTTCACGCGGGTCGGGTCACCGCCGAGGTCCTTGATGGCCTCGCGCATGGTGGCCAGGTCCACGACGCAGGGCACGCCGGTGAAGTCCTGCATGATCACACGGGCCGGGGTGAACTGGATCTCGGTGTCCGGCTGGGCCGAGGCGTCCCAGTTCGCCAGGGCCTGGATCTGCTCCTTGGTCACGTTCGCACCGTCCTCGGTGCGCAGCAGGTTCTCGAGGAGGACCTTGAGGGAGTAGGGCAGCTTGTCCGCGCCCTCGACCTTGTTGAGGCGGAAGATCTCGTACTCGGCGCCGTTGACGTCGAGGACGCCCTTCGAGCCGAAGCTGTCGACAGTCGTCACGGGAGGACTCCTTTTCCTGCCCGGCCTGTGCACCGGGCGCTCGTCCAGTTGTGGGTCTCACATGAGCGGTGCGTCGCGACGGCGATCCGTGAGCCGATCGGCGCCGAGATGTGGTGCACCGCACTCGCCTCCACCCTACCCTGAAGGCAGAGCGGAGAGAGGCTGTGTTGCCTGATCTCTCGCAGATCAGACGGCCGGCGCGGTCCGCGTCAGGACCGTCACCGACTCCAGGTGGTGGGTGTCCGGGTAGAGGTCGATCACGCGGGCCCGGGTGACCTCGTAGCCGCCGCGGGCCAGCCAGGCCAGGTCCCGGGCCAGTGAGGCCGGGTCGCAGGACACGTAGACGACGGTCTCCGGGGCGAGCGCGATGATGCGCTCGACCGCGCGTCGGCCGGCCCCGGCACGCGGCGGGTCCAGCACGACGGTGTCCAGGGTGCGGCCGGCGAGGCCACCGTCCTGCTCCTCGGCGTCCGGGTCGGCGAGCAGGTTGCCGAGCACGCGGTCGGTGGGACCGTTGAGCACGGTGGCCTGCGGGAGGTCGTGGAGGTTGCGCAGGGCGTCCCGGGAGGCATGGGGGGCGACCTCGACGGACAGGATGTGGCCGCCCGGCCCCACGGCCTCGGCGAGGAAGGCGGTGAACAGGCCCACGCCGGCGTAGAGGTCGGCGACCACCTGTCCCGGCTGCGGGGCGGCATCCTCCATGACGGCGTCCACCAGCGTGGTGGCCGCGTCCTTGTGGACCTGCCAGAACCCGTCGCCGGAGACGCGGAAGGTGCGGGTCACGCCGTGGGCGGCGACGGTCTCCTCGACCCAGGTGCGCCCGGTGATGCGCTCGACCTTCGCGGGAGCATTGCGGCGCTTGGCCGGCAGCAGGAAGCCGGTGGACAGCTCTCCGTGGGCGTTGGCGGCCTGGCGGATCCGGGTGCGCAGCCGTCCGAGGCCGACCTCGTCGGAGCGGGTCTGGGCGGTGGGGGTGACGAGCACGAGCGGACGGCCGCCGTCAGCCGGGGTCGTCACGTCCACGCGCTCGGCGCCGGAGAAGTCCCAGTCCCAGAGGGCGAGGGCGTCCAGCGCCGGCACGCCGAGGGGCATGTTGCGGACCGCCACGAGGGTGCCGGAGCGGTGCGCGTGCATGGCGATGCGGCCGTTCGGCGTCACGGCGAAGGCGTTGCGCGTGCGCCAGCGCTGGCCGGTGGGCTCGTCCTCGCCGGCGAACATGACCTCCGGCTCGACCGTGATGCCGGCGATGCGGGCCAGGGTGTCCCGGTAGACCTGGGCCTTGAGCCGGCGCTGGTGCGGAACCACGATGTGGCCGAACTCTGCGCCGCCGACCGGAAGGCGTCCGGAGGCATGGGCGCGCAGCATGTCCGCCAGCTTCCACTGGTGGATGCGACGGAACTCCGAGGGACGGATGATCTCCACGGCGTCCCCGCGCCAGAAGCGGGCGCCCTCCTCACTCTCTGTGAGGGCCACGCGGACGCGTTCGCCCGGGATCGCATGGCGCACGAAGACGACGCGCCCCTCGTGACGGGCCACGCAGTGGCCTCCGTGGGCGACAGCGCCGACCTCGAGCTCGATGAGCCGGTCCACGTCGACGCAGTCGTGTGGGGTGTCGGTGACCGCCATGGATTCTCCTTCCGGAGCCGCACGCCGGACCTTGCGCCGACGCTGTTGTGGTCCTATCTTTGCACGCCCGGAAGGGGCCGGTGGACCCGGGGACGCGCGGCGGCGCGCACCACTGCTCCCCGTGTCACCGAACCGTCAACGGCTGTTCGCCCCCAGGTCACCGGCCCGCAGGCCGTCCTGCACCTGCCACGGCACCAAGGCGATCATGACACCCGGCTCGCGCTGCAGGCGGCTCCGCAGCCGGGAGGCGGCCCTGTTGTGCAGGAGGGTGCGCCAGCCCGGCCGCACCACGTACTCGGGCAGGTAGACCATCGTGAGCCCGTGGCTGCGTCGGCCGGAGAGCCTGCGCAGGTGGCGCACGAGCGGGGTCACCGCGTCGCGATAGGGGGACCCGACCACGGTCAGCGGCACCGGCACGGCGGCCCTCTCCCACTCCGCCAGCAGAGCGGCGGTCTGTTCCCTCTCGATGTCCACGACGACGGCCTCCAGGCTCCCGGGGCGGCTCGCCCGGGCGTAGGCCAGGGCGCGCAGGGTCGGCCGGTTCAGCGACGTCACCACCACGGTGGCGTGGACCCGCGACGGCAGCGCCCGTGCGTCGTCGTCCTCGGCGGGGGCCAGCTCTGCGGCGACGGCCCCGTAATGGGCGTGGATCCGCCCCATGAGCAGCGCGCCCAGGAGGATCGCCGGCAGCGCGACCCAGGCGCCGCTGGCGAAACGGGTCACGAAGACGACCACGCCGGCCAGGACGGTGACGCCGAGCGCGGCCGCCGTCAGCACCAGGCGCAGCCGGACGAGGGCGCGCCCGCGGGTGCCCGGGGTGTGCGCCAGACGGCGACGCCAGAGCCGCAGCATGCCGGCCAGCGCGAGGCTGAACGCCAGGAAGACTCCGATGACGTAGACCTGCACCAGGTAGGCCGTGTTGGCCTCGAAGCCCAGCAGGAGCACCGCCGCGCCGATGCCCAGGCAGATCACCGACCAGCTCTGGACGAGACGGTCGCCGCGGGACTTGAAGTGGCGCGGCAGGTAGCCGCCCTCGGCCAGGCGCGCGGTGAGCGCGGGGAACGAGGCGAAGGCGGCCCGGGCGGCGATCAGCAGCAGCACGGCCACGGAGGCGACCACGAGCGTCGTCCACGGGGCCTGCCCGCCGAAGACCGCCGCGGCGATCTGCGCCACCACGGGAGGCGGAGTCAGCTCGTCGGGCACCGGGTTGCCGCCCGGGGTGCGGAGCAGGTCGTGGTCGAGGGCGACGACGACCCCCGTGCGCTGCGCCAGGTGCATGACGCCCAGGGTGAGGACGGCCATCGTCCCGGCCATGCAGAGCAGGATCCAGCGCACCCCGGGCACCGACGGCCGGCGGACCTGCTCGACGGCGCCGACCGGGGCCTCCACGCCCGTCAGCAGGGCGGACCCCGCGGCGAAGGCGCGCAGGGCGAACAGCCCGACGCCCAGGGCCGTGGCCGGTGCTGCGACCGCGTCCACCACGGTGTAGCCGGCGGACTGGGCCCGGGCGAGGCCGCCGGTCAGGTCCTGGACCACACCGACGGCGATTGTCGCGGTCAGCAGCACCACGAAGACGCTCACCAGCACGGCCGTCATCCTGCGGCCGCGTCCCGCTCCCCGCAGGCACACGAGGACCAGCAGGAGCAGGGCCGCCAGCGCCACGGGGAGGCGGTGCCCGCGGAACACGGGGAACAGGGCGACCGCGTACTGCGCGAACGCGGCGAGGGACACGGCCACCGTGAACACGAGGTCCACCAGCAGCGCCGAGCTCGCCACGACGCCCGAGCGCGGGCCGAGGTTGGTCCGGGCCATCTCGTAGATGCCGCCGCGCGGCACTGCGACGACCGCGGCACGGAAGGCGAGGACGATCAGCAGCATGATCGCGACCACCGCGATGCCCACGACCGGCCCCAGCGCCAGCCCCGTCGCGCCGGCGGTCACGAGCGTGAGGATCACCTCGTCCGGCGCGTAGGCCAGTGAGGAGAACGCGTTCGAGGAGTGCACGGGCAATGCCGTGGTGCGCGGCAGAACAGTGCGCTGCCCCGGCCCGGAGGCCACGGGGCGGCCGACCAGCAGTCGGCGCAGAGAGGACAGGACCGTCGTCACGTCGGACACAGTACCCGCGTCGCGGGCGTCGGTCCTCTCCGGGTGGGATGATGGCGATCGGCGGCCAGCGTGGCCGCAGGAGGAGGCACTCACCGTGGCGCATTTCGTCATCCTGGGCTGCGGGCGCGTCGGCGTCGCCCTGGCCCGCACGCTCGAGGACGCCGGCCACTCGGTGGCCGTGGTGGACCGCGACCGGCACCGCTTCGAGGCGCTCGGCGAGGACTTCTCCGGCACCACCGTCGCCGGCGTCGGCTTCGACCAGGACATCCTCTGCCGGGCCGGGATCGAGCAGGCCGTCGGCATGGCCGCGGTCTCCGCGGACGACAGCACCAACGTCATCGCCGCCCGGGTGGCCCGCGAGCACTACGGCGTGCGCCATGCCGTGGCCCGGATCTACGACCCGGAGCGTGCGACCGTGTACCAGCGCCTCGGCGTCTCCACCGTGGCCGCCGTGCAGTGGACCACCGACCGCATCCTCTCCCGCCTGCTGCCGGCCGGCACCGGGCGCTCCGAGCACCGCGACGCCTCCGGCGAACTGCTGATCGGCGAGCTCACCTGTGCCGCGTCCTGGTACGGCCGATCCGTGGGCGAGCTCGAGGAGGTCACCGAGGCCCGGGTGGCGTACCTGACCCGCTTCGGCGAGGGCGTCGTCCCCTCCGCGGAGACGCTGCTGCAGGAGGGGGACGTCGTGCACCTGGTGCACCCGGTGGACCGCCGTGACGAGGTCGAGGCCCTCGTGGCCGGGGCACCGGAGAAGGAGGAGTCATGAGGGTGGTCATCGTCGGGGCCGGCGCGGTCGGCACGTCCATCGCACGGGAGCTGTGCGCCCGCCGGCACGAGGTGTGCGTGATCGAGCACCGTCACGAGATCGCCGAGCGCGCCGACCTGTGCTCCGCCGCCGTCCTGGTCGGCGACGCCGCGGACCTGTCCGTGCTGCGCCGCGCCGAGCTGGACCGGGCGGACGTGCTCGTGTGCGCCACGGGCGACGACCGGGCGAACCTCGTGGTGTCCCTGCTCGGCCGCAGCGAGTTCGGCGTCGGCCGGACCGTGGCCCGCGTCAACAACCCGCGCAACCACTGGCTGTTCGGCGAGGCATGGGGCGTGGACGTGGCGGTCTCCACCCCGTCGATCATGACGGCGCTCGTGGAGGAGGCGGTGGAGACCGGCGACCTCGTCCGGCTGCTGGACATCGGCTCCGGCGAGGCGGCGCTGTCCGAGTACACCGTGCCCCGGGACCACTGGACCGTCGGACGGCGCATCGGCTCCATCAGCTGGCCGGACGAGGCCCCGCTCGTGGCGGTCGTGCGCGACGGCCGCCCGCGGACGCCGCAGGCTGACGAGGTGCTGCAGGCCGGGGACGAGGTGTTCTTCCTGAGCTCGACGGACTCGGAGGCGACGCTGCGTGACCTGCTCGTGGACCCGGTGGACGGACGGTCCTGACCGACGCCGTCGCGCACCGGCTCGGGGGACGGCGCCCCGCCTCAGGCCGCCGCCGTCCTCCGCGGCGCGGACACGGACCAGGCCAGCCAGAGCCCGAGGGCATAGAACGGCAGGCCCATCACCAGACGCGCCACGCCGAGCGCCGTCGTGGCCTCGGCGAGGTACAGCGGCAGCTGCACCGCCAGACGGGTGAGCATGACGGCCACCATGATCCACGTGGCCACCGCGTAGGCGCGGCGGCGGGCACGGTCGTGGCGCCAGTCCACCCCCTCCCCGCGCACCATGCCGAAGATCAGGCCCACCACGGGCCAGCCGACGAGGATCGAGACCACGAACCCCAGCGAGTAGAGACCGTTCGTCACGAAGCCCCAGACGTAGAAGTCGCGGGCCTGCCCGGTGGTGAGGGCCATGACCACACAGAGCACCACCACGGCGAGGCCGGCGACGGCCTGCACGGGAGACTGCCGCTGGACCAGGCGCACCGCGCCCATCACCACGGCCACGCCCACCGCGGCGACGCCGGAGGGCCACACCGCCTGGGTCACCATGAAGGCGACCATGAACACGAAGGTCGGCAGCGAGGCCTCCACGATGCCGCGCCAGCCGCCCACACTCGCCAACGGGTCCAGTCGGCCCTTCTCGTCCAGCCGTGCGGACCCGCCCCACGAGCGCATCAGCGCGGAGGGCGCGTCCGGGGACAGGGGCGCGTCCGCCTCAGCGGCGTCGCGGCCCGGCGCCGGGGTGGGCCGGTGCTGTCCGGGTGCGCCGCCGTCGTCGGGACGCCCGGAGGGACGGGGGTGCTCGTCGGGCTGGGTCACGGACGCTCCTGTCGGCGACCCGGTGCGGGAACCAGGTCGTAGGCGGGGTTGTGGACGGTGGGGACGCCGTCGGCGGTGGTCAGCGTTCCGCGCACGCGCAGCCACTGCCCGGGCAGCACCTGGGGCACACGGCGGCGCCCATGCCACAGCAGCACGACGGTGTCCTCGGCAGACTCCTGCCCCGGCTCGGGCAGGGCCTCCGCGAGCTCGGCGCGGAAGACGGCGTCCGCGTCAGCCGCCGGGACCGTGACGGTCGCGACCACGCCGACGCGCTCGACCGTCTCGGCCATGTCAGCGGACCTCGGTGATCTCGGGACCGCGCTCGGGCAGCTGCGGGGCCTCGGCCGGGGCACGCTCGCCGGTGACGTCGGCGGACTCGCCGCCCGGGCGACGACGACGCACCGGCCGCGCGTTGACCGGCGGGCGCAGCGGGAGCAGCTCGCGCGGCGGGACGGGCTCCTCGCCGCGGACGACCACGAGGTCGGCGAAGACGCCCTCGATCTCCTCGGCGTCCTCCGGGTGCAGGGCGGCCTCACCCTGGATCACGCCGCGCACGAACCAGCGGGGCCCGTCCACGCCGATGAAGCGGGCCACGTTCCAGCCCGGCGAGCCGTCCGGCATGGAGGCGGGCACACGGCTCATGACCTCGGTGCCGAAGCGGCCCTGCCGCTCGTCCGCCACGGCACCGGGGGTGGTGCCCAGAGCGTCGAGGATCTCGGCCCGCAGGTCGTCCCACAGGCCCGTCCGGCGCGGGGCGGCGAAGGCCTGCAGCTGCACGGCGGACGTGCCGGCGGTGACGGTCACGGCGATCACGCGCTGGGTCTTGTCCTCCAAGTCCAGGCGCAGCTTCATGCCCTGGCGGGCCTTGATGCGCAGGGAGCCGAGGTCGATGTAGCCCTTGGCGTCCGGACGGTCGGCCACGTCGAACGGGCCGGTCGTGTCGTCGCCGGCAGGCATCAGGCCGGCCGCGATGCGGTCCCGGTCCTCCATCAGCTCCTCGGGCAGGGTGACCTGCTCATGGCGTACGTTGCGGTTGCGTCCGAAGATCATGCGTTCCTCCTTGCGGGCGTCCGGCTCAGCGGTCGTTCGGCGGGGCTGCGGCGGCGTCCGGTCCGGCGGCCGGGGTGAAGCCTCCGGTCGATCCGAATCCGGCGGCGCCGCGGGCGGAGTCCTCGAGCCGCTCGACCCGCACGAAGTCGGCCTGCACCACCGGCTGGACCACCAGCTGGGCGATGCGGTCACCGCGCTGCAGGCGGATCGGCGAGGACGGGTCCATGTTGACCAGCGGCACCTTGATCTCGCCACGGTAGCCGGCGTCGATGGTGCCGGGGGCGTTCACGACGCTCAGGCCCTGGCGCACGGCCAGGCCCGAGCGCGGATGCACGAAGGCGGCGTAACCGGCGGGCAGGGCGATCGCCACGCCTGTCGGGACCAGCGCGCGCTCCCCGGGGGCGAGCTCCACGTCCACGGTGGTGCGCAGGTCGGCCCCGGCGTCGCCCTCGACGGCGTAGGCGGGCGGCTCGAGCCCATCGTCCAGCAGCTGCAGCGGCACAGGGATGCGGTGGATGTCACTCACAGCGGGCCACTCTACCCGAGCGACCGCGCGCCGGGCCGGGCGGACGGGGTCCGTGTGGGAAGCTGGAGCACATGCGTGAGAACCAGCAGACCGCCCCCGCCGCCGAGGCCGAGACCGTCCTGTTCGAGGAGCGCCTGACGCCGTCCGTGGGCGTGTGGGTCGTGGCCGTCATGCTGGCCGCGCTCTCGGTGCTGGTGTTCGCGCCGATCAACCTGACCACCGGCATCGTGGCGGCAGTCCTGTTCTTCATCGTGGAGGCGATCGTCCTGGTCACGTCCACTCCGCGGATCGTGGTGACGGGCACGGACCTGCAGGTCGGCAAGGCCCGCATCGAGCGCTCCTACCTCGGCGAGGTCACCGGCTTCCTGGGCGACGACGCCCGTCAGCAGCGCGGCGCCCGTCTGCACGGCCTCGCCTACACGGTCATCCGCGGGTGGATCTCCCCCGTGGTCCGCATCCAGCTCACCGACGAACGCGACCGCACCCCGTACTGGCTGACCAGCACCCGCCGTCCGCAGGAGCTCGTCGCGGCCCTCGGCGGCACCATGCACACCGCCGCGGCGGAGGACCTGGAGCACGACGGGCACCGCTGAGTCGCAGCGCCGCGCATGGGACCAAGGGTCTGCGCACGACCCGCCCCTGACACGCCAGAACGCCCCGGACATCCGACCGGATGCCCGGGGCGTTCTGCGTGGTCTGCTGCCGGCGGGTGCGCCCGGCGGATCAGCCTTCGCAGTCGGTGCAGAAGATGAGGCCGCCTTTCTCGCGCGCGGCCTGCGAGCGGTGGCGGACCAGGAAGCAGGAGGCGCAGGTGAACTCGTCGGACTGCGCGGGCAGCACCCGGACCATCAGCTCTTCGCCGGAGAGGTCGGCGCCGGGCAGCTCGAAGCCCTCCGCGGCCTCGGTCTCATCCTCGTCGACGACGGCGGACTGGGTGTCCGTGCGACGGGACTTCAGCTCCTCGATGGAGTCCTCGGTGCCGTCGTCGTCGTTCTTCCGGGGGGCGTCGTAGTCGGTGGCCATGGGGGATCTCACGCTCCGCTCAGGTCTGGACCGGCGGGACGGGCCGCACCGCCGGTGAAGAAAGGGGGACGGACCGCTGGTCACTGTGGGGCTTCGTCACCCCGACGAGGGGCTGACCACACGGCGCCGTTGCGCGTAGATTGTGCACGATCGTCGCCTCGGTGCCAAATGAGAGCCGGCCGCATCCGTGTTCCGTTCGTCACAGCGTGGACGTGTTCTAGGATCGGACGACGGACGCGCGCAGGCGCGCCCGGTCCTGACGGCACCCGTCTGGGCCCGGGCCGACGCCGCCGCACCGGTGAGCACGGAGACGACCCGAAGGAAGGCACTGGCGCCCATGGCCGAGATGCGACCGGCTGGACTGACCGAGGACGGCACCGCCCTGCGGCTGACCGACCAGGACGGCGGCGAGCACACCCTCCCCCTGACCGACGAGGTGCGCTCTCTGGTGACCGCCGACTCCGGCGGCGGCACCGCCGACTCCCCCGCCGCCACGGCGTCCCGGGAGAAGGACGACGACCGCCCCACCTCCGCCGGGGACGTCGCCTCCGCCTCCGACGGCCGGCAGGACGATGCCGGCGCCGTCGGCCGGCCCCGCGCTGGCTCCTCGACCCGCCCCGGCGCCGACGCCGCAGACGAGGTCCCGGCCGCCCAGGTGTCCCCCCGCGAGATCCAGGCCCGCATCCGCGCCGGCGCCACCGCCGAGGAGGTCGCCGAGGCCACCGGCGCGTCCCTGGCCCGTGTCCGCGTCTTCGAGTACCCGGTCCTGGCCGAGCGCGCGTGGATCGCACAGCAGGTCCAGCAGCTCGAGGTGTGGGTCGGCGGCCCGGACCTCTACTCCTCCACGGTCGAGGACGGCGGCCCGAGCACCCTGGGCGAGCTCGTCTCCCATCGGCTGCAGGAGCTCGGCCTGGACGCGGACGCCGTGACCTGGGACGCCTGGCGCGAGGGCCCGGGCCCATGGACCGTGGTCGCGGACTTCAGCCTGGAAGGGCTGCGCTCCAAGCCGACGCAGGAGCAGCCGCCGGCCCGGTTCGCGTTCCGTCAGGGCGCCAAGCAGGTGGACCACGTGAACCGCTGGGCCCAGCTGCTGGCCGACGCCGAGACCTGGAACATCCCCTCCGGCCGGTCGAAGGACGACGAGACCCCGTTCGACGTCGAGGCGGGGGACGTCCCCGAGCGCCCGGCCGCCGAGCCGACCGCCCTGCACCCGGACACCGCCCCGGACCCGGACGAGGAGCTGCTCGACATCCTCCGGGCCCGCCGCGGCCAGCGCCTCGGCGCAGACGAGGAGTCCGACGACGCCCTCGCCCTGATGCTCACGCGGGAGGAGACTCCGAACCCGCAGCCGCCGGCGAAGCCGACCCTGGCGGCCGCAGACGACACCGGCGCCGGCTCCGCCGTCTCGGCCGACCGGACCGAGTACCTGTGGGACGACGAGGACGCCGGCGACGACAGCCCGCTGGCCTCCGTGCACGCCTTCCGCTCCGCGGACCCCGCACGTGACGATGACGCGGGCGACGCCGACGCCCGTGACGAGGATGCCGCGGCTGAGGAGACCACGGACCCGCAGGACGAGGACAAGGCCGCCGAGGACGAGGCCGCCAACGAGGACGCCGCGCAGAAGCCTCGCCCCGGCCGGTCGACCTCCGGCCGCGGGACCTCGCGCGGACGCATCGCGGACGTGCTGATCAAGGACACCTCGGAGCCGAAGCCCGGCGCGCAGAAGGAGCCGACCCGCTCGAAGTCCTCGACCCGCCGCGCCTCCGTGCCGAGCTGGGACGAGATCGTCTTCGGCCGCAAGAACGACTGACCCCTCCCGGGCCCTCC
>NZ_BCSN01000037.1 GCF_001570885.1 Micrococcus lylae NBRC 15355 | reverse complement strand
GCCCGCAGCCTGATCGCCCCTGTCCCGGACTTTCCCGAAGAGGGGGTCGTGTTCCAGGACGTCATGCCGCTGCTCACCGACCCGGTGGCCCTGCGCTCCTGTGTGAAGGAGATGCTCGCGCCGTTCATGGGCCGGTTCGACGTGGTCGCCGGGCTCGAGGCCCGTGGCTTCCTGCTCGCCGGCGCGGCCGCGATGGTCGCCGACGTCGGCATGGTCCCGATCCGGAAGGCCGGCAAGCTCCCCCGCCCGGCCGCCGAGGCCTCCTACGACCTCGAGTATGGGCAGGCGACCGTCGAGGTCCAGGCGGACGTGGCCCCCGGCAGCCGGGTGCTCGTCCTGGACGACGTGCTCGCCACCGGCGGTACCCTCAGCGCCGCCCACGAGGTGCTGCGCTCGATCGGCTGCGAGGTGGCCGGCAGCGCCGTGCTGCTGGAGATCCCCTCCCTCGGCGGCCGCACCCGCGTCCCGGACGTGCACGCCGTCTTCGCCGGCTGAGACCGGCACGGTTGGCCGTCGGCCGGACGCCCTCCTCTTCTTCCATTCCACGACGACGGCGCCCCACCTCATCGAGGCGGGGCGCCGTCGCGCTGTGGCAGCGATTCCTCATCACTCCCCCGGATCCTCATCACGCCACGCATGATGAGGATCCGCCTGGATGATGACGGACCGCGACGTCGGGCGGATCAGGCGGTGGCCAGCGCGTAGGCCGCACAGCCCTGGATCTCCATGGAGACCGTCAGGCGGTCCAGCGAGATGTTGCGCGCCACGGTGTCGTCCGAGGAGTGGTACTCGGGCTCGAGGATGAAGCCGTCGCGGTGCAGCCAGCCGAAGTTGCCGGAGTCGACGCCCACCTCGGAGAAGGAGGCGTGGTCCGAGCGGCCCATCTCGAAGACCTCGCCCATGCTGGTGCGGTAGCCGAGGCGGTCGCCCGCGGCCAGGACGGCCCGGTTGACCGGGTTGGAGCGGCCGTGCAGGTCCAGCAGCCAGTACTTCTCCGACGGTTCCCAGCTGGTGGCGACCATGTCGTTGTTGAAGACGCCGCGCAGGCGGTCGCGCTCGGACTGCTCGAGGTTCTGCGCGTGCAGGCGCGAGCCCACCAGGCCCACCTCCTCGGAGCCCCAGAACCCGAAGGAGAGGTCCGTGTGGGTGGGCGCCTTCGCCATGACGCGGGCGAGCTCCAGGCAGACGACGGTGCCGGAGCCGTTGTCGTTCGCGCCGCGGGAGCCGATCACAGAGTCGTAGTGGGCGCCGAGCATGACCCGCTCGCGGGCGGCATGCCGCGGTCCCTTGCGGCCGGCGCGGGTGCCGACCACGTTGGCGCTGCGCGGATTGCGGTACGCGATCGTCTGCAGGGTGACCTCGGCGCCGTCGCCGAGCCCGAGCAGCTGGTGCTTCTGCACCTGGCCGACGCCGACCACCGGGATGTCCACCCGCTCGACGGTGAGCCGCGGGGTGAAGGCGGAGGCCTGGGACGGCGGGGTCGAGTCGGCACGTGTGGCGATGACGGCCACGGCTCCGCGTTCGGCGGCCGCCACGGCCCAGGGGGTCACATCCTCGGATCGGACGGAGATCACGCGCATCACGATGCGTCCGGACAGGTCGGCGGGCAGGTCCCCCGGCGTGCCGGAGTCCACCACCAGGAGGCGACCGGTCACGGTGGCGTCTTGGACGGCCTGTGGGGCCGATCCCACGCCCCAGCCGAAGCGAGTGTCCAGGCCCGCGCCGGAGAGCGTGCCGAGGGTGCGGTCCGGCACGTCGAACCGCTCGACGAGCACGTCGTAGCCGGCGCGGTCCAGCTGGTCGGCGATGTAGTCCGCGGCCTTCGCCTCCTCCGGGGTGCCGGTGTAGCGCTGGCCGACGACCTCGGTGAGGTAGGTCAGGTCGTCGACGGCACGGGCCGGCCGCAGCTGGTTGATGATCTGGCGGTCCTGGCCGGTCAGACGCGGGGCGCGCACGGCGCCGGGGCGCATCGCGTCGACGCCCCAGGCGGGCATCGCGAAGGCGGTGGTGGCGGCACCGACGGCGCCGGCACCCGCGAACGCGAGGAAGGATCGGCGGGACAGGCCGTGGGCAGAGGTGGACGCGGTCATGGGGAGGTCTCCTCGAGGTGGGGTGAGAGTGATACCCATCACACATGATCCGCCCAGGTCGGCGCAATGTCTTACCGAGGAGTCGGTCATGAGCGGACACACCGGCACTTTCGACGCGCAGAGGCGTCGTGCGCCGTGCAGCACCACCCTGCCCGCGTCATGCCGGCCGGCCCAGGAAATGAGAAAGGACCCGCGAGATCGAGATGATCTCGCGGGTCCTATCGGGTCGGGCATGCGGGATTTGAACCCACGACCTCTTGACCCCCAGTCAAGCGCGCTACCAAGCTGCGCCAATGCCCGAGATGTCGTACCGGCATCGCTGCCGGAACGGCACTGGAACACCATACAGCATGAGCGCGCCGTCCCAGGAATCACGTGCAGGCCACTGCCCGTCGCCCGCCGGGAAGAGGCGTCGCCGGCGGCGCAGCCTCGGGCCGGGCTCAGAACGTGTACGTCTCGTCCCCGACCTTGAACTCGACCTGTTCCAGGTTCCTGATGCGCTGCCTCGCCTGCTCCGCCTGCTCGCGCAGCGTCTGCTCCAGCACGGCCGGGTCGGCCTTCAACGCCTCGTCCTTGTACCGGACCTCGAGGACGCCCTGGTCGCCCTTGATGTGGAAGTCCTGGATGTCCTCGGCGCCGGGCATCCGACGGAACATCGCGGTGACCTCGCTGGCGTCTCCCAGCCAGGTGCCCCTGTACTCGTCCAGGCTCGACCAGTCGAACTGCTCAAGCGTCTGCCGGCTCATCTCCTCCAGGCCCTGCAGCGAGGCCCGGGCCTCGTCTGCGCTGTCGGTCAGCTGATCGATCTGGGCGCAGCCGGTCAGCCCGCCGCCCACGGCGAGCGCCGCAGCGGCGAGGAGGACGGCGGGACGGTGTCGGCGGTGGGCGGCGGTCATGGCGACATCGTAGGCGGACATCCTGGACGTCGTCGGGAAGCCACCGGGCCTTCGGGCCCGGTCCGGCGCCGGCTCAGCGGCGGCCGCGCTTCTCCCGCACGCGCATGCCGATCTCGACCGGGGTGCCCTCGAAGCCGAAGGTCTCGCGCAGGCGGCGGATGATGAAGCGGCGGTAGCCCGGGTCCAGGAAGCCGGTGGTGAAGAGCACGAACTTCGGCGGGCGGGAGGAGACCTGGGTGGCGAACAGGATGCGGGGCTGCTTGCCGCCGCGCAGCGGATGCGGGTGGGCCGCCACCAGCTCACCGAGGAAGGCGTTGAGCTTGCCGGTCGGAATGCGGGTCTCCCAGGACTCCAGGGCGGTCTCCAGCGCCGGGACCAGGCGGTCCTTGTGCCAGCCGGTCTTCGCCGAGATGTTCACGCGCGGGGCCCAGGCCACGTGGGCCAGGTCCCGCTCGATCTCCCGCTCGAGGTCGTGGCGGCGGTCCTCGTCCACCTGGTCCCACTTGTTGTAGGCCAGCACAAGGGCACGGCCGGACTCCAGCGCCATCTGGACGATGCGCACGTCCTGCTCGGAGATCACCTGGTTCGCCTCGAGGAGCACCACGGCCACCTCGGCGCGGTCCAGGGCGGACGCGGTGCGCAGGGAGGCGTAGTAGTCCGAGCCGTGGGCCATGTGCTGGCGGCGGCGGATGCCCGCGGTGTCAACGAAGCGCCACAGGCGGCCGCCGAGCTCCACGAGCTCGTCCACCGGGTCGCGGGTGGTGCCGGCCAGGTCGTCCACCACCACGCGATCGGAGCCTGCCAGCTTGTTCAGCAGGGAGGACTTGCCCACGTTCGGACGGCCGATCAGCGCGATCCGGCGTGGGCCGCCGCGCGGCACGAGGCCACCGTAGGCGGACTGCTCCGGAAGCTCCTCCAGGGCGGCGTCCAGCAGGTCTGCGGTGCCGCGGCCGTGGATGGCCGACACCGGGTACGGGTAGCCGAAGCCCAGGGACCACAGCTCGGCGGCGTCGGCCTCCTGCATGGCGTCGTCCACCTTGTTGGCGGCCACGATCACCGGGCGTGCCTTGCGGCGGAGCATGGTCACCACGGCCTCGTCGGTGGCGGTCATGCCCACCGTGGCGTCCACGACGAAGACCACGGCGTCGGCGACGTCCACGGCGAGCTCGGCCTGCTCGGCCACGCGCTTGTGGATGCCCTTGGCGTCGTGCTCCCAGCCACCGGTGTCCACCACGGTGAACACGCGGCCGTTCCACTCGGCCTCGTAGGAGACGCGGTCACGGGTGACGCCGGGGACGTCCTCCACCACGGCCTCGCGGCGGCCGATGATGCGGTTGACCAGCGTGGACTTGCCGACGTTCGGGCGGCCCACGATCGCCAGGACCGGCGGAACCGGCGCGTCCGTGACGTCGTCGGTCTCGTCGTCCCAGCCGGTGAGGAGGGAGGCGTCGTCCTCGTCCAGGTCGTAGTCCTCGAGGCCGGCGCGCAGGGAGGCGGCGCGGGCGTCGGTCTCCTCCTCGGTCATGGAGGCCAGGCGCTCGGCGACCTGGTCCTCGTGCTCGGGGATGTAGTCCTGGCCCTCGTCGGGCAGGGTCCTGTCGTTCTCTCTCACGGGCGGTGTCCTTCCACGGCCGGGGCTCCGGCCTGCAGCTGCACGGCGGCCAGGACGGCCGCGACGGTCTGGTCGAAGTCCAGCTCCGAGGAGTCCACAAGGGTCACACCGTCGGCGGGGCGCTCGAAGCTGGAGTGGGCGGAGTCGGTGCGGTCGCGTCCGGCGACCTGCGCCTTGAGGGTCTCAGCGTCCACGCCGGAGGCGGCTGCGGCGAGCTGTCCGGAGCGGCGGGCCATGCGGACCTGTTCGGAGGCGGTCAGCAGCACGCGGGCCTCGGCGTCCGGGGCCACCACCGTGGTGACGTCGCGGCCCTCGGCCACGATGCGGCCGGCGCGCTCGATCTCCGCGCGCTGGCGGCCCTGCAGGATCTCGCGCACGGGGATGACGCCGGCGACGCGGGACACGACGGCGGTGACCTCGGGGGTGCGGATGGCCTCGGTGACGTCGTGGCCGCCGACGGCGATGTGCTCGGAGTCCGGATCGGTGGACTGGGTCAGCTCCATGCCGCGCACGGCCTCGGTGACGGCGTCGGCGTCGTCGAGGTCCACGCCCTCGTTGACGCAGTGCCAGGCTGCGGCGCGGTACATGGCGCCGGTGTCCAGGTAGACGGCCCCGAGGGAGCGGGCCACCTGCTTGGACACCGAGGACTTGCCGGAGCCGGACGGGCCGTCCACGGCCACCACCAGGCGGCCGGAGGCCACGGGCGCGACGTCGGTCGGAGTCCCGGTGACGTCGACGACGCCGTCCACGGCCGGGCTCGGGGTGGGGTTCGGGTTCTCGGTCATCTCAGACCACCTTCCATCCGCGTTCGGTCAGGGCGGCCGTCAGCTCCTCGCGGCGGCCGGGCAGCACGGAGATCTCCAGCATGCCCACCTCGTGTCCCGAGGCGTGGTCCATGCGCAGGTCCTCCACGTTGACTCCGGCGTCGCCGGTGGCCTGCAGGACCGCGGCGATCTGTCCGGGGGTGTCGTCCACGACGACCGTCACCACGGCGAAGGCCTGCGGAGGGGCGCCGTGCTTGCCGGGGATCCGGGCCTGGCCCGCGTTGCCCTCGGCGATCAGCTGGGCGATGTCGAGCCGCGCACCGGGGGCGTCCGGGGCCTCGAGGGTGCCGATCAGCCGGTCCAGGTCCGCGCGGACCCCGTGGAGGATCTCCACCAGGCGCGTGGCGTTGCCGGCGAGGATCTGCACCCACAGCTGCGGGTCGGAGGCCGCGATGCGCGTGGTGTCCCGCAGGCCGTTGCCCGCCAGGGCCAGCGAGGCGGCCGGGGTCTGCTGCAGCCGGGAGGCCACGAGCGAGGCCGCCACCTGGGGCAGGTGCGAGATCAGGGCGACGGAGGCGTCGTGCTCCCCCGCGTCCATCGTGTGCACCGTGGCGCCGGTCAAGGCCGCGAGCGCCTCAGCGGCCGCGACCGCCTCGGCAGCGGTGTCCGGTTCGGCGCAGACGACCCAGGGCGCGGCGGTGAACAGGGTGCCGCGGGCGGCGACGGGGCCGGACCGCTCTCGTCCGGCCATCGGGTGGGTGCCCACGTAGCGGCTCGCCGACTCCGCGGAGAGCAGCCCCTTCTCGACGGCGGCACGCACGTCCGTCTGCACGCTCGCCTTCACGGACGCGATGTCCATGACCACGGCCTCGGGCCAGCGGAGCAGCGAGTCCACGGCCACACGGCCGGCCACGTCCGGCGGCGCGGCGACGACGACCGTGCCCGGCGTCGTCACGTCCGTGCCCTCGCCAGCACCGGCCCCGGCGACGTCCCCCTCGAGCTCCACGGCCCGACCGGCGCCGATGTCCCGGGCCACGGCGAGCGCGGACGGGGACGGGTCGTGCAGGAGCACCTCGACGCCGCTGCCGCGCAGGGCGAGGCCGATCGAGGTGCCGAGCAGGCCGGTGCCGCGCACCAGCACCGGCTGCGGCAGCGCCGCAGGACCGGCCGTGCTCACAGGCCCACCATCGCCTTGAGGTGGCCGAGCTCCTGGGCGTTCATGACGCGGACGGAGCCCTGCTTCTGGTCGCCGAGCAGGATCGGGCCGATCTTCACACGCACGAGGCGCTCGACCGGGTGGCCGACGGCGTCGAACATGCGGCGGACGATGCGGTTCTTGCCGGAGTGCAGGACGACCTCCACGAGCACGTGGCCCGGGGTGGAGTCCACGAGCTTGAACGAGTCGACCTTGGCCGGTCCGTCCTCCAGCTCCACTCCGGCCCGCAGCTGGTTGGAGACGCCCTTGGGCAGCGGCCCCTTGACCTGGACCAGGTAGGTCTTCGGCACCTCGTAGGAGGGGTGCAGCAGGCGGTTGGCGAGCTCGCCGTCGTTGGTGAGGACCAGCAGGCCCTCGGTGTCGTTGTCCAGGCGTCCCACGTGGAAGAGGTGCTCCTGGCCGGACTTGAGGTAGGTGGCGATGGACGGCCGGCCGTCCGGGTCCACCATGGTGGAGATGACGCCGCGCGGCTTGTTGAAGACGAGGTACTGCTTGGCCACGTCGGTCTGCACGGAGATGCCGTCCACGCGGATCACGGAGGTCTTGGGGTCCACGCGCAGGCCGGGTTCGGTGACGATGACGCCGTCCACCTCCACGCGGCCCTCGGCGATGAGGTCCTCGCAGACGCGGCGGGAGGCGACTCCGGCGGCCGCCATGACCTTCTGCAGTCGCTCCCCGTCCTCGTGGTGGATGCGGCCGAGGTTCTGCTCCGCCGCGCGGGCGGCGCCGGCGCCCTTGCCGCGGCGGGTGCGGCGGGTGCGCGGAGCCTCGTCGTAGAAGTCCGGGGTCGGCTCGTCGCGGCGACGGGGACCGCCCTTCCTCCCCGCGCCCTTGCGGGCGCCGATCTGACGCTGGAAGTCACGCTCCTGGAACGGGCCGCCGCGCTTGCCGACGGCAGGGGTTCGTCCGGAGCCTCGCGGCTTGCGGGAGTTCATGGAAGTCGTGGTCCTTCCTGGTTCGTCCGCTCGCTCGGCGCGGCGCAGTCGGCCGGTCTCGTCGGCCGTGGGCACAGGCTGCGGGCGGTGGTGTCGGTGGGGGCGCCGCGGCGTCGGCCGCCGGGCCCCGGACGCGCGTCGGGCGCACGTCGAACTGCCATTCTCGCAGATCGTCGCGCGCCCGTCGCGGTCTCGCCGGTGTGAGCTTCGGCCCGCCCGGCGGCGGCTCAGCCGGTCACGGCGCCCCGCCGCGGCAGATGAGCTCGCGGGCGAGCTGCCGGTAGGCCTTGGCGCCGTCGTGGTTCTCGGCGAACTGCGTGATCGGGGCGGCGGCCACGGTGGCGTCAGCGAACTTGATGGAGCGCTTGATGACGGTCTCGAAGACCTTGTCCCCGAAGCCGGCCACGAGCGAGCCCACGACTTCCTTGGAGTGGAGGGTGCGCTGGTCGAACATGGTGGCCAGCACGCCGTCGATCTCCAGGTCCGGGTTGAGGCGGTCCTGGACCTTCTCGATGGTCTCCACCAGCAGCGCCACGGCGCGCAGGGCGAAGAACTCGGCGGTCAGCGGGATGATCACGCCGTGGGAGGCGGTCAGGGCGTTGACGGTGAGCAGGCCGAGGGACGGCTGGCAGTCGATGAGGATGACGTCGTACTCGTCCCGCACCTGGCGCAGGGCTCGCTCGAGCACCTGCTCGCGGGCGACCTCGTTGACGAGCTGCACCTCGGCGGCGGACAGGTCGATGTTCGCCGGCAGCAGGTCCATGTTCTCGAACTCGGTCTCGAGGATCGCATCCTTGGCCGAGGTCTTCCGCTCCATGAGCACGTTGTAGACGGTGACGTCGAGCTCGTGGGGGCTGGTGCCGAGCCCTGCGGAGAGGGCTCCCTGGGGGTCGAAGTCCACCATGAGCACGCGGCGGCCGTAGCCGGCCAGGGCCGCACCGAGGTTGATGGTGGAGGTCGTCTTCCCGACGCCGCCCTTCTGGTTCACCATCGAGATGATGCGGGCCGGACCATGGCCCTCGAGCGGGCGCGGCTCGGGGAAGTCGTGCTTGGGCCGTCCGGTGGGGCCCAGGACCGGCTCGCCCTTGATGGTCATCACGGGGATCGGGTCGTACGTCGACACGGGCTGCGACTCCTTCTGCCCGGAACGGCGCGCGGCCGCGGTCCGGGGCGGGTGGCTGGGGCGGCGTCCTCCGCACCTCCTGCACCGGTGCGGTGCCGGGGGCGGTCGGAGCCGTTCTGCTCGGACTCCACAGTAGACCCTGCTCGCGGATCGTGCCGAAGCCGCAGGCCACGACGACGACCCTCGCCTCCGCCGGCCGCGTCCCCCACGCTCCCCGACGAGCCGGTGGCCTGTCAGCCGCGCGGAGAGAGCAACGACTTCAGGTCCTCGAGCACCGAGGCGTCCTCGATGGTCGAGGGCACGGTGTACTCCTCGCCGTCGGCCATCTGCCGCATGGTCTTGCGCAGGATCTTGCCGGAGCGGGTCTTCGGCAGGGCATCCACGATCGCCACGTCGCGAAAGTCGGCCACGGGGCCCACGCCGCGGCGGACGGCCGCTGTGAGCTCGTCGAAGAGCCTGGTCTCCTCCTGTGATCCGGGGTCGGGAGCTGCCACGCCGGACTTGAGGACCACGTAGCCGGAGGGACGCTGTCCCTTGAAGTCGTCGGCAACACCGATCACGCAGCACTCGGCGACCGCCGGGTGCGTGGCGAGTGCGGCTTCGAGCACGCCGGTGGACAGACGGTGGCCGGAGACGTTGATGACGTCGTCCGTGCGGCCCAGGACGAACACGTAGCCGTCGTCGTCCACGATGCCGGAGTCACCGGTGGCGTAGTGGCCTTCGAACGCGGACAGGTAGGAGTCGATGAAGCGCTGGTCGTCGCCCCACAGGCTCTGCAGGGTGCCCGGGGGCATCGGCAGGCGGACGGCGATGTTGCCCTCCACCCCTGCCTCCACCGGTTCGCCCATGCCGTCCAGCACGACCAGGTCGTAGCCCGGTGACGGGACCGAGGCCGAACCGGTCTTCACCGGCAGCAGCTCAAGGCCCACCGGGTTGGCGGCGATGGCCCAGCCCGTCTCGGTCTGCCACCAGTGGTCGACCACCGGGATCTGCAGCAGCCCTTCCGCCCACTTCTGGGTCTCGGGGTCCAGCCGCTCGCCCGCCGCGTAGAGGGTCTTCAGGCAGGAGATGTCGTACTGGTCCTTCAGCTCGCCGTCCGGGTCCGCGCGGCGGATGGCGCGCAGAGCGGTGGGGGCGGTGAAGAAGGACTTCACCCCGTGCTGGGAGATCACGCGCCAGAACGCGCCGGCGTCCGGGGTGCCCACCGGCTTGCCCTCGTAGAGGACGGTGGTGGCACCGGCCAGCAGCGGGGCGTACACGATGTACGAGTGGCCCACGACCCAGCCCACGTCCGAGGCCGTGAACATGACCTCGCCCGGGCCCACGTCGTAGATGTTCTCCATGGTCCAGCGCAGCGCCACGGCGTGGCCGCCGTTGTCCCGGACGACGCCCTTGGGCTTGCCGGTGGTGCCGGAGGTGTAGAGCACGTAGAGCGGGTCGGTGGCCTTCACGTCCACGGGGGCGGCCGGCTCGGCGGCGTCCACGGCCTCGCCCCAGTCCTTCCAGGCGGCGCCGCCGCGGTCGGCGACGTCGGCCAGAGCGGTCTGGAAGCCGTCGCGGTGGTGCACCAGCACGGTGCGGACGGTGTGCCCCGCCTCCTCGAGGGCCTCGGCCACGGCCGGCAGGTACTCCACACGGCGGCGGGGCTCGATGCCGCCGGAGCAGGTGAGGACCACGTCCGGGGCGGCGTCGTCGATGCGGGCGGCCAGCTCCTTGGGGGCGAAGCCGCCGAACACCACGGAATGGACGGCGCCCAGGCGGGCACAGGCCAGCATGGCGATGGGAGCCTCGGCGATCATCGGCAGATAGACCAGGACGCGGTCCCCCTTGCCGACCCCCTCGGCGGCCAGCGCACCGGCGACCGCGGCGACCTTCTCGGTGAGCTGCGCGTAGGTGTACTCGGTGACCTCGCCGGTCATGGCGGAGTCGTGGACGAGCGCGACGGCGTCCCCGCGGCCGGCTGCGACGTGGCGGTCCAGGCAGTTGTAGGCGGTGTTCATCACGCCGTCGGGGAACCAGCGGTACAGGGGCGCGTCGGAGTCGTCGACGGCCGAGGTGGGCGGGGTCGTCCAGTCGATGGCCTGGGCGGCCTCCAGCCAGAAGCCGTCCGGATCGGACAGAGACCGGGCGTGCGCCTCGGCGTACGCGCCGGCCGTGGGGGTGGTGGAAGCATCATGAGTCGCCATACCCTGATCGTAGTGTCCCCACTCACACACGAACAAGGTTCGATGTATACATTTTCTCCATGCGACAGGGAAATGACCCCGGTGGCTTCCCTTACTTCCGTTCGTTCTGTATACACTGGAGTCATGCGAGCAAGTGAGAGGGCGTACCACACGCTCCGGTCCGAGATCCTGGACTGGACGCTGCCGCCCGGCACCGTGCTCGGAGAGGTGGAGCAGGCCGAGCGCCTCGGCATCTCCCGCACGCCTGTGCGGGAGGCCCTCTCCAAGCTGGTCGCCGACGGTCTGGCCGAGCAGGGCGGCGGCCGCGGCGTCCTCGTCGCAGACCTCTCTCTCGAACAGGCCGACCAGCTGTTCGACCTGCGCATCGCCCTCGAGTCCCTGCTCGCCCGCCGCGCCGCCGAGCGCGCCCGGGGCGAGACCGCCGACCGCTTCCGCGCCCTGGCCGAGCGCTTCGCCACGGTGGCCGACGCCCTCGACGCCGGGGCCGACCCCTCGGACTACTACGACATGGCCGGCGACCTGGACGTCGCCCTCGACGAAGCGGCGGCCAATCCCTACCTCGTCTCGGCGCTGCGCACCCTGAGGCTGCACCTGGCCCGACTGCGCCGACTCTCCGCCAACGACCCGGCCCGTCTGGCCGCCTCCGCGGCCGAACACGCGGACATCGCCTCCGCGGTCGCCTCCGGCGCCGGGGACCTGGCCGAGGCCACCACGCGGGTGCACCTGCACCACGCCTTCCGCCACCTGACCAGCCACACGACCCCCGACCACACCGACACACTCTTGACCGCGTCGTCGAAGGAGAACCGATGAAGAACCACGAAGTCCGCGTCTACCGCTCGGAGGAGAACCTCCCCCGTGAGGACCAGCTCGCCTGGAAGCTCGCCGAGGTCGCCGTCGACCCCGTCGAGGTGGAGGCCGAGGTGGAGGAGATGATCATCAACCGCATCATCGACAACGCCTCCGTCGCCGTCGCCTCCCTGAAGCGCGGCCCGATCGTTGCCGCCCGGGCGCAGGCCATGTGCCACCCGGTGTCCGCCAACGGCGAGGGCGCCACCGTCTTCGGCATCGGCCAGAAGGTCTCCCCGGAGTGGGCCGCCTGGGCCAACGGGGTCGCCGTCCGCGAGCTGGACTACCACGACACCTTCCTCGCCGCCGAGTACTCGCACCCGGGCGACAACATCCCGCCGATCCTGGCCGTCGCCCAGCACGCCGGCCGCTCCGGCAAGGACCTGGTCCGCGGCATCGCCACGGGCTACGAGGTCCAGGTCGACCTCGTCAAGTCGATCTGCCTGCACAAGCACAAGATCGACCACGTGGCCCACATCGGCCCGTCGGCCTCCGCCGGCATCGGCACCCTGCTCGGCCTGGACACCGAGACCATCTTCCAGGCGATCGGCCAGGGCCTGCACACCACCACCGCCACCCGCCAGTCGCGCAAGGGCGAGATCTCGACGTGGAAGGCCCACGCCCCGGCGTTCGCCGGAAAGATGGCCGTCGAGGCCGCCGACCGCGCCATGCGCGGCCAGACCTCCCCGGTCCCGATCTACGAGGGCGAGGACGGCGTCATCGCCTGGATGCTCGACGGCCCGGACGCCCGCTACGAGGTCCCGCTGCCGGAGAAGGGCGAGCCCAAGCGCGGCATCCTGGACACCTACACCAAGGAGCACTCCGCCGAGTACCAGGCCCAGGCCTGGATCGATCTGGCCCGCAAGCTCCACAAGGAGCACCCGGAGGCCACCGACCCGAAGAACGTGGAGTCGGTGCTCATCAAGACCTCGCACCACACCCACTATGTGATCGGCTCGGGCGCGAACGATCCGCAGAAGTACGACCCGACGGCCTCCCGCGAGACCCTCGACCACTCGATCCCGTACATCTTCACCGTGGCCCTGCAGGACGGCACCTGGCACCACGTGGACTCCTACGCCCCGGAGCGCGCCGGCCGCGAGGACACCGTCGCCCTGTGGCACAAGGTGACCACCGTGGAGGACCCGGAGTGGACCCGCCGCTACCACTCGATGGACCTGGACGAGAAGGCCTTCGGCGGCGCCGTGGAGATCACGCTCGCCGACGGCACCGTCATCACCGACGAGATCGCCGTGGCCGACGCCCACCCGCTGGGCGCCCGTCCGTTCGCCCGTGAGCAGTACATCCAGAAGTTCCGCACCCTGGCCGAGGGCATCGTGACCCCGGAGGAGCAGGACCGGTTCCTGGACGCCGTGCAGCGCCTGTCCGAGCTCAAGGCCGGCGAGCTGGACCAGCTCAACGTCAAGGCCGACCCGGCCTGGCTGACGGAGCAGGACCTGGCCGACGCCCCGAAGGGACTGTTCTGATGCTGTACTCCACGCTCACCGCCGAGCAGAAGCGCAAGAACCTGCGCGCGACGCTCGCCGAGGGCGGCGCCGCCCAGTTCCCGGGCGCGTTCACCCCGCTCACCGCGCGGCTGATCGAGGAGAAGGGCTTCCCCGGTGTCTACATCTCCGGTGCCGTCCTGGCGAACGAGCTGGGCCTGCCGGACGTCGGCCTGACCACCCTCACCGAGGTCGCCGCCCGCGGCGGCCAGATCGCCCGCCTCACGGACCTGCCCTGCATCATCGATGCGGACACCGGGTTCGGCGAGCCGATGAACGTGGCGCGCACCGTCCAGGAGCTCGAGGACGCCGGCCTGGCCGGCTGCCACATCGAGGACCAGTTCAATCCGAAGCGCTGCGGCCACCTGGACGGCAAGAACATGGTGGACCTGGAGACCGCGGTCAAGCGCATCCGCGCCGCCGTGGACGCCCGCCGTGATCCGAACTTCCTCATCATGGCGCGCACCGACCTGCGCGCCGTGGAGGGCCTGGACGCGGCCATCGCCCGTATGAAGGCCCTTGTGGAAGCCGGCGCCGACGCGATCTTCCCCGAGGCCCTCAAGGACCTCGGCGAGTTCGAGACCGTCTGCAGGGAGCTGAAGCCCCTCGGCGTCCCGGTCCTGGCGAACATGACCGAGTTCGGCAAGTCGGAGCTGTTCACCCGCGACCAGCTCGCCGACGTCGGCGTGGCCATGGTGATCTACCCCGTGACCCTGCTGCGTTCCTCGATGGGCGCCTCCGAGCGCGTGCTCGACGCGATCCGCACCGAGGGCACCCAGCAGTCGCAGGTGGACCAGATGCTCACCCGTGCGCGTCTCTACGAGCTCGTGGACTACGAGGCGTACAACCAGTTCGACACCGGGATCTTCAACTTCGAGGTCCCGACGCTCGACATCGAGTCCAACAACGCCAACCTCTGAACCACCCCCGCCGGCGGCGCGGCACCCCCACGCCGCGCCGCCGGCCGTTCCCCCAAGGAGGGACACCATGTCTGACGAGATCAAGAAGGGCCTTGCCGGCGTCGTCGTGGACTACACGGCGATCTCCAAGGTGAACCCGGAGACCAACTCCCTGCTCTACCGCGGCTACCCGGTGCAGGACCTCGCCGCGAACCTGCCGTTCGAGGCCGTCGCCCTGCTGCTGTGGACCGGCGACCTGCCCACCGAGGACGAGCTCAAGCAGTTCCAGGAGTTCGAGCGCGCACACCGCGCCCTGGACCCGAACGTGAAGCAGGCCATCGACCTGCTGCCGACCGACTGCCACCCGATGGACGTGGGCCGCACCGCGGTCTCCGTGCTGGGCGCGAACCACCCGAAGGCGGAGGACTCCTCCCCGGAGGCCGAGCTGGAGAAGGCCAAGGCCCTCTTCGCCGCGTTCCCGGCGGTCGTTGCCTACGACCAGCGCCGGCGCCGCGGCCAGGACGTCGTGGAGCCGAACGCGGATCTGGACTACTCCGCGAACTTCCTGTGGATGACCTTCGGTGAGGAGCAGCCGGAGGAGGTCGTCGACGCGTTCCGCGTGTCGATGGTCCTCTACGCGGAGCACTCCTTCAACGCGTCGACCTTCACCGCCCGTGTGATCACCTCGACCCTGTCCGACCTGCACTCGGCCGTGACCGGCGCCATCGGCGCCCTCAAGGGCCCGCTGCACGGCGGCGCGAACGAGGCGGTCATGCACACCTTCGACGAGATCGGCATCCGCAAGGAGGAGTCTCGCGAGGACGCCGCCGGCCGCGCGAAGGCCTGGATGGAGGACGCCCTGGCGCAGAAGAAGAAGATCATGGGCTTCGGCCACCGCGTCTACAAGAACGGCGACTCCCGTGTACCGACCATGAAGGCCGCCCTGGACCGCATGATCGCCCACTACGGCCGCGACGAGATGCTCGGCCTGTACGACGGCCTCGAGGCCGCCATGGGCGAGGCCAAGGACATCAAGCCGAACCTGGACTATCCGGCCGGTCCGACCTATCACCTGATGGGCTTCGACACCGAGATGTTCACGCCCATCTTCATCGCCTCCCGCATCACCGGCTGGACCGCGCACATCATGGAGCAGCGTGCCTCCAACGCCCTGATCCGCCCCCTGTCCGAGTACAACGGTCCGGACCAGCGCGAGCTGCCGAACGGCTGACCGCTCGCATCTCGGACCGCCCGCGGTCGGCCTCCTGGAGCGCCGGCTGCGGGCGGTTCGTCGTCAGGGACGCACGGTGCGGGCGGCGCGGAGTGCGAGGACGGTTGCCGGCACTGACGCCGCAGCGCCGGTGAGGGCCGCCAGGGCACAGACTCCTGGCCGCCCTTGCCCCGTCCGGCGCAGCAGTGTCTCCTCGACGAGTGGGATCCTGCTGCCCGTGACCAGTTCCTCCACGTTGTGCACGGCGAACACCGCGAGCAGGACGTGCCCGTCGTGCCCCGTCATCGCCCGACGCCCCATCCGGCTCACCGGGCCCGCGGGTGGGCCGAGGCGTAGACCTCCCGAAGGGTGTCCACGGTGACGAGCGTGTAGACCTGCGTGGTGGTCACCGAGGCGTGGCCGAGCAGCTCCTGGACCACCCGGACATCGGCGCCGCCGGAGAGCAGGTGGGTGGCGAAGCAGTGGCGCAGGGTGTGCGGCGAGACCTCGGCGGTGATCCCGGCGCGCTCGGCGGCGCTGCGGATGACGGCCCAGGCGGACTGCCGGGACAGCCGGCCGCCGCGGGTGTTCAGGAACAGGGCCGGCGTGGACGTCGTCGCCCCGGCCAGCAGTGCGGGGCGGCCACGGACGAGGTAGGCGTCCAGGGCGGAGGCGGCGTAGCGGCCGACCGGGACCACGCGCTCCTTCGAGCCCTTGCCGAACAGACGGACGACGGGCTGGCCCGACGCGGGGCCGTCGTCGTGGTGGGCGGATCCGGTGCTCTCGGACAGGGCGGCGGTGATGCCCACGACGTCGTCCACGTCCAGGCCCACGGTCTCGGAGACGCGGGCGCCGGTGCCGTAGAGGAACTCCAGCAGCGCGCGGTCCCGCAGGCCCGTGGGGGTGTCCTCGGAGCAGGCCTCGAGCAGCGCGGTGGTCTCCTCGATGCTCAGCGCCTTGGGCAGCCGGCGGCCGGGCTTCGGCGGGGAGACGGCGCGGGCGGGGTCGTCCGCCGCAAGGCCCTCGAGGGCCCAGAACCGATGGAGGCCGCGGACGGCCACGAGCACCCGGGCGGCGGAGCGGACGGCCAGCGCGGCGCCGCCGTCCCCGCCGGTGGACAGCGCCTGCAGGAAGCCGGTGACGTGGCCGGTGGCCACGTCCTCCGGCGCGGTCACTCCGGAGGCCGTCAGCCAGCGCAGGTAGCGGTCCAGGTCACGGCGGTAGGCGGCGAGGGTGTTCGCGGACCTGCCCTTCTCGACCGTGAGGTGGTCGAGGAACCTCCGGACGGCGTCGGTCAGCTCGGCGGAGGGTGCCGCGGCGTCCTCGGTGCTCATCCCCGTGGGTCGTCCTGGCGGCCGGGCACGAAGGGCGCGTCCACGGGACGCAGCCGCCGCCAGCCACGGGCGCGGTGGGCGTGCAGGGCCAGGACCGCGACGACGGCCTGCGGGTTGTGGATGCGCCCGTCCAGGACGGCGTCGGTCACCTCGTCCACGGCGATCCAGGCCAGCGGCATATGGGCCTCCTCCTCCGTGCGGGTGAACCGCTCGCCCTCCGGGACCTCCTCCACCTGGCGGGCCAGGAAGACGCGGATGGCCTCGGTGGAGCCGCCGGGGGTGGTGAAGAAGTCGACCAGGGTGTGCCATTCTCGGGCGCGCAGGTCGGCCTCCTCCCACAGCTCGCGGACGGCCACCTGGTGCAGGTCTTCGCCCTTCTTGTCCCGCAGCCCGGCGGGGATCTCCCAGAGCTCCATGCCGACCGGGTGGCGGTACTGGCGGAGAAGCGCGACCTGCTCCTGCGGACCGGCGGAGGTCATGGCGGTGCGGGTGGCCAGGACGGCGACGGCACCGGGATGGATCAGGACCTCGCGGACGATCGGATCGGCGTCCTTGTCCTTGGGGTCCATGCGGAACGTCTCCCGCTCCACGTCCCACACCCTGCCCTCGAAGACGGTCTTGGCCTTCTTGACCCTGCGCGGTGCGTGGACGTCGCGCAGCGGCGCACGCCCGCGGCGGCGGTTCTCGTCGGCGGCCGCGTCCGGCTGCGGCTTCGGTGCCATCTCAGGCGTCCTGCCGGTTGTCGAGGACGGCCTGGACCAGTCCGGCGAACAGCGGGTGGGCGTTCGTCGGGCGGGACTTGAACTCCGGATGCGCCTGGGTGGCGATGTAGTACGGGTGCTGGTCCCTGGGCAGCTCCACGAACTCCACGAGGGAGCCGTCCGGGGAGGTGCCGGAGAAGACCAGCCCGGCCTCCTCGAGCTCCCCGCGGTAGCGGTTGTTCACCTCGTAGCGGTGGCGGTGGCGTTCGGTGACCTCGCTGGTGCCGTAGGCCTCGGCGGCGACGGAGCCGGGGACCAGGGTCGCCGGGTAGGAGCCCAGGCGCATGGTGCCGCCGAGGTCGCCCTCGCCGGCCACGATGTCCTTCTGCTCGGCCATGGTGGCGATCACGGGGTGGTCGGTGTCCTGGTCGAACTCGGTGGACTGTGCGTCGGCCCAGCCGAGCACGGTGCGGGCGTACTCGATCACCATGGCCTGCAGGCCGAGGCAGAGGCCGAGGGCCGGCAGGCCGTGCTCGCGGGCGTGTCTCAGGGCGCCCACCTTGCCGTCCACGCCGCGGATGCCGAAGCCGCCGGGGACGCAGATCGCGTCCACACCGGCCAGCGCCTGGGCGGCGCCCTCCGCGGTCTCGCACTCGTCCGAGGGGACCCAGCGGATGCTGACGCGGGCCTGGTGGGCGAAGCCGCCGGCTCGCAGGGCCTCGGTGACGGACAGGTACGCGTCCGGCAGGTCGATGTACTTGCCGACCAGGGCGATCTCGACCTGGTGCCTCGGCTCGTGGACGGCCTCCATGAGCGTGTCCCACCGGGTCCAGTCCACGTCCTTGAACTTCATGTCCAGGGCCTGCACGGCGTAGGCGTCGAGACCCTGGGCGTGGATGGTCTTCGGGATGTCGTAGATCGACGGCGCGTCGGGGCAGTTGATGACGGCGTCGGCTGGCACGTCGCACATGCGAGCGATCTTGCCGCGCACATCCTCCGGGACCTCGCGGTCCGAGCGGAGGACGATCGCGTCCGGCTGGATGCCGATGCTGCGCAGGGAGGCCACGGAGTGCTGGGTCGGCTTGGTCTTCAGCTCGTGCGACGGGCCGATGTACGGCACCAGGGACACGTGCAGGAAGAAGACGTTCTCCCGGCCGATGTCCTGGCGGACCTGGCGGGCGGCCTCGAGGAACGGCTGGGATTCGATGTCGCCGACGGTGCCGCCGATCTCGGTGATGATCACATCCGGGGCCTGCTTCCCCTCCGCCGGGGCGGCGGGAAGGCGCATACGGCGGCAGATCTCGTCCGTGATGTGCGGGATGACCTGGACGGTGTCGCCGAGGTACTCGCCGCGGCGCTCCTTGGCGATCACGGTGGAGTAGACCTGACCGGTGGTGACGTTGTTGACACCGTCGAGGTCCTCGTCGAGGAAGCGCTCGTAGTGGCCGATGTCGAGGTCCGTCTCGGCCCCGTCCTCGGTGACGAACACCTCGCCGTGCTGGAACGGGTTCATGGTCCCGGGATCGACGTTGAGGTACGGGTCGAGCTTCTGCATCACCACGCGGAGGCCGCGAGCGCGGAGCAGGTGGCCGAGCGACGACGCGGTGAGGCCCTTGCCGAGAGAGGACGCCACGCCACCGGTGACGAAGATCTGGCGGGTGACCGCGCTGGACTTCTGAAGACGAGAATGACGTTGCACCACGGAATTCGAGCGTACCACCGGGCGCGGCCCGTTCACCCCTGGTGTCCCTGTGGACCCTGGGCCAGCAACTCCCGGGCGTGCGCGCGGGCGGCGGTGGAGTCCGCGTGCCCGGCCAGCATGCGTGCCAGCTCCTCGATCCGCTCGTCCGCGTCCAGGACCTTCACGTCCGAGGTGGTGACGCCGGCGTCCGGGTCCGAGTTCTTGCGCACGTGCACGTGGCGGTCCGCGCAGGCGGCGACCTGCGGCAGGTGGGTGACGCAGATGACCTGCACGTGTTCGGCGAGCCGGGCCAGCCGGGCGCCGATGGCCACCGCGGCCTCGCCGCCCACGCCGGCGTCCACCTCGTCGAAGACGAAGGTCGGGACGGGGTCGGTGGCGGCCAGGACCACCTCGAGGGCGAGCATCACGCGGGAGAGCTCGCCGCCGGAGGCGCCCTTGCCCAGGGGTCGTGGCTCGGCGCCGGCGTGGGGGCGCAGCAGCAGGGCCACCTCGTCCGCGCCGTGCGGGCCGTACTCCCCCTCCGGCAGCGGGGTGAGCCCCACATGGAAGGAGGCGTCCGGCATGAACAGCGCGTGCAGCTCCTCGGTGACCTGTTCCTCCAGGCGCGCGGCGGCCTGGCTGCGCAACCGCCGCAGGGCGGCGGCCCGCTCGGCGACCTCGGCGCCGGAGGACTCGATGAGCGCGGCGAGTCCGTCCAGGCGGTCGGTGTCCCCCTGCAGCTCGTCGAGGCGCGGACGCTCCCGCTCGGCCCAGGCGATCACGTCGGACAGCTCCGGGCCGTAGAGTCGCTGCAGCCGGGTGAGCTCGGCCAGGCGCGCCTGGGCCGCGTCGAGGTCGCCTTCGGCATCCGCGTCCAGGTCGGCCTGGTACCGGGCGATGTCGCCGGCGATGTCGTTGAGCACCACGGCTGCCTCCCCGAGCCGGCGGGCGGCCTCGTCCAGCTCCTCCTCCTCGCCGGGGGCGGCCAGCAGCTCCTGGCGGGCGGACTCCACGAGGGCGATCGCCCCGGGCACCTCCTGCCCCGCGTCCGGGTCGGCGCCGGAGAGGCGGCCGTAGGCACCGGCGGCGGTGGCCCGCAGCTGCTCGTGGTCCTCCAGCCGGCGGATCCTGGCACGGACGGCCTCGTCCTCTCCCGGTTCCACGGCGGCCTCGTCGATCTCCTCGAGGCTGCGCTGCAGGGCGTCCGCCTGACGGGCGCGTTCCTGGAGGGCGGCGGTGAGCTCGGCGTGCTCAGCGGTCGCGCCCTTCCAGCGCGCGTGTGCGGTGCGGTAGGCGGCGAGCTCGGCGGCGAGCTCCTCCCCCGCGAACGCGTCCAGGGCCCGGCGCTGGGCTCCGGCGGACCGCAGGCGCAGCTGGTCGGCTTGGCCGTGCACGGCCACCAGGTGGGCGCCCACCTCGCTGAGCAGGCTCACGGGGGCCGAACGGCCGCCGACGGCCGCCCGGGAGCGGGTGCCGCCCCCGTCGGAGGTCGTGGCCACGGTGCGGTTCAGGACCAGGTCCACCGGGCCGTCGTCGTCCTCCGCCTCCACCACGGCGCCGGCCGCCTCGGCGAGGCTGAGCGCACGGCTGTCGGCGGATACGCGCAGGCCTGCGTCCACGACGGCGCGCCGGGCGCCGTGGCGGACGGTGCCCGCGTCGGCGCGGCGGCCCAGCAGCAGGCCGAGGGCGGTGACGACCATCGTCTTGCCGGCGCCGGTCTCCCCCGTGACGACGGTGAAGCCGGGGTCCAGCTCCACGTCCGCGGCGGAGATGACGCCGAGGTCGGCGATGCGCAGGTACTCGATCACGGGCGGTCCTCCGTGGATGACGACGGCCCCCTCTGCCCGCGCAAGTCGACCACCGGCAGCGCCGCGGTGGCCGGCGGCACGACGACCGGACGGGGGGCCGCGTGACGTGGCTCGACGGTCTCGACGGCGGTGCGGGTCGCCTCCGCACGGTCCTCACCGGTGACGGGACCGCGCCAGCCCTCGGTGGGCAGCTGGAACTTGCGCACGAGGCGTTCGGAGAACGGGGTCAGGGACAGACGGGCCAGGCGCACCGGCTCAGCGGAGCGGGAGACCTCGATGCGTGCCTCCGGCGGCAGCTCGACCGTCCGGCGGCCGTCGCACCAGAGGACGCCGTTCTCGTTCGTCCGTGTGAGCACGTCCACGGTGAGCGTGGACGCCGGACCCACCACGAGCGGGCGGGAGAAGAGCGTGTGGGCGCTGATCGGCACGCAGAGCAGGGCCTCCACGCCGGGCCACACGACGGGCCCGCCGCCGGAGAAGGCGTAGGCGGTGGAGCCGGTGGGCGTGGCCATGACGACGCCGTCGCAGCCATAGGAGGACAGCGCGTGATCGTCCACGGAGACCACCACCTCGAGCATGCGCTCGCGGCTGGACTTCTCCACGGAAGCCTCGTTGAGGGCCCAGGTGCGGGCGACCTGGCGCCCTGCGACCTTGACCACCACGTCCAGGGCCATGCGCTCGTCCACGGTGTACCGCTCGCCCGCGACGGCCTCGACGGTGTGCTGCAGGTCGGTGCGCTCGGCCTCGGCCAGGAAGCCGACGTGCCCGAGGTTCACCGCGACCAGCGGAACCTGCGAGCCGCGCACGAGCTCGGCGGCGCGGAGCACGGAGCCGTCGCCGCCCAGGACGAGGCCGATGCTGATGTCCGCAAGGCTGCAGTCCCGCCCGAGGATCTCGGGGGCGAAGTCCTCGGCGCCGGGGGCGAGCTCGCGGACGGCGGCCTCATCGGTGTCGAGGAGGACGGCGCGCAGCCCGGCGTCCTCCAGCATGTCGACGGCCTGCAGGGCGGCGGCGATCGCGTCCTGGCGGCCGGTGTGGGCGAGCACGAGGGCGCGGCGCGGCGCGGTGGCGGACATGGGTTCCTCCCGGACGTGTCTCACCGACGGCCGGCGGGCCGACGGCGCGGTCGTCCCAGCATAGTCAGCGGGGCTGACCCCTCAGGCCCAGTCCACATCGGCATGACCCGGGACGTCTTCGAGGACGGCGGAGGCGGGCGCGTCCGTGCGCCGCAGGTGCAGGAAGAACTCGACGTTGCCGTCCTGCCCGGGCAGCCCGGAGCGGGCCAGTCCCCGCGGGGCCAGTCCGGCGGCCGCGGCCGCCTCCAGCACCCCCGCCACCGCACGACGACGGTCGGCCGGGTTCGTCACGACGCCCGACTTCGGCAGGGCGGCCTTGCCCACCTCGAACTGCGGCTTGACCATGAGCAGCAGGTCCGCGCCGTCGACGCAGACGCCGGCAAGGGCGTCCACCACCAGGCGCAGGGAGATGAACGACAGATCGGAGACGACCAGCTCCACGGGACCGTCGACGTCCTCCGGCACGAGGGTGCGCACGTTCAGCCATTCCCGGACGAGGACGCGGTCATCGGTGCGCAGCACCTCATGGAGCTGGCCGTGGCCGACGTCCACCGCCGCGACGTGGGCGGCGTCCCGTTCCAGGAGGACGTGGGTGAAGCCGCCGGTGCAGGCGCCGGCGTCGAGACAGCGGCGCCCGGCCACGGCGACGTCCGGAAAGGCGTCCAGGGCGCTGACGAGCTTGTGCGCGGCCCGGGAGACGTACCGTGGACCGTCGTCGGCCACGGTGAGTGCCGTCGTCGGCAGGACGCGCTGGGAGGCCCGGGCGACGGGTCTGCCATCGGCGAGGACGAGGCCGGACTTGATGAGGGCGGCCGCCTCGGTGCGGGATCGGGCGAGACCGCGCTCGGCCAGCGCCACGTCTGCGCGGACCCTCACCGGTCGATCTCGGCGGCCAGTGCCGTCATGTCGTCGACGATCCAGCCGGGGCGGTCGGCCTCCCGGGCCTGTTCCGCCGACTGGCGGGTGTCGATGCCGGTGAGCACCATGACCGTGTCGAAGCCCGCGGCGTTTCCGCCGCGGATGTCCGTGTCCAGGCGGTCCCCCACGACCAGCGGATTCACCAGCCCGAGCTCACGGGCAGCGGTCTGGAACAGGTGGGGCTCCGGCTTGCCGGCCGCTACCGGGCAGGTGCCCGTCGCGTGGGAGACCGCTCCGACGAGGGCGCCGTTGCCGGGTGCCACGCCTTCGGCGCGCGGGATGGACAGGTCCAGGTTCGTGGCGATCCACACGGCCCCGGCGTTGACGGCGTAGGCGGCTTCCGCCAGCTGTGCCCATCCGACCGACGGGTCGAACCCCTGGACGACCGCGTCGGGACGGTCGGATGCCGAGCAGACGACGCGGTATCCCGACTCCCCGAGCAGGCCGGCCAGGTAGTCCGAGCCGACCGCCAGCACGCTCGCGCCGGCCGCCACGTGCTGCCGCAGCAGCGCGACACCGGCCTGGGCCGAGCCGAAGACGTGCTCGGCGTCGGTGGGGACGCCGAGGTCTCGCAGGTGGTCCGCCACGGTCTGCGGGGACCGCGAGGCGTTGTTCGTGACGAAGGCGACCGGGATGCCTGCCTCGATGAGCGCGGCCAGGGACTCGACGGCCCCGGGGATGGCACCGGCGCCGGCGTAGACCACGCCGTCGAGGTCGCAGAGCAGGCCGTCGTGACCGTGGAAGAACCGCGCAGTGGACATCAGTCACGCTCCGACGGGTCCACGGCGCCGTCCTGCGCGTGCACGGCATCCTCAGCGGCGTCCGCGTCGGTGCCATCCTCAGCGACGTCCGCGTCGGTGCCATCCTCAGCGACGTCCGCGTCGGTGCCATCCTCAGCGACGTCCGCGTCGGTGCCATCCTCAGCGACGTCCGCGTCGGTGTCTGAGACGGCTTCCTTGCCTGCCGCCTCGGGTTCTGCACGGGCGGCGCGCTCGGCGTCCTGGGCGGCACGGCGCTCGGCTCGCTCCTCCTCGGACGGGCCGGTGTCGATGTCCACGATGTCAGGGTCGGCGAAGCTTCCCATGCCGAGGGCCTTCTCTGCGACGCGCACGTAGTGCTGCCACTGACGAGACTCCTTCTCCTGGCCGAGGGCGGAGAGCACGTCAGCGTAGCGCTGGAACAGGCGCGGAGAGAAGGGGTACCCGCGGCGACGGTCGAGCTCAGGAATCTCCAGCGCCTTGCGCGCGGCGTCGAGGTCGCCGATGTCCTCGTAGGCTCCGGAGAGCACCATGACCAGTTCGACGCGGGCGTCCCGGTCCAGCGTGGCCATGTCGATCTCGGACGCCAGCTTCACGGCCTTCTCGGAGCGGCCGAGGGCGCGCTCGCAGTCGAGCTGCGCAGCGATGTGGGTCTCGTCGCCGGTGATGCGGCGGTAGGTCCGGAACTCACGGAGCGCTTCGTGCCATTCGCCGGCGACATACGCGGTCAGTGCGACCGCCTCGCGGACACAGGCCAACCGACCGCCGCGCCGGCTGGCGGCCAGCGCATGCTGGAAGGCCTGGGCAGGGTCGTCGTACATGAGACGGCCGGCCATCACGAGGTGCTTGGAGACCCAGGCTGCCTGCTTCTCGTCCAGACCCTGGACCTGCTTGAGCGTAGCTCGGTCGAGTTCCTTGCCGGTCACATCCTCGTCGATGTCAGGAGAACGCCCCTGGTCCACACGGTTGGAGGCGCGCAGGTCCTTGGGATTGTGCGGCGGCTTGCCGGACGTGGACTTCTCAACACGGCCCCTCCCTGCGCCGGCGCGCCCGTGGCGCCCAGGCCGCCCCCCACGGCGCTCGTCGTCACGACGACGCTCTCCGCCGGCACGGGCACCTGATCCGCCGCGTGTGCCGACGTCGCCGTCGAGACGACCCTCACCGCCCTGCCCGCGGCCACCACGATGAGGACGGCCCGACCGCAGGGGACGGCCCTGGCCCGAACCACGGCGCCGCCCGTTCTGGGCCCCTCCCCCGTCACGATCGTCATGACGGTGCTCGGATCGGTGGTCCCGGTCACGGGAGTCGCTCATACAGGGGTCCTTACTACTCGAGGGAAGAATGCTGGAGCCGCCCACGCACACAGCGGATCGACTTCCCATCGTACGACGAGAAGGCCAGGGCAGCCTCCGCCAGAGACAGCGGTGGGCACTGGTCCAGCCGGCACCGGCAAGAGAAGGCCCCGCGCACCAACACACCACGCCCACATACACCCGAACGCCGCACCCACACGGCAGCCCCGCACAAAAACGGGAAACCACGGCACACAAAAAAAAGGGGAGGCCCCGTACCACACAGGTACGGGGCCTCAACCCACAAAGAATGTCCGGCGGCGACCTACTCTCCCACAACCTCCCGGTTGCAGTACCATCGGCGCTGTGGGCCTTAGCTTCCGGGTTCGGAATGGAACCGGGCGTTTCCCCCACGCTATGACCGCCGTAACCCTAGAACCACACCCCCAACACCCAAACAACGGCAAAAAA
>NZ_BCSN01000036.1 GCF_001570885.1 Micrococcus lylae NBRC 15355 | reverse complement strand
GCTGCGTGACGAGCACCTGCGGGGCGAAGGCGCGCAGCAGCTGGGGGACGGTGGCGTGGGTGGCCCGCAGGAAGCCGGCGTCACCGGTGCGGGCCGGGACGGCGACGTTCGCGGCCGAGCCGAGCGCCTCCGGTCCGCCCACCTCGTTGGCGAACCCGGTGCCGGGGAACAGGGCGAACCCGGTCTCATGGATGGAGATCGTCAGCACGCGGGGGTCGTTGTAGAAGATCGACTGGGTGCCGTCGCCGTGATGGGCGTCCACGTCCACGTAGGCGATGCGCTCGGCGCCCAGGTCCAGCAGACGCTGGATGGCCACGGCGCAGTCGTTGTAGATGCAGAACCCGGAGGCCGCCTTGCGGGAGGCGTGGTGCATGCCACCGGAGAAGTTCACTGCGCGCCTGACCTCGCCGGACCAGACGGCCTCGGCAGCGGCCAGCGTGCCGCCGGCGATGCGCGCGGCGGACTCGTGCAGGTCCGGGAAGATCGGGCAGTCCTCGGAGCCGAGGCCGTGCTCCTCGTCCTCCGTGCCGCCCGAGGAGGCGGCCTTCACCGCGGCGATGTA
Organism: Micrococcus lylae NBRC 15355; assembly: GCF_001570885.1. GTDB lineage: Bacteria > Actinomycetota > Actinomycetes > Actinomycetales > Micrococcaceae > Micrococcus > Micrococcus lylae. The sequence continues at coordinate 26,537 of NZ_BCSN01000036.1, read as the reverse complement.
CTCCGGGGCGTGGGCGAGCTGGAGCTGCTCGTCCGTGGCCACCGGCGGTTCGATGATCCGCACGTTCTCGCCCGAGAGCAGGTCGAAGGACTCGATCAGACGGTGGGTGAGATCGAGTCGGAGCGGGGCCATCGGGTGCTCGGCGCTGAATCGGTACTTGAGCAGGTCCGAGTGCCAGACGACCGCTGCCGGCTGGGAATCACTGGGTGAAGACGTGGCACTCATCACTCACAGCCTACGACTGTGCGCCCCCTCACGCCTGTCGAGGGCCTTTCATGACGGACAGGTGACGCGCCCCGCATGACGGACGGGTGACGCGCCCCGCATGACGGACGGGTGAAGCCCCCGCGTGCGCACCACACGTGGTGCGACCGCGGAAGCGCGCCCGCGAACACGAGGCCGGTCGACGGGTAGCCTGTCGACCCATGGCCCCTGCCCGTCCACGCCGCCTGCCTCCCGCGGTGCACCGATCGGTGCCGCGCCCCCGCCCGGTGAGGCGACGCCGTCCCCAGCCGTGGAACTCCTCCTCACTGGAGTCCGGCCGCGGCGTGCGCGCGGCGGTCCGCCGCACCTCGCACACGGTCAAGCACCTGGCCGGGTCCTCCCCCGCCCGCTCCGCGCTGACGGCGTTCGCCCTGGTCTCGGCGGTCTTCACCGCCCTGCTGTCCCTGCCGTTCGCCGCACGGGACGGCCACCCCACCCCGTTGCACGACGCGATGTTCACCGCCGTCTCCGCCGTCTCGGTGACCGGCCTGACCACCGTGAACACCGCGGAGCACTGGTCCACGCTCGGCCACGTGATCATCCTGGTCGCCATCCAGATCGGCGGCCTGGGCATCCTGTCCATGGCGTCCCTGCTGACGCTGGCCGTCTCCCGTCACCTCGGCGTCCGGTCCAAGCTGCTCACCCAGGAGGGCGGCATGACCACGGGCCACGTGGGCGAGGTCGGCAAGCTGCTGCGCGTGGTGGTGGTGACGGTGCTGACCGCGGAGCTGATCCTTACCGCACTCATGGCGCCGCGGTTCATCGCAGAGGCCGGATCCCTGGGGCGGGGACTGTGGCACGCGGTCTTCTATGCCATCAGCTCCTTCAACAACGCCGGCTTCGTGCTGCACCCGGACGGGCTGGAGTCCTTCGCGCACGAGCCGTACCTGCTCACCCTGATCGCGGTGGGCGTGTTCGTGGGCGCCCTGGGCTTCCCCGTGGTGCTGGTGCTCATGCAGAAGGGCTGGCGTTACAGCCAGTGGAACCTGCACACGAAGCTGACCGTGGAGGTCACCCTCATCCTGCTGGCGCTGGGCGCCGTGTTCATCTGGCTCTTCGAGCACACGAACCCGAACACCCTCGGTCCCATGACCGGAGGCGAGCAGATCGGGCAGTCCCTGTTCGCCTCGGTGATGACCCGTTCGGGCGGGTTCTCGGTGATCGACGTCAACGCCCAGACCTCGGAGACCCTGCTGCTGACGGACGCGCTGATGTTCGTGGGCGGCGGCTCGGCCTCCACCGCCGGCGGCATCAAGGTCACCACGCTGGCCGTGATGTTCCTGGCGATCGTCGCCGAGGCCCGCGGAGACAAGGAGGTCACCGTCCACGGCCGCACGATCGCCCCGGAGAGCCTGCGCGTGGCGATCGCGGTGCTGGCCCTCGGCGCAACCCTCGTCCTGGTGGCAACCCTTGTGGTGCTTGCCATGACCACCGAGCAGCTGCAGCGCCCCCTGTTCGAGGCGATCTCCGCGTTCGCCACCTGCGGGCTGTCCACCGGCCTGTCCGCGGAGCTGCCGCCGGCCGGCGTCTACGTGCTGACGGGCCTGATGTTCGCCGGCCGCGTCGGTACAATCACGTTCGCCGCGGCCCTGGCCCTGCGCCAGCGCCGTGTGCTCTACCGCTACCCCGTCGAGAGGCCGATCCTTGGCTGACCAGAAGCGCATCGACCCCCATGCCCCCGTGCTCGTGATCGGCCTGGGCCGCTTCGGCGCGGCCACCGCGCAGGAGCTGGTGACGCAGGGCCGCGAGGTCCTGGCAGTCGAGAAGGACCCGGTGCTGGTGCAGAAGTGGGCGTCCACGCTGACCCACGTGGTGGAGGCGGACGCCACGGACGCCGAGGCGCTGCGCCAGCTCGGCGCGGAGGACTTCTCCGCCGCGGTGGTGGGCGTGGGCACGTCCATCGAGTCCTCGGTGCTGATCACCGTGAACCTCGTGGACCTGGAGATCCCGCACCTCTGGGTCAAGGCCATCACCGCCGCGCACGGCAAGATCCTGCGCCGCATCGGCGCCAACCACATCATCTTCCCGGAGTTCGACGCCGGCGTGCGCGCCGCGCACCTGGTCAACGGGCGCATGCTGGACTTCATCGAGTTCGACGACGACTTCGCGATCGTCAAGATGCACCCGCCGACGGAGACCGTGGGCTTCACCCTGTCCGAGTCAGACCTGCGCAAGAAGTACGGCGTGACCATCGTGGGCGTGAAGACCCCGGGCGAGGAGTTCACCTACGCCCAGCCGGACACCAAGGTCGGCCCGCGGGACACGCTGATCGTCTCCGGCCACACAGACCTGATCGAGCGCTTCGCCGCGCGACCCTGAGAGGTCCCGGCGCTGCTCGCGGTCTTCGGCCGCGGCACCGCGCCTTCACGCGCCTCGACGACGAGTTTCGGACGCATGTGCTCGAGGAGAGCGCCCGCTAAAACCGCGCACTCGCCTCCCGTTTCACCGTTCCCCGACGACGGCCGCTCCCCACAACGCCCCCGTCACCACAGGGTGTGGTGACGGGGGCATCGGTGTCTGTCTGCGCCTCCCGTTTCGCGAGCGAAAGCGTCTGGGGCGGGCTGAGGTCAGGCGCGGAACTCCTCGGCCATTTCTGCGTCGCGCTTCGCGGCTGCGTCCATGGCGCGGTTCACGAGGTCCTCCATGCCGCCGTCGAGGAAGGCCTCAACGGCCTTCTCGGTGGTGCCGTTCGGGCTCATCACGGCCTTGCGCAGGTCCTCGGCCTTGGCGCCCTCCTGCTGGAGCATGATGCCGGCGCCCTTCACGGTGGCGGCGGCCATGGCCTCGGCGGCCTCGGCGTCCAGGCCCATCTGCGCGCCGTGGGCGGCGATCAGCTCGGCGAGCAGGAACACATAGGCCGGGGCGGAGCCGGCGGTGGCCACCACGGCCGAGAGCTGCTCCTCCTCCACGGGCACCACCAGGCCGGAGCCGGCGAACAGGGCACGCACGGCGGCGGACTGCGCGGCGGTGACGGTCGGCCCCTCGGCCACGCCGACCACGCCGGAGCCGACGGTCAGCGGGGTGTTCGGCATGGTGCGCACGATCGGCTGGCCCTCCGGCAGGACCGCAGCCAGGGTGGCGGAGGTGACGCCGGCGGCCACGGAGACCACCACCGTGTCCGGGCGCAGCGACGGCGCCAGGTCCTTGAGGGTGGCGACCATGTCCTTCGGCTTGACGCCGACGAGCACGATGTCCGCCTCGGCGACGGCGGCGTGGTTGGCCTGCGGGTCCTGCTCCTGACAGGTCACGGTCACCCCGTGCCGTGCGGCGGCCTTCTCGGCGGAGGCCGCGGAGCGGGTGGTGGCCACGACGTTCTCCGCGGGCACCCCCTGGTCCAGCATCCCGGCCAGGATGGCGCCGGTCATGGTGCCCAGTCCGAGGATGGCGATGCGGGCGTCGGTGGGGGTCTGCGTCATGGGGTGGATCGCTCCTTCGACGGATCGGTGGTCTCGTTCAGGCGGCCGGCCCAGAGGCGGCGAGGTGCTCGCGGGCGAAGGCGAGGGATGCGGCGAGCTTCTCCTCGCGCTGCCCGGCGTACTCGACGCCGCGGGTGCCGACCTCCACACACACGGTACCGGCCAGACCCACTCGACCCAGATGGCGCAGGGACTCGGCGACGGGCTGGGTGCCCTCGCCGGGGACCAGGTGGTCGTCCTTGCCGGAGTCGTTGCCGTCGGTGAGGTGCACGTGCCGCAGCCGGGGCCCGAGCTCGCGGACGGCGTCGAGAGAGTCCACGCGGGCGATGGCCGCGTGGGAGAAGTCCCAGCAGATGTGCTCGTAGGGCTCGGGCAGCGGATTCCAGTGCGGCAGATACATCTTGGCCTCCCTGCCGTAGGCCCGCCACGGGTACATGTTCTCCACCGCGATCACCACACCGGTCTCCGCCATCAGCTCCTGGATCCCCTCGGCGAAGCGCACCGCGTACGTGCCCTGCCAGCGGAACGGCGGATGGGCCACCACGGTGGCCGCGCCCACGGCCTGCGCCAGCTCCACGGAGCGGCGGATCTTGGACCACGCGGAGCCCCACACCTGCTGGGTGAACAGCAGGGTCGGGGCATGGATCGAGTCGATCGGCTGGCCGTGGCGTTCGGAGAGCTTCACCAGACGGTCGGCATCACGGCTGAAGGCGTTGTGGGTGACCATCACCTCCACGCCGTCGTAGCCGAGGTCCTCGGCCGTGGCGAACACGTCCTGGGTCCCCAGGGGGAAGACCGACGACGACGAGAGCGTCACCGGGATGTCCGCGCCGAAGCGCGGGGCCGGGGCCAGGTGGGCGGAGGAGTCCGGCATGGTCAGCGCACCCCCAGACTCAGCCCCGGAAGGAGGGTGTCCGTGTTGAGGTTCACGTGTCCGACTCCGGGCCGGCCGTCACGGGTGAGGTGCCCTTCGAGCATGAGCGCGTCGAGGCGGTTGAGGATCAGGCCCTCGCGCAGCGCCCACGGGCAGATCTCGAGCTGGGCGATGCCGAACGTGCGCATCGCCGCCAACGCGACGATCGCCCCGGCGAACACCTGGTGCGCGCGGACCTCCGAGACGCCGGGCAGCTCCGCCCGCTCGGCGATGGTCATCGCCGCGAGGCGGTTCACCCACAGGTGCAGGTCGTCCGCGCGCAGGTGGCGCTTCACGAAGGGGCCCGCCGCCGAAGGCGCCGCCCCGGTGATCCGGGCGAGCGAACGGAACGTCTTCGAGGTGGCGGTGACCACCACGGGGGACTCGACGCGCGGGAAGGCGGCGTAGGCCTCCTCGAGCCGCTTCTCCACGTGTTTGCGCAGCTTCTTCACCGCCTTGGGGCTGGGCGGGTCCTCCGGCATCCAGTCGCGGGTGAGACGGCCGGCGCCCAGCGGCAGGGACAGCGCGTGCGAGGGCAGCTCGTCCTGGCCGTAGGCGATCTCGAAGGAGCCGCCGCCGATGTCGAAGTTCAGGATGGATCCGGCGTCCCAGCCCTGCCAGCGCCGCACGGCGAAGTAGGTCATGGCCGCCTCCTGGTCCCCCGTGAGCTCCGAGAGGTGCACGCGGGTCTCCGCCTGCACGCGGTCCAGCACGGCGGCGCCGTTGGCGGACTCGCGGATCGCGGAGGTGCAGAACGAGATCATGTCCTCGGCCCGGTGCTCCTCCGCGAAGGCGGCGGCCTCACGGACGAATCCCACGAGCTCCTGCTGGCCCTCCTCCGTGATGGCGCCGTCGGCGTCCTGGTAGCGGATCAGCGGAAGGGAGCGCTTGTGCTCCGCGTAGGCGACGGGACGGGCCCCGGGGTGGGCGTCCACGAGCAGCAGGTGGACGGTGTTGGACCCGATGTCCAGAACGCCGAGGCGCATGGTGTTCAGGCCTTCTTCCGTGTGGTGGTCTTCTTGGCCGGTGCCCTGCGGGCCGCCGGCTTCTTGGCGCCGCCGCGGGTGGCCGGGCCCTTCGCGCGCTTGTCCGCCAGCAGCTGGTAGGCCTCCTCGGCCGTCAGCTGCGCCGGGTCCTTGCCCCGCGGGACGGTGATGTTGGTCTGGCCGTCCGTGACGTACGGGCCGAAGCGGCCGTCCTTGACCACGACCTTCTTGCCGGACACCGGGTCCTCGCCGAACTCGGCCAGCGGCGGCTTCGCGGCGCCGCGGCCGCGCTGCTTGGGCTGGGCGTAGATCTCGAGGGCCTCCTCCAGGGTGATGGAGAAGATCTGCTCCTCGGACTGCAGCGACCGGGAGTCCGTGCCCTTCTTCAGGTACGGGCCGAAGCGGCCGTTCTGGGCGGTGATCTGCTCGCCTTCGGCGTCCGCACCGACCACACGGGGCAGGGACATCAGCTGCAGCGCCTGCTCCAGGGTGACGGTGTCCAGGTCCATGGACGTGAACAGGGAGCCGGTGCGCGGCTTCTCCTTCTTCGGCTTCTTCTTCGGCTTGGGTCTGCCGTTCTTGTAGTACTCGGTGGGCTGGGCGTCCATCCAGGCCTGCACCTGCTCCTCGGTCATCTCTGGGATGACCTCGGTGACGTACGGCCCGTAGCGGCCGTCCTTGGCCACGATGTCCCGGCCGGTCTCCGGGTCCTGGCCGAGGAGGCGCTCGGACGGCTTGGCGGTGGCGAAGAGCTCCTCGGCCTTGGCGGCGGTGAGCTCGTCCGGGGCCAGGTCCTCCGGGACGTTGGCGCGCGGCGGGGTGGTGCCGGCCTCGGCGTCCGCGGGCAGCGGCTTCTCCAGGTAGGGGCCGTACTGGCCCACGCGGAGGGTGATCTCGTCCGTGATGGGCAGGGAGTTCACGGCCCGGGCGTCGATGTCCCCGAGGTTCTCCACGATGTTCCGCAGGCCCTCGTCGCCGTCCTCGGCGCCGAAGTAGAAGGTCTGCAGCCAGGCGTCGCGGGCCAGCTCGCCGGCGGCGATGCGGTCGAGGTCGTCCTCCATGCGGGCCGTGAAGTCGTAGTCCACGTACTGGCCGAAGTAGTCCTCGAGCAGTCCGATCACGGAGAAGGCGGTCCAGGACGGGACCAGGGCGTTGCCGCGCTTGGTCACGTAGCCGCGGTCCATGATCGTGGAGATCGTGGGCGCGTAGGTGGACGGGCGGCCGATCTCGCGGCGCTCCAGCTCGGCCACGATCGAGGCCTCGGTGTAGCGGGCCGGCGGGGTGGTCTCGTGGCCGGTGGGCTCCACGGGGTCGCCGGTGAGGGTGTCGCCCTGGGACAGCTCCGGCAGGCGGCGGCCCATGGAGTCCTTGGACTCGTCCTCTGCGCCGGCGTCCTTGCCCTCCTCGTAGGCGTCCAGGAAGCCCTTGAAGGTGATCACGGTGCCGGAGGCGGAGAATCCGGCCACGCGGCCGTCGGCCGCGGCGGCGGAGAAGCGCAGGGTGGCGGTGTAGCCCTTGGCGTCGGCCATCTGGGAGGCCACGGTGCGCTTCCAGATCAGCTCGTAGAGGCGGAACTCGTCCGGGCGGAGCTCGTCCTTCACCTGCGCCGGGGTGCGGAAGGAGTCGCCGGCGGGACGGATCGCCTCGTGGGCCTCCTGCGCGGACTCGCTGCGCTTGGCGTAGGCGCGGGGCTTCTCGGGCACCGAGGCGGCACCATAGAGCTCGGTGGCCTGCGTCCGGGCCGCGTTCACGGCCTCCTGGGACAGGTTCACCGAGTCGGTACGCATGTAGGTGATGTAGCCGTTCTCGTACAGGCGCTGGGCGACCTGCATGGACACACGCGAGGACATCCGCAGCTTGCGGGAGGCCTCCTGCTGCAGCGTGGAGGTGGTGAATGGGGCGGCCGGGCGGCGGGTGTACGGCTTGTCCTCCACGGCGTCCACGGTGAAGGAGGCGCCGGTGAGCCCCTGCGCCAGCGAGCCGGCGGCGGCCTCGTCCAGGTGGGCGACCTTCTTGCCTGCGGAGGCCTTCAGCTGCCCGGCGTCGTCGAAGTCGCGGCCGGTGGCCACGCGGACGCCGTCCACGGTGGACAGGCGGGCGGTGAAGCTCGAGCCCACGGCACCGGAGGAGACGGCGCCCTCGTTCACGGTGAAGGTGCCCTCCACACCCCAGTACTGGGCGGCCACGAACGCCATGCGCTCGCGCTCGCGCTCCACCACCAGGCGGGTGGCCACGGACTGCACGCGGCCGGCGGACAGGCCGCGGGAGACCTTGCGCCACAGCACCGGGGACAGCTCGTAGCCGAACAGGCGGTCCAGGATGCGGCGGGTCTCCTGGGCGTCCACGAGGGCGGTGTCCAGCTCGCGGATGTTCTCCAGGCCGCGGGCGATGCCCTCCTTGGTGATCTCGCCGAAGGTCATGCGGTACACGGGGACCTTGGGCTTGAGGGTCTGCAGCAGGTGCCACGCGATGGCCTCGCCCTCGCGGTCGGCATCGGTGGCGAGGTAGAGCGCGTCCGCGTCCTTGAGCGCGCGCTTGAGCTCGGTGACCTTCTTCTTCTTGTCCGGGTACACCACGTAGTACGGCTCGAAGCCGTGCTCCGTGTCCACGGCGAACTTGCCGAACGGACCCTTCTTCATGTCCGCCGGCAGGTCCGAGGGCTTGGGGAGGTCACGGATGTGCCCCACGGACGAGTCCACCACCCAGCCGTCGCCGAGGTACTTGGCGATCGACTTGCTCTTGGCGGGCGACTCCACGATGACGAGCTTCTTGCCCTCGGGCACGGTGCTGGTCACGGAAGCGGATGACGTGGACAAGGGGGGTCCTCCTCGGACGGGGAAGGCGGTGGTCCCGGGCCGGTGCACGGAGCGCGCCGGCATCGGGCGGGCGTCCCCACATCGTAGGGGCACGCGGTGCCCACGATAACGCCCGGAGCCGGACAGGCCCCAGCGCGGGTCTGTCCGCCGGAGGCGGACACAGGTCCTCTCGCCCGGCTCCGGGCGGGTGGGCCGTGGCAGCGCCACGGCCCCGCCCGCTCAGCCCACCTCCACAAGGAACCCGTCCTCGTACAGCTCACGGACGGCGACCAGCAGAGCGGTCTGCGCCCTCTCGTCCAGCTCCAGCAGCGCGCCGAGCGCCCCGACGATCTGCCCGACCGTCAGCTCCCCGTCGCTGGCCGCGAGCAGCCCCGCGGTGGCGGTGTCCAGGCGGGCGGTGCGGCGGAATCCGGCCCCCTGCCGGGCCAGGATGACCTCCGGGTGCTCGGCGCCGAAGCGCTGGTGGCGCTCCTCGGTCACGTCCGCGGCCACCGTGAGGTGCAGCGAGCGCAGGGTCGCCAGGGCCGGGTCCGCCCCGACCCCCTTCCCGACGACGGCCCCCTCGCCTCCGGCGGGCCCCTCACCGTGGTCCGTGGCCTCGGCGTGGTCCGAGGCCGCACCGTGATCCGCTGCCTCGACGCGGTCTGTGCCCCGGCCCGCGGCGAGCCGGTCGCGGCGGGCGACGGCGGCCGCCCAGGCGCCGCCGATCGCGTCGTCGATCGGCTGCGTCAGCTCCTCGGTGTGGGTCCACGCTCCTGCCTGGGAGCCATCGGCGGCGGGGCGGCGCAGCCACACGTGGCCGAAGCCGACGCCCCTGACGCCGCGGGCGGCGAAGTCCGCCAGATACTGGGCGTAGCGGCGCTGGTACTGCTCCGGGTCCAGCTCCAGCGAGGAGTCCTGCAACCAGGTCTCGGCGTAGCCGGCGGCGTCCTGCAGGTCCCGCTGGATGATCCACGCCTGCACCGGCACGTCGCGGCCCTCGGCCGCGGAGACGGCGGCCGCCCCCTCGGCGACCCAGCGCCGGGGACGGGCGTCCCAGGACTCGGCTGAGGAACCACCCGCCGAGGCGGTCGAGGCACCCGCCGAGGCGGAGGCGAGCGGGCCGTCGTCGGCGCCTGACTCCGCCGCGGGGATCTCCCAGTTGGCGAGCATCTGCGCAGTGCCGCCGGGGTTCAGATGCGCCGGGATCGCGCTGATGAACTCGGCCACCAGCCGGTCCCCCTCGCGTCCGCCGTCCCGGTAGACCATCACCGGGGCGTCCGGGTCCGTGCGCGGGGTGATCACGAACGGCGGGTTGGACACCACCATGTCGAAGCGGCGGCCGGCCACCGGGGTGAGCATGTCCCCGGCCAGCAGCTCCACGCGCTCGCCCATGTTCTCCCGGTCCAGGCCCAGCACGTCCGCGTTGAGCAGCAGGTTGAACCGGGTGTAGTCCAGGCAGCGCGGCGCCAGGTCCGTGGCGGTGACGTGGCGGGCGTGGGCGAGCAGGTGCAAGGTCTGGATGCCGCAGCCGGTGCCGAGGTCCAAGGCAGTGTCCACCTCGCGGCGCTGGACGGCCCCGGCCAGGGTGAGCGAGGCGCGGCCGACGCCGAGGACGTGCTCAGCCGGCAAGGGGCCGCGCCGCTGCAGGGCGGTCTGGTCCGAGGCGACCCACATCGGCCCCGGCTCGTCCGCGTCATAGGGAGAGAGGTCGCAGGCGGCACGGACAGTGCCCTCCGGGTCGCCCGGGTGGGCGTCCATGAGCAGTCCGGCCTCGCGCAGCCCGTCCAGGCCGAGGGCGGGGACGGCGGCGGCGAGGTCCGCGGCGGGGACCGGGTCTCCGAGCATGAAGGCGCCGGCCATCGCGGCCAGCGGGCAGTCCGGCTCCGAGACGCCGGCGGCCAGGACGGCGCGGGCCGCCTCAGCGTGCTCGCGGTCCAGGGCGGACACGGCCATGGGGCCCAGCAGGGCCTCCACGGCCCCGGTGGTGTAGGGCAGGGCGGCGAGGTCGGCGGCCAGCCTGGCGGCCGTCGTCGGGGTGAGGCTCGGTGCCGGCGGGACGGCCCCGGACGGGGCGGCGCCGTGCGAGCCGGTGCCGGACGGGGCGGCGGGGACGGGAGAGGCGGTGCTCATGCAGTGCTCCGGGCGGTGCAGGCGGGACAGGTCCAGGCGGTGTCCTGGGCGCAGTCCGCGCAGCGGACGGTGAGGGTCGTGCAGGCGGGGTCGACGCAGTTGCGCAGGTCCGAGGTGGGGGCCTGGCAGCCGTGGCAGCGGCCGATGGTCTCCGCGTCCTCGGTGAACCGGGTGGACAGGCGGCGGTCGAAGACGGCGAGCTCGCCGTGCCAGAGCCCGGAGTCCCCGAAGGCCTCCCCGTAGCGGACGATGCCGCCGTCGATCTGGTAGACCTCCTCGAACCCGCGCTGACGCAGCAGGGCGGAGAGGATCTCGCAGCGCACCCCGCCGGTGCAGTAGGAGACCACCGGGGAGTGCTTGAGGTGGTCCAGGGCGCCGGAGTCCACGGCCGCCAGCAGGTCCCGGGTGGTCTGCGCCTCGGGCACCACGGCCCCTTCGAAGCGCCCGATCTGGGCCTCCACGGTGTTGCGCCCGTCCAGGAACACGACCGGGCGGTCCGTGTCGGCGCGCTCGGCCACGAGCTCGTTGACCCGCTGCGGGCTCAGGTGTTCGCCGGTGCCGACCACGCCGTGCTCGTCCACCTCGATGCGCTCCGGGGCGCCGAACGCCACGAGCTCCGGCTTCACCTTCACGGACAGCCGCGGGAAGTCCTCGGCCGAACCGTCCGACCACTTCACGTCCAGGTCCCGGAAGGCCGGGTGCTCGCGGGTCTGCTTCACGTACTGCTTCACCGCGTCCACCGGCCCGCCGACCGTGCCGTTGATGCCCTGCGGGGAGACGATGATCCTCCCGGTCAGGCCCAGCTGGCGGCACAGGGCGCGCTGCCACAGGCGCACGGCCTCCGGGTCGGACAGCGGGGCGAAGCGGTAGTAGAGGGCGATGCGGGAGACGGTCGAGGGGCTCATCGGCGATCAGCCTAGTGCGGCACACAAGGTACCGATCCGGTCACACGGCGTGGCCGACCTCACAACGGCAGGTAGTGTCGGAGCCATGACGGATTTCAAGGACGACGCACTGGTGGACACCTGGTTCGAGGCCTGGTCGCGTTCCCGCGGCTACGAGACCCGCCAGGACGGACGGACCCGCTCCGCGCTGCGCACCTCGCGCCCGGCGGGCATGATCCCGGGCGGCTCGGGGCGCGCCACGATGGACGTCCCCGCGGCGTGGGAGTACGTGCTCGTGGCCCCGACGCAGGCCGAGCTCGACCCCATCCTCAAGGATCTCGACGAGCACCCGGAACGCATGGTGACCGTCTTCGGCGAGGCCGAGGCGGACCTGCCCGGCGCCGGGCTGAAGCAGGCCGTGGACTCCGAACGCCTCATGTCCGTGGAGATGGACCTCGAGGTCCAGGACGTGGAGCCCCCGCTGATGCCGGACGGCTACGAGGCGCACGTGGACGAGCCCGTCACCGGCAGCCGCCGCCTGCGGATCATGGCGACCGGCGCCTCCACCGCCCCCGAGGGCGAGGACGAGCTGGCCGCCATGGGCTGGGTGACCTTCTCCGGCTCGACCGCGGTGTACGACCGCATCTGGACCTCCCCGCAGCACCGCCGCAAGGGCCTCGGCTCCCTGGTGATGCGCTATCTGACCAGCGAGGCGATGAGCCAGGGCGACATCTCCGAGGGCCTGCTCGTGGCCTCCCCGGACGGGCAGATGCTCTACGGCCACCTCGGCTGGAACGACCTCGCCCCGGTCTCCATCTGGGTCCGCGGTGACGGCGAGTCCATCCCGAGCCCGGAGCACACTGGCACGATGAGTAGGTGACCGACTCCTCCTCCACCCCGGATCCGTGGGGCTCCGCCGCCCCGGGACCCGTTCCCGACGGCGGCCCCTCGCCTTCCGGCGGTGAGCATGCGGCGTCGATCTGCGCGGCCCTCGGCCGCCGTCGCCTTCCGGAGCAGGTCAGGCACATCCGTCACCTGCCTGCCCGGCCGGCCCGACCGGTCGACTGGCCCGCACGCACCCCCGAGGGGTTCGTGCGGGCCCTCCGTGCGCTCGGGGTCGAACGGCCCTGGTCCCACCAGGTCCAGGCCGCGCAGGCCGCCCTGGACGGCCGCCACGTGGTGGTGGCCACTGGCACCGCCTCCGGCAAGTCGCTGGCCTACCAGCTGGCCGTGGCGTCCACGCTGGCCAAGGATCCGCGGGCGACCGTGCTGTACCTGTCCCCCACCAAGGCCCTGGGCGCGGACCAGCTGGCCTCCTGGACGCGCATCGCGGCCCAGGGGATGCCGGAGCTGCAGGTGGCCCCCTACGACGGGGACACCGACCCGGCCGAGCGGGTGTGGGCCCGGCAGAACGCCTCCGTGATCCTGACCAACCCGGACATGCTGCACGTGGGGATCCTGCCCCACCACGAGCGCTGGGCTGACTTCTTCCGGCGCCTGGCCTACGTGGTGGTGGACGAGTCACACACCTACCGCGGCGTCTTCGGCTCCCAGGTGGCGATCCTGCTGCGGCGGCTGCGGCGGATCGCCGCGCACTACCGGCGGGACCGGGCCGAGACGGTGTTCATGGGCGCCTCGGCGACCTCGGCGGCGCCGGCCGAGCACTTCTCCCAGCTCGTCGGCGCCGAGGCCGTGCAGGTGTCCGAGGACGGCTCCCCGCACGGCGCGGTGACCGTGGCCTTCTGGGAGCCCGAGCTGACCGACCGCCGCGGCGAGCACGGGGCGCCGGTGCGCCGCTCGGCCACGGCCACGGCGGCGGACCTGGTGACGGACCTGGCGCTGCAGGGCGTACGGACGCTGGCGTTCATCACGTCCCGGCGCGGGGCCGAGTCCATCTCCTCGATCGCGCGCAGCCAGCTCGATCAGGTCGAGCCGGGGCTGGGCGGCCGGATCGCCGCGTACCGCTCCGGGTATCTGCCGGAGGAGCGGCGCGAGCTGGAGGCGCAGCTGCGCTCCGGCGAGCTGCTCGGCATGGCCTCGACGCCGGCCCTGGAGATGGGCATCGACATCGCCGGCCTGGACGCCGTGGTGGTGGCCGGCTGGCCCGGCACACGCGCCTCGTTCTTCCAGCAGATCGGCAGGGCCGGGCGCTCCGGCGGCGAGTCCCTGGCGTTCTTCGTGGCCTCGGACGACCCGCTGGACACCTTCCTGGTGGAGCACCCCGAGGCGGTGTTCGACCTCGGTGTGGAGGACACCGTAGTGGACCCGCAGAACCCTCATCTGCTGGGGGCGCAGCTGTGCGTGGCGGCCGCGGAGATGCCGCTGACGCCGGAGGACCTGCCGCGGTTCGGGCAACCGGGTGCGGTGCGGGCACTGGTGGAGCGGCTCTGCGAGCAGGGGCTGCTGCGCCGACGTCCGGCCGGCTGGTTCTGGACCCACCCGGAGCATGCGGCGGGCATGGTGTCCCTGCGGGACGACGGCGGCGGGCCCGTGCAGATCATCGAGGCCGAGTCCGGGGCACTGCTGGGCACCATGGACTCCCCGCAGACCCACTACCAGGCACACCCGGGCGCGGTGTACATCCATCAGAACCGGACATACCTGGTGCTGGAGCTGGACGAGGACGCGCACGCGGTGATCGTGCAGCGGGCGTGGCCGGACTACTTCACCACCGCCCGGGACGTCACCGAGATCGAGATCCAGGGCATCGTCCGCCAGGTGGCGTCGGCCGGGTCCTCGGTGCGCTGGTCCGTGGGCGACGTCCGCGTGACCACCCAGGTGGTGTCCTTCCAGCGCAAGGCGCTGATCTCCGGTGAGGTCCTCGGCGAGGAGCCGCTCGAGCTGCCGGCGAGGGACCTGTTCACGCAGGCGGTCTGGTACCAGGCGACGTCTCAGGAGCTGGTGGCCGCCGGACTGACCACGGACCGGCTGCCGGGCGCCCTGCACGCGGCCGAGCACGCGATGATCGGCATGATGCCGCTGGTGGCCTCGAACGACCGCTGGGACATCGGCGGTGTCTCCATGGTCCTGCACCCGGACACCGGCGTGCCCACCGTGTTCGTCTACGACGGCCGCCCCGGCGGCGCCGGCTTCGCCGAGCGCGGGTTCGCGCAGGCGCGCCGCTGGGTGGAGGCGACCGCGGCCGCCGTGGCGACCTGCGAGTGCGAGGACGGCTGTCCCTCCTGCGTGCAGTCCCCCAAGTGCGGCAACCGCAACTCGCCTCTGGACAAGGGCGGCGCCCTCACCGTGCTGGCGCTGCTGTCCCGGACGTTCGACGACCTGGCGGAGGTGCCCGCCGAGCAGGTCCTGCCGGCCGGGTTCGCGCCGACGGCGGCCGCGGACGACGAGGCCTGAGTCACGGCGGGCCCGCCTTGGCGGTGGCCTCCGCGTCGGCACCGAAGGCCTGCTCCACCGCGACGGTGACCGTGACGGTGGACTGGTCGCCGGGCTCGCAGGAGACCAGCCGGGCACCGTTGCGCTCGGCCGTCGTCTCGGCGAGGGCGCAGGCGTCCGTGCCGGTGGGGTCGATCCCGCGCAGGGCATCCGCGGCAGCGAGCGCCGCCAGGTCCGCCGCGCCGCTGGCCACGGCCGCGGTGTGGGCTCCCTGGCCCACGCCGGCGACCAGCACGCAGAGCCCCAGTCCCAGCGAGGCCGTCCCGAGGGCGGTGAGCGTGCCGCTCATGGCCCCTCGCCCTCCTCGGCGTCGGGTGTCGGCTCGGACGACGGCGCCGGCTCCGGCGCCGGAGCATCCCCGTCGGCCGGTGGGTTCGCCGGTGCGGGACCGGTCTGCGCCCTCTGGCTCGGTGCCGAGGCCTCCGCCTTCACCTGCAGGTCCGGGAACCAGCCGAGGGGCCCGGGGGCACCCCGGGCGACGGTCACGGAGACCCAGGTGCCGTCGTCGTGGTGGTCGAGCGAGGCGCCGTCCCCGGCCATCCGGGTGACCGCCTGGGCCGCCTGCTCCGGGGAGTCGCCGCGGGCGATGATGCGAGCCGCGGCCCCGGCGGCGTCCTGGTTGCGGACCTGCTGCAGGCCGACCCCGCCCGTGGCGACCACGGCGGCGATGACCAGCACCGCCACCGGCAGCAGCGCCGCGTACTCGGCGGTGACGGCACCGCGGTCCGCGCGCAGGCAGGCGGTGGCCCGGGCGTGGGGGCGCCGCGGGCGGTCGGCCCCGGGCCGGGCGACGGTCTGGCGCCCGGCCCGGAGCAGATCGGTGTGGACGTCAGCCACGGTTCAGCGCCTCGCCCACGAGGTCGGCGAGCATGCCCTGCACGTCGCCGCTGGAGAGCACCAGGGCGAGGACGCCGGCGAAGCCCACCGCAGCGAGCGTGAGGATGGCGTATTCGGCGGTGGTGGCGCCCGTGTCGTCCTGGAGCCGGGCGGACCAGGACGCGGCGCGGCGGGCGCCGAGGGTCTTGACGGCGGCGAGCTGGACGGCCTCCGCCGCGGCCTCGGAGGCCGCGGCGACGGCGCGGGCGTTCTCGGTGTCCTGGGCGGTGTGGTTCATGATGTTTCCCTCCATCGGTGTGACGGTCCGCGTCGGTGCGGACCTGCCGGGCCGGATGCCCGATGTCTCCAGGCTTCTGCACTCCGGGGCGCCGCCGCCGGGCCGCTCGGGCGCGCCGTGGACAGGCACGGCGTGTCGGTCGGCTGTGGAGGACGGGACGGGCCGGTTCGGAGCTGCGCCGGCGGACTTTCGCCCCCGGCGCCCCGCCCGCCGGCCCCTCATCCCGGTCCGCGCAGCATCATCAGCAGCAGGGGCAGCACACCGAGGCAGACGAAGGCCGGCAGGTGGCACAGACCGAGCGGGACCACCAGGCGTACGGCCAGCTGCTCGGCGGCCAGCTCGGCGGTGCGGCGCCGCTCCTGTCGGACGGCCCTGGCCGCCTGGGTGAGACCGGCGGCCCCGGCCATGCCCGAGGTGTGCAGCGGCTGCAGGCGTCGGCCCAGCTCCGCCAGCTCCTCATCCGCCAGGTCCTCCCACGCCTCGTCCCAGTCGGCGCCCCAGCGCAGCCGGGCCAGCACCGGCCGCAGTCGCTGCCCACCCGGCAGGGCCACGGCGGCCCGCTCGAGCGCCCCGACCAGCGAGGCCCCCGAGCGCAGCAGCGCCGCGGTGACGTCCAGCCAGGCGGCGGCGTCCACCTCACGCCCGGGGCCGGCGGCAGTGCGCAGCAGGCTCTGCGCCCAGACGTGCCCGACCGCGGCGAACAGCACCCCGGCGGTGAGGACCAACCAGCCGAGCCGGTCACCGAGCAGGGAATCCGGCCCCGCCCCGAGCAGCCAGGCGATCCCCAGCCCGCCCAGCGGCATCCAGCGCAAAAGCGTCACGGTGGACTTCGGTCCGGCCGCCGCGGCGCGTCGGGCCCGTTCGGCGTCCAGCTCGGCGGCGGAGGCGTCCGCGAACCGCTCGGCCGTCTCCGCCGGCGCCGCACCCGAGGCCCGGCAGACCTGAAGCAGCGCCAGCAGCGTCTGCCATTCGACCACTCCGCTCGGTCCGGGCACCCGCCGCGGGTCTGCCCCGAGCTCCACGGCGGCTGCCAGGCCGCGCAGGCTGTGGCCGAGGCAGCACCCCGGCTCAGGGCGCACGCAGACGTCCTCCCGGTCAGCCACCAGCCTCCATGCCTGTCCCTCACCCGAACCGGTGCGCAGCAGCGCGGCCCAGCGGCGCACGGCCTCGACGAACCGCAGCCGCTGCCGGTCCGCGGCACCGGTCCGCACGGCCGTCCACCGGCGCCACCTCGCCCCGACTCGGCTGGGCCGCCAGCTGGCCAGCCGGCTGGGAAGCTGGCCGGGAAGCCGGCCGGGAAGCCGCGCCCTCACGGGCCCCGCCCTTTCAGCCGGGCCGCGAGCACATCCCATCCGGGGCCGCGCACCGCCCGGCCGCCCACGTCCGTGAGCACCGGCAGCATGCGCAGCCCCGCCCCGTGCTCCTCAATCACGGGCACGGCCAGGGACACCGGGTGCCGCCCGGCCGCGTCCCTGCGCAGGTGGAGCACCGCGTCCACGCCGGCGTGCACCTGGGCGGTCAGCGCCTCGACCGACCATCCGGCCAGCGCGCCCATGGCGGTCAGGCGTGCGGGCACGTCGTCGGCGGAGTTGGCGTGCAGGGTCCCCCACGCGCCCTGGTGGCCGGTGTTCAGGGCGGTGAGCATCTCGGCCACCTCCGCGCCACGGCACTCGCCCACCACCAGCCGGTCCGGCCGCATGCGCAGCGCCTGCCGGATCAGCTCGGCCAGCCCGACTTCTCCGGCTCCCTCGGCGTTGGCCGACCGCGCCTGCAGGCAGACCACATGCGGATGCGCCGGAGCCGCTTCCAGGGTGTCCTCCACGGTGATGATCCGCTCCGCCGGGTCCGCCTCCCCCAACGCGGCGGACAGCAGCGTCGTCTTGCCGGTGCCGGTCGCCCCGGAGACCAGCACGGTCGCGTGCGCGGCCACCAGGTGCTGCACCGCCGCCTGCCACCGTTCGCCGTCCGGCCAGCCCTCGGCGAGCACGGCCAGGCTCGGTCTGCGCCGCGACGGCACGCGCAGGCTCAGCAGCGGGCCCGCCCCGGACAGCGGCGGCAGCACGGCGTGCACGCGGATCCCGTCCACGCGGGCGTCGGCCAGCGGCACGGCGGCGTCGAGGCGTCGGCCGGCCCGGTGCAGCAGGCGCACCGCCAGCTGCCGCGCCCGCTCGGGCGGCAGGATCGTCCCGGTCTGCCGCAGCCCGTCCGCGCCGTCGGTCCACACCCTCCCGTTCCCGTCCACGAGCACATCGGTCACCCCGTCCGCCCGCACCAGCGGTGCCAGCGGGCCGAACCCGGACAGCTCATCGGCCAGCAGCCGGGCCCGCTCGGCCGCCCCACCTGCCGTCAGCACGAGGCCGTCCTGCTCCGCCACGGCCTCCACGGCCGCGCGGCAGGCCTGCTCGGTCGGCTCACCGCCCGTCCCGACGGCGGCCGCCTCGCCGTCGTCGTCGCCCCTCGCCTGACGTCCGGCCAGCCAGGACCGGGCCCGGTCCAGCCACGCCGGCGGCGTCGTCGCCTGGTCGACGGCAGGCGATGACACGTTCCCGGCGACGGCGCAGGCAGCGGCGAGGGAGCCGTCGTCGGGACGCGGCTGCGCAGCGGGCTCGGGCTCACGGGCCCTGCGGAGCCGGCCGATCAGGTCCGGGTGCCGCAGGCGGCGGCGAGGGCGGGCGATCACGGGAGGCTCGGGCACGAAGGGACGCATGTCCCCCAGTCCATCTCCCGGCGTCCGCGCCGGGGACGCCTCGGGCCGATCTGTGGACACAGGGCCGCCCGCGGGCACCCTGTGCAGGAGAGGTCAGCCGGCGACGGGGCGGCGGGTCTCGGCGTCGAGCACCACGGACTTGTCCCAGGCGGTGTCCCAGTCCAGCAGGTGGAGGATGCGGTCCAGGATGGCGGCGGTGACGCCCCAGACGAAGCGGTCCTGGACCCCGAACCCGGGGGTGATGCCCGTCCGGCCACCCGGGCGGGCGACCACGAAGCGGTTCTCCGGTGCCACCAGATCAGCCACGGGCACGCGGAACACGGCGGCCGCCTCCTGGCGGTCCACCACGGCCACACGGGAAGGCTCCCGCCACCAGCCGATGACCGGATGGATGACGTAGCCGGACACGGACACCGGCACCGGCGGGAGGACGCCGAGCACCTCCACGCCGGCGGGGTCCAGGCCGGTCTCCTCCTCGGCCTCACGCAGGGCGGTGGCCACCACGTCCTCGTCCTCCGGATCCACGCGGCCGCCCGGGAACGCGACCTGCCCGGCATGCGTGCGCAGGGTGGCCGCGCGCTGGGTCAGCAGCACGTCCACGTCCGGGTGCACGGCAGCGGAGGCGTGCTGGGCCGGGACGTCGTCCAGGGAGCCGAAGAGCACCAGCACCGCCGAGGCGCGGGCGTCCGGCGTGGACGGCCAGCGGAAGCCCCAGGTGCGGGCCGAGGCCGCCGGGACCCGGGTCAGCGATGCAGGTTCCCGGCCGGACGCGTTCTCCGGCGCCCCGTGCGCGGCCACGAGGTCCTGCAGGGCGCGGTGCGCGTCGTCGAGGCTCGGGCGGGCGGAGGCGGCGGAGGTCATCCCACCACCGTAGTGCCCGGCCCGGCTACGCTCACCCCATGGACACCGGCTCCGCACCCCGCACCGAGCCGTCCGCGGACGGGACTGCTCTCGACGAGCCGCTGGACGTCGCGGTGGTCGGCGCCGGCCAGTCCGGGCTGGCGTGCGGGTACTTCCTGCGGCGTTGGGCCCAGGACGTCGAGCGCGGCCGCTCCCCGGGCCCGGCCCCGCGGTTCGCCCTGTTCGACGCCTCCTCCGAGCCCGGCGGCTCCTGGCCCCGCCACTGGCCCTCGCTGCGCCTGTTCTCCCCTGCCGAGCACTCGTCCCTGCCCGGCCGGCGGATGCCCGGCTCCGGCGAGGACAACCCGGACGCTGCGCACGTGGTGGACTACCTGGCCGACTACGAATCCCGCTATGACCTGCCCGTCCGCCGAGGCGTCCGCGTCGCCTCCGTCTCCCGGCAGGACGGGCGCTTCGCGCTGAGGGACGACGACGGCCGCCTCCTCGCCCTGTCCCGCACCGTGGTCTCGGCGACCGGCTCCTTCACCCGCCCCTTCGTACCCGCCCTGCCCGGCACCGCGGACTTCACCGGACGGCAGCGGCACTCCTCGGCCTACACCGGTCCGCAGGGGTACGCCGGCCGCCGCGTGCTGGTGGTGGGCGGAGGGAACTCGGCAGCGCAGATCGCCGCGGACCTGCACGGCTCCGCCGCCGTCACCTGGGCGACCCAGCGCCCGCCCCGGTTCATGCCGGACGACGTGGACGGCCGCGTCCTGTTCCGCCTGGCCTCCGCCCGCGTGCTGGTCCGACGGACGGAGCAGGTCGGCACGCCGGGCGAGGACCTCGGGGACATCGTGGCCGTGCCGCCGGTCCGTGCGGCCCGGGACGCCGGCGCGATGGACGCCGTCCCCGCGCCGTCCCGGCTCACCGCCCACGGCGCCGCCTGGGACACGGACGCCGGCCGCCGCCACGGCTGGCCCTCCGGCGCCGGCGCGCCCGCGGCAGCGGCGGTCCGCGGCACCGAACAGCGGTTCGACGACGTCCTGTGGTGCACCGGATTCCGCCCGGAGCTGCGCCACCTGCGCCCGCTGCTGCAGGAGCCCACCCGGTCCGGGCGTCCGCGCATGCACGAGCATCTGCGCACAGCCAGCGCCGACGTGGACGGCCTCTACCTTCTCGGCTACGGCGACTGGTGCGGACCGGCCTCGGCCACGCTGACCGGCGTGGGCGTGTTCGCCCGTGCCACGGTCGCGGACATCGAGGCGCGGCTGCGCGACGACCACTGAGTCGACGGCTCCGTCTCACGACCCGCCCCGCACGAGGCGAGCCGCCAGACGGCGGCGAGCGGCCGTCGTCGTCACGCCGGGCGCGGGCCGGCGGCGGTCAGGCCTCCAAGCCGTAGCCCATCGCCCGCAGCTCGCGACGGGTCTTGCCTTCGAGCATGAGGCGGTGCAGCTGCTCACGGCCGGGCTTGAGCTCGTAGGAGAGCAGCTGCTGCGCCTTCTGAGGGTCGGTCTCCCCCTCGCCGTAGGACGGGCACCACTGCGCCACCGGGCAGGCGCCGCACGCCGGCCTCTTCGCATGGCAGATGCGCCGGCCGTGGAAGACGAGGCGGTTGGACAGGGAGGTCCAGTCCCGCTTCTCGAACAGCGCGGCGACCTCGTGCTCCACCTTCACCGGGTCGATCTGCTCGGTCATGCCCAGGCGGCGGGCGAGCCGGCCGAAGTGGGTGTCCACCGTGATGCCGGGCTGGCCGAAGGCGTTGCCGAGCACCACGAACGCCGTCTTGCGGCCCACCCCCGGCAAGGTGACGAGGTCCTCGAGGCGCCCGGGCACCTCACCGTCGAAGCGCTCGACCAGTTCGCGGGAGAGCTTGAGGACGGCGGCCGCCTTGTTCCGGTAGAAGCCGGTGGGGCGCACCAGCTCCTGCAGCTCCACCTCGTCCGCGGCCGCCATGGCCGTGGCGTCCGGGAACCGCGCGAACAGGGCCGGGGTGACCGCATTGACCCGCACGTCCGTGGTCTGCGCGGACAGCACCGTGGCCACCAGCAGCTCGAACGGCGTGGTGAAGTCCAGCTCTGCCACGGCATACGGATACGTCTGCCCCAGCACGCGGTGCACCTTGCGCACGCGGCGCTTCAGTCCCAGCAGGGTCTCCCCCGTCGGGGTCGCGACGGCGGCTCGGTCGCCTGGGTCTGTCCGGCTCACGGGTCCTGTGCTCCTGTTCGGCTGGGGCGGGGTCCGGTGACCCACTCTAGGCGCGCGTCACACAACGGCATGTACTTGTCTCGACCCCCGCCGTGGCGGCATTCTTGCGACAGGCAATGATGTGGCCCGCATCACAGGTATGTGGTGGCGGGTGACCGTGCACCCTCCCCGAAAGGAGAACCATGTCCGAGGACGTCACCGTCTACCCGCCCAGCGAGGAGTTCGCGAAGAACGCCGTGGCCGGCGCGGAGCTGTACGAGGAGGCCGAGGCGGACCGCCTGGCCTACTGGGCCCGCCGCGCCCGCGAGCAGCTGCACTGGGAGCAGGACTTCACCGAGGTCCTCGACTGGTCCGACGCCCCGTTCGCCAAGTGGTTCGCGGACGGCACCACGAACGCCGCCTACAACGCCCTGGACCGCCATGTGGAGGCCGGCCACGGCGACCGCGTGGCCATCCACTTCGAGGGTGAGCCGGGCGACACCCGCACCTACACCTACGCGGAGCTGGCCGCCGAGGTCCGCAAGGCGGCCAACGCCTTCGAGTCCCTCGGCGTGGCCAAGGGCGACCGCGTGGCCGTGTACCTGCCGATGATCCCCGAGGCCGTCATCACGATGCTCGCCTGCGCCCGCATCGGCGCCGTGCACTCCGTGGTGTTCGGCGGGTTCTCCTCGGACGCCCTGCGCTCCCGTGTGGACGACGCCGAGGCCACGCTGGTGGTGACCTGCGACGGCTCCTACCGCCGGGGGAAGGCCTCCGCTCTGAAGCCCGCCGTGGACCAGGCGCTCAAGGAGCCCGGCCACACCGTGGACCACGTGCTCGTGGTGCGCCGCAACGGGATCGAGACCGAGATGGTCGAGGGCCGTGACGTCTGGTGGCACGACGTGGTGGACACCGCCTCCGACGAGCACGAGATCGTGTGGCACGACGCCGAGCACCCGCTGTTCATCCTCTACACCTCCGGCACCACGGGAAAGCCCAAGGGCATCCTCCACACCACCGGCGGCTACCTGGTGCAGGCCTCGGCCACGCACCGGGACACCTTTGACCTGCACCCGGAGACCGACGTCTTCTGGTGCACCGCGGACGTCGGCTGGGTGACCGGCCACTCCTACGTCGCCTACGGTCCGCTCGTGAACGGCGCCACCCAGGTGATCTACGAGGGCACCCCGGACACCCCGCACCAGGGACGCTGGTGGGAGATCGTCCAGAAGTACGGCGTGACGATCTTCTACACCGCCCCCACCGCCATCCGCACCTGCATGAAGTGGGGCCGCCAGATCCCGGACGAGTACGACCTGTCCAGCCTGCGCGTGCTCGGCACCGTGGGTGAGGCCATCAACCCGGAGGCGTGGCGCTGGTTCCATGAGGTCATCGGCGGGGAACGCTGCCCGATCGTGGACACCTGGTGGCAGACCGAGACCGGCGCGCACATGCTCACCCCGCTGCCGGGTGTGACCGCCCTGAAGCCGGGCTCGGCCCAGCGGCCCGTCCCCGGCGTGGATCTGTGTGTGGTGGACGAGACCGGCGCACCCATGGAGGGCACCGGCGCCGGGTTCCTCGTGGCCCGCGAGCCGTGGCCGTCCATGCTCCGCGGCATCTGGGGCGACCCGCAGCGCTTCAAGGAGACCTACTGGAGCCGCTTCCTCGGCATGTACTTCGCCGGCGACGGCGCCCGATACGACGAGGACGGCGACATCTGGCTGCTCGGCCGCGTGGACGACGTCATGAACGTCTCCGGCCATCGCCTGTCCACCACAGAGATCGAGTCCTCGCTGGTGGCCCATGAGGCCGTGGCCGAGGCCGCCGTGGTCGGCGCCGCGGACGACACCACCGGCGAGGCCGTGTACGCGTTCGTCCTGCTCACCGAGGAGGCCGCTGCGAAGGACCCGGACACCGCCGAGATGGAGGAGCAGCTGCGCCTGCATGTGGGCCAGGACATCGGGCCGATCGCCAAGCCCAAGCGCGTGCTCGTGGTCCCGGAGCTGCCGAAGACCCGGTCCGGCAAGATCATGCGTCGCCTGCTCAAGGACGTGGCCGAGGGCCGCGATCCGGGTGACGCGTCCACCCTCGCGGACCCGACGGTCATGCAGAAGATCGTCGGCGCCATGGGCTCCAAGGGCTGAGGCCGGCGCACCCGGGCGGCGGACGCCGCAGCGACGAGGACCCCGCCTCCTGATGCAGGAGGCGGGGTCCTTTCGGCGCGGTGCGGACCTGTTCAGTCCTCGCCGGTGCGCACGTAGCGGGGGTCACCGGGCTCGGGCTCGGCCCCCAGCACGCCGGACGTCTCGTCCGGGTGCTTCATCAGGTGCAGCAGGGAGGCCAGCAGGCCGCCCCAGATCAGACCGCACATGACGATCATCATGACGATGGCGATGGGATCCATGTCAGGCCTCCTTCGTGGACACGGTGGGGATGGCACCGGTCTGGATGGACTCGTTCTCGTTGCGCTCCGAGTGCAGGGCGGACTTCTTCGACCACGGGACGAGGGACAGCACCACCGCCAGGACGAGGCCGGAGGCCACCATGCCCCAGCCGAAGATGGCCAGGAAGTCCAGCGGGTAGCCCTCGTACGGGGTGGTGGCCTTGGTGATGATGTCCGAGATCCACAGATAGGCCAGCACCAGCGGGATGACCACGGTGACCAGGACCTTGAAGATGGTGCCCACCCGGAACGAGGAGATCGCGTTGAGGTGGTCCACCAGAACCGGCAGCTTGCGCAGGACGATCGCCACGGTGACGCAGGCGATCAGCGCGGCGCCCACGATGCCCAGGTTGTTGATGAAGGCATCCGAGGTGTCCAGCAGCTGCACGCCGGACGTGGTGGAGAACAGCAGCATCGATATGACGGCGCAGCCGCCGACCACGATGAGCACCGCGGCCCAGCGGCCGAGGCCCAGCTTGTCCTTCACGGCGGCCACCACGACCTCCAGGATCGAGATCAGGGAGGTGAAGCCGGCGATCACCAGGGAGCCGAAGAACAGGACGCCGATCAGGGCACCCATCGGGGCCTGGGAGATCAGCGTCGGGAACGCGATGAAGGCCAGGCCGATGCCGTCGGTGACGACGTCGGTCACCTGCTTGCCGGAGGCCTGGGCCATGAAGCCGAGGGCGGAGAACACGCCGATGCCGGCGAGGACCTCGAAGCCGGAGTTGGAGAAGCCCACCACCAGGCCGGAGCCGGTGAGGTTGGTGCGGCGCTTCAGGTATGACGAGTAGGTGATCATGATGCCGAAGCCCACGGACAGGGAGAAGAAGATCTGGCCGTAGGCGGCGATCCAGACGCCCGGCTCGAGCAGCGCGGACCAGTTCGGGGTGAAGAAGGCGTTCAGCCCCACGATGGAACCCGGCAGGGTCAGGGCCACCACGACGAGCACGATGAACATGACGATGAGCAGCGGCATGCCGACCATGGAGACGGCGGCGATGCCCTTGCGGACGCCGAAGCCCATGCAGAGGATGCAGATCACCCAGACGATCAGCATCGGCCAGAAGACGGCCGAGACGAAGTCGAAGGACGGCATCGGGTTCTCGGACACCTGCAGGTGGGTGCCGAAGAAGAAGCCCTCCGGGTCCTCGCCCCACGCGTGGTCCGTGGAGAACCACGTGTACATGATCGCCCAGGCGATGATGGCCGCGTAGTAGACGGCGATCACGAAGCAGATGAAGACCTGGAACCAGCCGATCCACTCGGCGCCGCGGTGCAGGCGGCGGAAGGCCAGGGGCGGGGCGCCGCGGAAGCGGTGGCCGATCGCATAGTCGAAGAACAGGATCGGGATGCCTGCGGTGAGCAGCGCGACCAGGTAGGGGATGACGAAGGCGCCGCCACCGTTCTCATAGGCGGCGTAGGGGAAACGCCAGATGTTGCCGAGCCCGACGGCCGAGCCGATCGCCGCGAGGATGAACGCCCAGCGTCCGCCGAACTCCTCACGAGAGCGCTTCGGCACCGCGCCGGCCGCAGTGGTTGCGGTGGTCATGGAGTACCTCCGAAGAAACGAGTGCGAATGATGGACGTGTCTGCCCCCATCGGAGGACAGCATGGCACATCATAGTGAGCTGCATCACCCTACGGGGTCAGGCGGGCACTCGGCGGGTCATCCTCCGGGGATGCACTCCCCGGTCTGGACGGGAACCTCCAGGTTCTCGACGTCCTCCAGGAGCCGCTCGAACTCGTCGCCGGCGATCGCATACCCGATGGTCGAGGATCCCGGGGCCCGGGCGAACACCAGCCCCGCCACCGTGCCGTCCTCGGTCACGAGCGGACCTCCGGAGTTGCCCGGCTCGATGTCCGCGTTCAGCTGGTAGATGTCCACGGTCGAGTCCTCCCGCCCGTAGATGTCGCTGATGAGCAGCTCTCCCCGGGCCTGCACCTGGGCGGGGGTGGCCTCGTAGGGGCCGCCGGCCGGGAAGCCGAGGGCGAGGGCGGCCGCACCGTCCTCCAGGTCGGCACCGTGGCGGGCGACCGGCAGGTCCGCACCGTCCACGGCCACCACGGCGAGGTCTCGGGCCGGATCGATGTGCACCACCCGACCCGGGAACACCTGGCGGTCCTGCGTCTCGACGATCGGCTCCTCCACGCCGGCCACCACATGCGCGTTGGTCAGGATCCGGTCCTTGGCCACGACCACGCCCGTGCCGTTCTGGGTCTGGGCGCACTGCTCGGCGAAGCCGGACAGCCGCACCACGGAGTCCTGGACCTGCGCGTCCTCCGTCTCCGGCACCTCGAGGGTCGCGGACGGGGCGGCTTCCGGCTCGTCCGCGACCTCCTTCACGGGGGTGTCGATCTCCGGGATCACGCCGAGGCCCGCGATGGCCGCACGGGACTCGGCCAGGAAGCGCTGGCTGCCGTCCGGCATGACCCGGTCCGTGACGGTGAGGACGGCGGAG
>NZ_BCSN01000035.1 GCF_001570885.1 Micrococcus lylae NBRC 15355 | reverse complement strand
GGGGGCGGAGGCCTCAGGGGCGGGGCTCAGGGGCGGGGTCTCGCCCCGGCAGTGAAGTTCTCCACCGAGTCCACGACCCGGGCGGGCACGGGGTCCGAGAGAAGGGTGCGGGCTAGGGCGGAGGGGCCGCCGAGGGACTCGTCCGTGAGCGGGGCGTCCGAGGCCGCGGCGATGACGTTGCCGCGGCGGCGGCCCTTGAGCATGGTCGCATCCGCCATGACCTCCACATGGGGGAAGACCTCGCACAGCGCGGCCACCTCCTGGCGGACCGAGGTCAGGTCCGGGCCGCCGCCGATGTTCATGAGGTACACCCCGCCGGGGGTGAGGACGGAGGCGGCAGAGGCCGCGGCCGAGACCCCGGTGAGGTGCTCCGGGGTGACGTGGAGGGCGTCGGGGTCGTCCGAGACGGGGGCGAAGACGTCCCGGAAGACGACCTCGCGGGTGCCGGGGCGCATGCCGGCGAGGACCTCACCCGCCTCCCCGACGCGGATCTTCAGCTGCGGGGCCCGCGGCAGCTCGAAGCGCGTGCGGGCCAGCTCGGCCAGCCCGGCGTCCAGCTCCACGGCCACCTGGTGCGCCTGCGGGTAGACGGCCGTGACCCAGCGGGCGAAGGTGCAGCCGGCGCCGCCCAGGTGCAGGACGCGGATCCGCTGGTCGGTGGCGAAGCGGTGGGTGAGGACGGCCGCGGCCCAGCGCATGTACTCGAAGCCCAGCTCCGTCGGGGTGTCCGGGTTCAGCTGGGAGGACTCCACGCCGTTGACGCGCAGCAGGAAGGCACCGGGCGTCCACGGGTCCGGCTCGATGGACGCGGTGCCCGAGCTGATGGGGAAGGTGCCAGCCTCGATCATGGCTCCATCCTCCCGCATCGGTGCGGTGTCCCCGCACCTGCGCGAAGTGGTGAGGTGCCCCCGCTGCGCTGACTCGTGGGATGCCCCCTGCGCCT
Source organism: Micrococcus lylae NBRC 15355 (assembly GCF_001570885.1). Lineage (GTDB taxonomy): Bacteria > Actinomycetota > Actinomycetes > Actinomycetales > Micrococcaceae > Micrococcus > Micrococcus lylae. The sequence goes on along the minus strand of NZ_BCSN01000035.1, from coordinate 26,310 downwards.
ACTGGTGAGGTGCCCCCGCTCCCTGCGCGAAGTGGTGAGGACTCACCGTCTCAGTGCCTGATCGGCGGCTGGATGAGGGTGTGTCCTCACCAGTAGCCGGGCTGAGCTGACTCAGCGCCGCACGTAGAGCCGCTCGCTGTGCTCGCCCCAGCTCCCGCCGAGCGGCGCGGGAGCGCCGAGCGCCTCGAAGCCGTGGCGGCGGTAGAACGCCTCGGCCCGGGCATTGCCGTCCAGGACCCAGAGGACGGCCGGGGCGTCGCCGAGGACCTCGCGGAGGAGGCGGTCGGCGAGTCCCGTGCCGTAGACGCGTTCGTCCAGGTAGACGGCGAACAGCTCGCGTTCCGGCAGGTCGCCCTCGGACAGGCCGGTGCCGGCGAGCACCATGGCGGCGTCGCCGAAGGGACGGCGGGGACCCGCACACGCCATCCCGACGACGGCACCCGACTCCGGCGCCGAGGTGGCGTGCGGGCCCTGCTCGCCGAGGACGAGGTTGACCTCCGGGTCAGCGACAATGCGCTTCCAGGACTCAACCTGGTCGGCGAGGCCGGCGTCGATGCGATCGAACTCCTCGGCAGGGAGGGCGTGGGCGTAGGCGGTGCGCCAGGACCTGTTCTTCATGGCGAGGACGGCGGGCAGGTCCTCGGCGGTGACAGGACGGACCGACGCCTCGGGAGTCCTCGCCCCCGCCTGCTGTGACAACTGGTGAGGACTCACCGTCTCGACCCTCGATTCGCGGCCGGATGAGGGTGTGTCCTCACCAGTACGCGAGCCCGGACGTGCCCCGGGGGCTCGGTCGGCGGCGTCGGCCACGGCGGCACCGTTGGCATTGTCGGCACCGGCGACGTCGTCACTCACCCGCGGCTCTCCTGCGCGTCCTCGTCCGCGCGCTTCAGGGCGGCCTCGAGGCGCTCGAGCTTGCCGTCGAGCTCGCCGGTGCGGCCGGGGCGGATGTCCGCCTTCAGCACGAGGGAGACACGGGAGCCGTAGGGTTCCACGGCCTCGGTGGCCTCCTTGACCACGGCCATGACCTCGTCCCACTCCCCCTCGATCTCGGTGAACATCGAGGAGGTGCGGTGCGGCAGACCGGAGGCGCGCACCACCGCGACGGCGGCGGCCACGGCCTCGTGCACCGAGCCGGAGTCCTCACCCCCGGCAGGGCGGGAGAGAGACGGGTCTGAGGGAGCGCCGGACGGGGCGACGGAGAACGCAACGATCATGCGGCCCAGTCTGCCCGGGACCGCGCGCCCTGTCAGCCCCCGCTCGGGGCCGACAGAACCCGACCGCCTCCCGAACGAAAACGCCCGGGAACCCGACCGCCTCCCGAACGAAAACGCCCGGGAACCCGACCGCCTCCCGAACGAAAGTGCCCGAGAACCCGACCGCTTCCCGAACGAAAGTGCCGGGGCGGGGGATCAGGTGCGGGGTGCGGCGCCGTCGTCGGGACGCTCGGCGGGATCGGTCGCCGGCCCGTCCTCACGGTCCTCATGGCCCTGCTCGGTGGAATCCTCGTCCAGATACTCACCGGTCTCGTAGTCGTAGGCGACTTCGTTGCCGTCCTCATCCCTGCGCTGGTACCAGTCGGTGACCTCTGCGGCGGTGGAGTCGAAGTCTCCGCCCACGGCGTAGGGACTGTCCGCGGCCACCGGCTGCACGGCGAGGGTGAAGTCGTCACCGTGGTCCTCGATGCCGAGGCGGACCGCCTTCTCCAGCGCCTCGTCCTTGTAGTGCTCTCGGATCGCCTGCGGGTCATGCTGCAGCTCGCGGAAGAGCGCGATCGCCATCAGCACGATCACCACGGAGAACGGCAGCGCGGTGATGGTGATGAGGTTCTGCAGGCCGGACAGCGCGGTGTCGCCGCCGGTCAGCAGCATCACCACGGCGATGCCGGCCATGCAGACCGCCCAGAATGCGGTGACCAGGCGGCGTGGGGACGGGTCGCCGCCCTGGGACAGCTGCGAGTTCACGATCGACGCGGAGTCCGCGGTGGTGATGAAGAAGACCGCGAGCATCAGGATGACCACCGGGGCCACCAGACCGCCGCCGGGCAGCTGGTCGATGACCACCCAGAAGATCTCCGCCGGGGCCGGCAGGGAGTCCGCGGTGCCGTCCGGGGCGATGGACCCGTTCGTGTGCTGCAGCCAGATGGTGGTGCCGCCGATCACGGTGAACGCCAGGATGATCACGGCCGACGGGATGAACAGTGCGCCCAGGATGAACTGGCGGATGGTGCGGCCACGGGAGATCTTGGCCACGAAGACGCCCACGAACGGCGCCCAGGACACCCACCAGGCCCAGTAGAAGGTGGTCCAGGAGGACAGGAAGGCCTGCATGTCCTCGCCCTGGGCCATGTTGGCTCCCAGCATGTCCGCCGAGGACCCGACGTACTCCATCATCACGCCGGGGATCACGTTGAACAGGAATGCGGCGGGTCCGGCCACGAAGAAGAACAGCGCAAGGCCCATCGCCAGCACCATGTTGATGTTGGACAGCCAACGGATGCCGCGGGCCACGCCCGAGACCGCGGAGGCCACGGTCCCGATGGTCAGCAGGGTGATGATGCCGATCGCCACGGCGTTGCCCTCCGTGGACCATCCGGTGACGATCTGCACGCCCTGGCCGATCTGCAGGGCACCGATGCCCAGGGAGGCGGCGGTGCCGAACAGGGTGGCGATGATCGCCAGGGAGTCGATGAGCCGGGCACCGAAGGACTTCGGGTCGTCGCCGCGATTGAACAGCGGCATGAGGATCGAGCTCATCAGCGGCACGCGGCCACGCCGGTAGGACACGTAGGCCACCGCCAGCCCGACCATGGCGTAGATGGCCCAGGCGTTGATGCCCCAGTGCAGGGCCGCCTGCGCCATGGCGCCGGTGATCGCCTCCGTGGAGGCGGGCTCGTAGGCGCCCGGCCGTGGGGCCAGGTAGTAGGTCAGCGGCTCGTAGGGGCCGAAGAAGATGATGCCGATGCCGATGCCGGCGGCGAAGAGCATGGCCGCCCAGGAGGCGGTGGAGTACTCGGGCTTCTCGCCGTCCAGGCCGAGGGTGATGCCGCCGTAGCGGGAGAACGCCAGCACCAGCAGGAACAGGACCATCCCGATCGCCAGCGAGGAGAACACCCAGCCGAGGTTCTGCATGACCCAGTTCAGGGCGGTGGTCGAGGCCTCCAGCACCACGTCCGGCTGCAGCACGCCCCAGACCACGAAGCCGACCACCAGCACGCCGACGACGCCGATGATCGCCTTGTCCAGGCCATAGCGGACCCTCTGGTCCTCGATGGAGACGCCGGGCACCAGGGCCGGGTGGATGTCGTGCGGGTAGGTGACCTCCTCGATGAACTTCGCAGGCGTCAGCCGACCGCGCCCGGACCTGCTCCCCTCTCCCGGCGGCGCGGTCGATCGGTCGTGGGGCTGGTTCCCGTCCATGACGCAGGTCCTCTCCTGGAGTGTGATGAACGCCTCTATTGTGCAGGGTCTGTCTGCGGCCGCCTCCGCCGGCCCGTCATGGAGCGCCCGAAGGTCGGCTGGAAAGGCGAGGGGACGACGACGGCACGCACCTGGGTACGGTGAGTGCCGTCGTCGGGAGGGCCGGGTTCCACGGGAACCCGACGGGCTTCCGAACGAAAGTGCTCCAGAACCCGACGGTTTCCCGAACGAAAGTGCTCGGGGTGTCAGCCGAGGAGCTCGAACAGCGGCTGCAGGGCCTTGTAGAGCTCGTTGGCGCCGAGCACAAGGAAGATCACGGTGGTGCCGCCGAGCAGGATGTTGTTCCCCCAACCGTTGCGGAAGCGGGCCGGGACCTTCTTCGAGTTGTTCAGGAACAGCAGGGTCACCGCCAGGAACGGCATGAACAGCGCGCCGAGCGTGCCGTACAGCAGGATCAGGAAGATCGGGCGGTCCAGGAACAGCAGGATCATCGGCGGGAAGGTGACCCAGAGCAGGAAGAAGCGGGCCGGGGCGGAGGACAGGGACGGGGCGTCGTCCTGGTCCAGCTGGTCGACCGGCTTGCGGAAGTTCGCCCAGAAGTCCGCGAACATCAGCGAGACGCCGTGCCACACGCCCAGCAGCGAGGAGAAGGACGCGGCGAAGAAGCCGACAAGGAACACGGTGGCCCAGGCCTGGCCGTAGCGGTCCGCCAGCACGGTGCCGACGTCCAGCAGGCCCTTGTCTCCGGAGGAGATCGCGATGCCCGCGGAGTGCAGCAGCTCCACGCCCATGATCATCGTGGCGATCACGAAGATGCCGGTGAGGATGTAGCTGGTGGCGTTGTCGAAGCGCATGACCTTCATGTACTTCGGGACGTTCCAGCCCTTCTCTCGCAGCCAGTAGCCGTAGGCCGCGAGGGTGATGGTGCCGCCCACGCCGCCGGCCAGGCCGAGGACGTAGAACATGACCTCGGGGTCGCCGGACGGGATGCGCGGGACCAGGCCGGCCAGGATCGCGCCCACATTAGGGACGGTCAGCGCGGCGGAGAGCAGCACGGTCACGAACATGACGCCGATCAGCACGGTCATGAGCGTCTCGATCAGGCGGTACCTGTTCAGCCACACCAGGCACAGGCCGATCACGCCGGCCACGATGGCGAACACCTTGGCGTCCACACCGGGGAACAGGGCGGCCAGGGGCAGCGCCGTGGAGGACATGGCGGTGGCGCCGTACACGAAGCCCCAGATCAGGATGTACGGGGCGAAGTAGACGGTGGTCCAGGCCCCCAGCGTGCGCCAGCCCTGGAAGATCGTCTTGCCGGTGGACAGGTAGTAGCGGCCGGTGCCTTCGACGAGCACGATCTTCAGGATCACGCCCAGCACCACGGCCCACATGAGCATGTAGCCGTAGCGGGAGCCGGCGGTCAGGGTGGCGACCAGGTCCGCGGCGCCCACGCCGGTGGCGGCGGCGACGATGCCGGGGCCGAGCGAGTTCCACTTCGGCTTGACGGGCTGCTCGTTGATCTCCGCCTCGGTGAACCCGACGATGTCCGGGTTGTGCACCGGGTGTGCGGTGTCGACGCGACTGTGCGAAGCCATGCGACTCCCCTCTCTCTGTGGTCCGCGGGCCCGCCTGCGACGGACCCGGGGCGCTGTGGTGACAGTAGAGAGTAGACCGCGTCACCTATGAGCGAGGTGTACGTCACACACGATGACGGCGCAGGGCGGGCGCCGTCGTCGTGTGCGACCGGAGACGACCCGACGGACGAAGGTCCGGAGGCACCCCGGGACGCGACGGTTTCTTGAACGAAGGCGCCCCGGAATCCGACGGTTTCCCGAACGAAAGTGCCCCGGACCGCGACCGTTTCCCGAACGAAAGTGCTGGGAGCGTCGTCGCCGCCGAGAGGTGGAGGCCGGATCGAACCACGACTACCGTCGGGGGCAGGCCCGATTCACAGACGACGGCTGGAGGGGACCATGGCCAAAGCACAGGACGAGGAGACGAGCCACGGGGACGTCACGTTGCGGGTGGTCGTGGCCGAAGACCAGCCCATCATGCGAGCGGCCCTGGTCGAGCTGCTCGCCAAGGACCCCCGCTTCGACATCGTCGCGGACGCCGGTGACGGCGCGGAGGCCGAACGCCTCGCCCGCCAGATGTCACCCGACGTCCTCGTCACAGACCTGGACATGCCGGTGCAGGACGGAGTCGCCACCATCGCCTCCCTTACGCAGGACACCCCCGTACGCTGTCTGGCCCTGTCCACCTTCGGCTCCGAGGAGTGGGTGCTCTCCGCCCTGCGCGCCGGCGCCTCGGGCTACGTGGTGAAGCACTCCGAGCCGGAGGACATCCGCGCAGCCGTGAGGGCGTGCGCGGCCGGGGAAATGACCGTCTCCCCACAGGTCGTCTCACTTCTCGTCGACCAGATCTGCAACGAAAGTCCCGCATCGCGGCGACCACCTCTCCACGACCCCGCCGAAGATGGACAGCCCCCTGCGCTCACCCCGCGCGAATCCGACGTGCTCGCGTGCTTGGCTGGAGGTATGAACAACCAGGAGATCGCCGACGAACTCCACCTCTCCGTCGGTGCTGTCAAGCTCTACCTCAGCAAGGCCTGCGACCGGCTGGGTGCTCGAGACCGAGTGCAGCTCCTGGTCCGAGGCACCGAGCTCGGACTCATCCAGCCGTCGCTGGCGAATCCTGAGACCGGTCTGGCCCGCTTCCAGTGATCCCGCTGTGGCCACTGACCTTTGGCCACCGGAGTACTGGCCCAACGGCCATAGTGCGGCCGCCCCTCTCCCTGTGAAGCTGAACACGCCACGGGATGAACGACAGTTCCGTGGAAGTCTCGGAGAGAGGAACCCACCATGCGCCGCAAGACCACCGTCCTCGCCACTGCAGCCGCGCTCGTCGTCTCCACCGTGCTGGGTGCCCCGGCCGCACACGCCGCCCCGACGGAATCGCCAGCCACGCTCGCCCCCTCCACCTGGCTCAATGACCAGTGGTGCTTCGTCTTCGGGAAGCTGTACAAGACCTGCTGACCCCGGAGGGACGTCACACGTGGGAGGCCATCCGATCGTCCGAATGGCCTGTCCAGGTTCTGTATGAGACTCTGACCTCGTGCAGAAGGGTGCGGGCGGCGGCGAGGCGACAGTCCTGAAGAACTCTGCCGCGTCCAGACAAGGTCGCGACTGGCCTCGACGGGCCACACACCTGTTCCTGTGCCTGACAAGCCTGGCCCTCGTCATCGACTTCATCCCCGTGCTCGTCGGGACGCAGGACGAGCCGGACGCGATCGCCGCGTCGGCCGGCTATCTCGCCGCATGCCTCGCACCGGTCATGGCGATCTTCCACCGCCCGACGGCCCTGGCCGTGTTCATCGTGGGGTCTCTGGTCGGACCGCACATCGTGGAGACCGCAGGACTGCTGACGTTCATCGCGATCCTCTTCCTCGCCCTGACGATCCTGTTCGGGAGCCGGCGCGAAATGCTTCTCGCCGTGCCGGCGCTGGTGCTGTGGTCCACCAGTGTCTCCCTGCGCCTCGACGGCACCCTCGCCTTCCTCGTCACCTACCTTCTGTTCGCGCTTCCCACCGGGGCTCTGGCATCGGTGGGGCGACATATGCGCCGCCAGGCGCATCGCGCCCAGCAGCGTCTCATACAAGCCGAGGCTGACCGGCGGACCGCCATACGCCGCCAACGCGAAGCACTTGCCCGCGAGCTGCACGACGTCGTCGCCCACGAGCTCACCGTGATCTCCATGCTGGCGGGGGCCCGCCGCAGCTCCACAGACGTGGACGCCCTCCAGGAGGGCCTTTCGAGCACCCGCGAACACGCGGTCCAGGGCCTGCGCGAGCTCCGCACCCTGCTCGGTGTCCTGCGCGCCGAGAGCACTCAGCCGACCCCACCACCGGCTCCTGAGGGACCGGCCGACGCAGCAGCAGTCCTCTCCGACGTCGTCCACCAGGCCCGCGCACTGGGCTTCGACGTGCGTACGAGCACACCGGATGAGGCAGCCTGGGAAACAGTCTCCCGGACCATCAATGAATCCTTGGCGCGGATCCTGCGTGAGGCCTTCTCGAACATCCTCAAATATGCCGACCGCTCAGCTCCCGTCGTCGTCCAGGTGGAGCTCCGGCCGCACGAAGTGCGATGCCTGCTCGAGAATCGGATCCGGCGCGAGCCGTGGCAGCCCAGGTCCAAGGACAGCAGCTCCCGTCTGGGCGTGGCCGGGCTCCACGAACGAGCCGCCCTGTTGGGAGGGACCGCAGAGATCGGGCCCCTCGGTGAACTCTGGCGCGTCGATGTGCGCCTGCCGGCCTGATCCGGGCCCCAGGCAGTCCCTCCGCACAGGCTGACTGGCCATCCGTCCAGTACGCACCGCCACAGCGATTCGCCGGAAGTTCAGGTCGGACGACTGTATGTGCTCACTGCCTGCTGCCGATTTCATGGAGTCATCGACGACGTCACGAGACGTCGGACAGATTCGCCGAAGTCGAGAGGAGGTGCACCAGCCATGGCCGACATCAGAAGAAATCCGAGCCGTTGGGCAGGCTTCGCGTCCCGGCGCGTCGGCCGTCTCGTCTCGACCACCCCGGACGGGATCACCGTCGGCACTGCCACCCTTCTCTCCACCGAGGGGACGTTCGGCATCATCTCCACCGCCGCCCACTGCCTCACCACCGGTGAACACGACCACGTCGACAGCCGAGTCCTGCTCGGCCGCCGGCACGGGATTCCCACCCGCCGCCCGAGCGGACGACACCTCGAGGTCCTTCGCGCATTCGTTCCGACGGCGTGGAGAGAACGGGCCTCCGTGGAACATGACCTCGCATTCGCCGTGGTCCGCCTGCCCCGGGAGTTCGACGCCGAGGTTCTCGGCCCCGAGGTGCGGCCCGACTTTTCCAAGGACATCGATGAAGGCCCCGTCGCCGTCGTCGGCTTCGAGTCCAGGGTGTTCCCCCGTCGCGCTGTCATCCGCAACATCGCCTCGGTCGATCGTCCCTTCGCCGACGCTACCGCGTATCGAGCTCGCTGCGGAATCTCGTCCGGTGGATCCGGCGGACCCTGGCTCGTGCGTCGTGGAGGAAGCATCCATCAGTTCTCCGTGACCAGCTTCGGTTCCCGCCGGGATCGACGTGTCCTGTTCGGACCGACCTGGGACGCGGAAGCCGCTGAACTCCACGCAGCGGCTTCGCAAGCGGCGGCCCAGGCGACTCATCTCGCCGACCGCGGTCCCCCTGACCTGCCCCTGGGCTCCTGACCTGCCCCTGGGCCGGAATGCAACGACCAGATCCCCACCCATCCATGAGAAAGGAAACACCATGATCACCTCGCATAAGTCAGCCACGACGCGTTCCCAGCGGGTGCTGCTCCTCCAGGACGTCGAGCCTGAGCTGCGGAGCTCGGACATTCCAGGACTCACGTCGAACCTGAGCATCATCTGCAAGGAGCAGAGCACGATCTCGATCGCCGTCTGCGTCCCGGGCAAGTGAGGAGCCAGAGATGACCGCCATCCTTTCCCTCCAGGGCATGGACGTCCGCAGGACGTCGTCGGCCGGACGAAGCATCTTCTCCGGCACGAGCATCGCCCTCTGCCCCATCACCACCATCGCCCCTGCCAGCACGGCGAGCGTATCCGTCTGCTGAAGGGCGATCCCCGCCCGAGGAGGACCCCCGTGGACCTGCGCTATCACCAGTACGTCATCCCCGGTCACGACTTCTACCGGGACTCCGACCGCCGCCCTGAGGCCGACTACGGCATCGAGGTGCCCGACGGTTGGACCGTTCGCAAGGACGAGGACTGGACCTTCGTCCTTCCGACGGGGACCACACTCCCCGTCCAGGGATGGAAGATCCACCTTTCCGCGCGTGTCGACGACGCGGAGGAGGTCATCGCCCGGCTTCTGCCCGTCGCCCTGGTAGATGACCTGGCGTTCAAGGTGACCCGGTCCCCTGCACGCCTGCTGCTGAAGAACTCCAAGTACGGCGACCGGTCCTCCTCGGGCAAGTTCATCACCGTGTACCCACGTGACGAGGAGCACTTCATGGCCCTCCTCGACCGACTGCACGATCTCACAGCCGACCTCCGGCCCGGCCCCTATGTCCTCTCCGACCGTCGCTGGCGTGACGGCCTCGTCTACTACCGTTACGGAGCGTTCGCAGAGATGCGGGTCGTGACGGAGGACGGCCAGGAGCAGTTGGCCCTGCGCCACCCCGATGGCATCCTCGTCCCGGACACCCGCGGGCCCGTCTGGTCCTTGCCGGACTTCGTCGAACTCCCAGCTCGACTGGTCTCCGCGGAGCCCGACGACGCGGCGCCCTTCCCCTACCAGGTGGAGTCTGCCCTTCACTTCAGCAACGGCGGCGGCGTCTACAAGGCCTTGGACAGGAACCATACGACAGTCGTGCTCAAGGAGGGCAGGCCCGGTGCCGGCATCGATGCGCGCGGCCGCGACGCGGTGGAGCGCATCGATCACGAGGCGCAGATGATGACCCGGCTCCGGGGCACCGGCTTCGTCCCCGAACTCGTCGAGGTGTTCGATGCCTGGGAACACAGGTTCATGGCGCAGGAGTATGTCCACGGCGTCACGCTGAACAGCTGGATCGCGGCCTACTTCCCCTTCGCCTATGACGGCGACGGGCGGGAGTACGTCCGGCAGGCGATCACCGTGGTGCGCAGACTCGAGCGCTGTGTGCTTGGCATCCATGAGCATGGAATCGCGCTGGGCGACCTCCAACCGCTGAACGTCATGGTCGACGACGATCTGCAGGTCCGCTGCATTGACCTCGAATGCGCCGGCGAGGTCGATGCGCCCCGCGAGGCGGGCCTGATGACCCTCGGTTACACGCCCTACGGTCAGGTGAGCATGCGGGAGGCTGACCTGTACGGCCTCGCCAAGATCGCACGGCAGGCGTTCCTTCCGATCGGCCCCGCCGAGGACCTTGCCCCCGACCTCTGGGATGTGCACGTGGACACCATCCGGCAGCTTCACGGCGACACCGCGGCAGACCTGGTGCAAAGGCTCTGGACGGCAGTGCCGGAGCGTGTCCGCACCACATCGACCCGATGGAGGGCCGCGTCTGGCGTGGATCTGGTACGGCGACCGGACCGACTCGTCGCGGCCCTGCGCGCCGGGATTCTCAAGGACATGGATCCTGGCTCGCCGCAGTTGGTCCCCGGGGACATCAGACAGTACACAGAGCGATTCGGCACGATCAACGTCCGTAACGGCGGCGCGGGGGCCTGTCTTGCCCTGTTGCGCTCCGGCGGGCTTCCGGACCCGGCCCGGGCCTGGTTGCGCGATGCCGCGGCTCGCTGGCTGGACGCCACCAAGGACCGGACTGAGGACTATGGCCTGTTCACGGGCGGCGCCGGCCTCGGCGGTGTCCTCTGGGAAGCAGGCATGCAGAACGAAGCCGCCGCCGTGATGGATGAGGTCCTCGATCATGTGGCACACCTGTCCCGATCTCATGACCGCACGCACGAACGACTGACCGTGGACGCTGGACACGCGGGCATCCTGCTGCAGTTGCTGGCGTTCCACCGCCTCACGGGGGACGAGCGCTTCCAGACGGCGGCAGTGGCCGTGGCGCGTGATCTCGTGCGCAGATACGACCCGGACCAGGCTCCGTTGGCCTCCGATCCGGATGCCATCACCATCGGACTGTTCGAGGGATGGACCGGTTGCGGTCTGGCTCTGGCCGTCCTGTGCGATCAGATGCCGGATCGTGTCCACGAGTTCGAAGAGCCCATGTCCACGATGCTGGCCTCGGATATCCGCTCCGGCGCCTATGGGGAAGACGACGGGGCCTTCACGATCGTGGACGGACGCCGGCTCATCCCCTACCTCGCCGGCGGTGGTGCGGGCACACTCGTCGCCCTCCGGGCTGCCGAGCGGTCCGGCGCCGTCGTCCCACCTCTCGACGGGATGACGGAGGGGGCCCTCCGCTCCGCCGACTCCCGCAGCTTCTACAACGCCGGGTTGCTGCGGGGGACCGCAGGCCTGATCTCCGCAGTCCGTCTGCTCGATGCCGAACGCACCGACATCCTGGAGCGTCTTGGTCGCCTGCTCGGCAACTTCCTCGTGGACGACGGCACAGACGCCGTCTATCTGACAGGTGACTTCGGATACCGCCTGTCCCATGATCTCGGCACCGGCAGCGCAGGTCTGATCTGCGCGCTGGTCGGCCGCACAGATGTCCAGGCTCCCGCCTGGATGCCGCTGCCCACCGCCTCCTACCCGGCGGCGAAGGAACGCGGAGACGGTCGGTGACGCCCGTCACCGACCGGAGGAACCGAACACAGAAAGGAACCCCATCATGAAGAACCAGGTCCTCTCCCTCCAGTCCATGGATTCCCAGGACGACATCGAGCTGCGAGCCGGCTCGTCGCTGTCCGTCAACTGCAAGGTGATCTCCACCATCTCCGTGGCGGTCTGCTGACCTGAACGGATCACGACCATGGAACAGGAGCGCGCGTCGGGGGCAGAGCCCCTGCAGGCTCTGCCCCCGACGCCCTCCCCTGCCGCACGGCCGAGGCCACGGAGCCGACCGCAGCAGAGCCGCGAACCACAGGAAGAGGTGAACCCGTGCATTCGACCGCATGGCTGACCGCTGGCCACACACGCAAGGCGGCCTCGGTGGTCCTGCTGTCCTGCCTCGTCTCAGGCCTCAGCCTCGTCCAACCCCTCGTCGTCCACAGGGTGATGGCGCAGACCAGTGACCTGGACAGCCTGCCGCTCCCAGCAGTGTGGGCACTGGCGGTCGTGCTGCTGGGTCTTGTCACCGCGATCGCCGTGAAGGCGGTCGTGCAGGCATCGCTCGCCGAGGACATCGCGCTCGAACATCGGCGCGGCATCGTGGAGGACGTCGCCCGCGCCGATGCCGACAGCATGGAGCGGTCCCGCGGCTCGGACCATCTCACGTGTGTGACCAGTGATGTCGAGGCCGTCAAGAACACGGTGTCCGCCGGCGCACTCGACATCCCAGCCCAGCTGTTGCTGTCGGGCGTCGCCCTCGCGGCCATGGTCGTGTTCGATCCGCTCGGATTCCTGATGGCCCTCGGTGCCGTCGCCGTGCTGGGCACCATCGCCATGGCCAGCGGTCACCGAGTGAACCGGCTCACCCGCGACCGGCAGGAAGCGATCTCGAATGCGACGGCGGACGTGGACGCCCTCATCCGTGAGCACCGCGCCCTGACCCACCGGAACCTCCAGGGCGAACGCGCGCTCGCCGCACTCGGCCACTTCGTCGACGCCGGCCGGCACGGCCGCGGCATCGGCCGAGTACGCGGTCTGATGGCCCCTCTGAACGAACTCGCCGTGTCGATCGCCCTCCTTCTGCTCCTCGGCGTCGGCGGGCTGCGCGTGGCCGCCGGCGTCCTGCCGCTCGAGAACCTCGTGACCTTCGTGCTCTACTTCGGCCTCCTCGCAGGGCCCGCCGCCACCGTGTCCAACGGCGTGCTCGCCTGGCAGGAGGGACGCGCGGCTGCGGGCCGAATCGCCGAGCGCCGTCACGCGCTGAGGGTCGACCGACGGCTGCCTCCGCTGTCATCCGATCGCTGGCATCACATCGACGCTGTCCCGTTGCGCGGCCAGCTCTCGCTCGACCGAGTCTCAGTGCCGGGCCGTGACCCCCGCACTCCGCGCCTGGATCATGTCAGCGCAGACTTCCCGAGCGGCGGGTTCACTGCCGTCGTGGGCCGGTCGGGAGCCGGCAAGACCACACTCCTCGAACTCCTGACACGGCGGATCACGCCGTCTGAGGGCCGCGTGCTGTTGGACGGGCAGCCCGTCGAGGACATCGACCTGATGGACTATCGGGCCCGGCTCGGGATCGTCGAACAGGAGCAGACCCTCTTGCTGGGAGCCGGACCGGAGTCCATCGCCGCGGTACCGGGGCTGGCCTCACTGGTCGAAGACATCCGCCGCGGTGAGGGCGATTCCTCGAGTCCGCGGCACTCGGGTGGGGAACGCCAGCGGCTCGCCATCATGTCCGCCCTCACCCGCGGAGCGGACCTGCTCCTGATGGACGAACCGACCTCTCAGCTGGACGGCGTCGCCGAGCGCAACGTGGTGGACCTTGTCCGCCAGCGCCCCACGGGCACGACCGCCGTGGTGATCGCTCATCGCCTGACCACGGTTCGCGACGCAGACCAGATCCTCGTCATGGACAGGGGAAGGATCGCCGACCGTGGAACCCACGAGGAGCTCTGGACCCGCTGCACGGCCTACCGTGCCCTGTGGGAGGAGCCGGTACCGCAGGCGGCCTCTCTCACTTCCGTCTAAGGAGCCGAAGGGTCGGAGAAGAACCTCGCCGGAACATACACGCCCAACGCAGAAGGAGAGAACGATGAAATCCAACACACTCCGGGCCACCCAGACGCACCGACCGTTGACCAGGCGGTCCTGGCTTCTGGCGGGGCTCGCCGTCGTCTTGGCACTCGTCTCCGCAGTCGGAATCGTCCTCACGCAGCAGGGCTCGGGTCATCGCACAGTTGCGGACTCCCTGGATGCCGGCAGCTTCGGCCCGTTGCTGGCCGTCGGCGGCGCCTGCCTGGGACTCGTGATCCTGGTGATCGCCATGGTTGTCACGGCGGTCCAAGCGGGTGACGCACGCACGGTGAGCGGTGGAGACCTGCGCGGACGGGTCCTGTTGATCATGGGCGGGGGCCTGCTGGTCTCCTTCCTGGTGTGGGTGTCCGCAGTGACCGGATGGGCGCTGCTCAGCTGACTGGCTGATCGCTCCACTCCGGAGGCGCCCCGGAACGCGACGGTTTCTTGAACGAAAGTGACGCGGAACGCGACGGTTTCCCGAACGAAAGCGGGTGGGTCAGACGTGGGTGCCGTCCGCCTCCACCGAGATCCCCAGCTCGTTGCCCGGGATCGAGGCGAGCAGACGTCGCGTGTACGGGTGCCGCGGGTTGGTGAAGACCTCCTCCGAGGAGCCGGCGAGGATGAACGTGCTGTCCACGTCCCCGTCGGTTCCTCCGCCGGTGTTGTCCCCGCGCTGGGACTCGGCGCAGCCGGCCAGGACGAGGGCTGCGGACGCGGTGACGGCCGCGGCGGCCAGGAAACGGCGCTTGGGGGTACGTGCGTGCTTGGCGCCTCCATGTCGGTGCGAGTGGCCCCCGGGTGACGCTGATCACGTCCCGGGGCTGCCTGTGATCATACTCACACTCCACGCAAAGGGTGAAGGCCGGCGGCGTGTTCCCTGTGGACAGGGCTGCTCTGACGCCCCTGCCGGACCCCCACGGACGCCGCCGCCCCGTCGGCCCCGGCGGCGAGCTGCTGCCGGACCGCTCCCGGACGGTTGGTGGTGAGCTCGTGCACCCCGTGGGAGACGAGGAACGCGACGTCCTCCGGCAGGTCCGGGGTCCACACGCGCAGCCGACGCCCGGCGGCCGTCCAGGCCTTCACGTCCGCGAGGTGACGGCGCACATACGCCACGGAGGGGCCGGCCAGCTGGGTGCCGCCGCCCCACACGAGGGCCTCGCAGCCGGCGAGCGCCTGCTGCATCGCGGCGCGCACGGCCACCCGAGTGACGGGGCCGCGGGCCAGGCGCGAGGCCGCCGGCTCCGGGTCCACGTCCACGAGGGCGCAGAGGGCGTCCGGCCCGGCCATCGGCGCCAGGTGCCGCAGGGAGCCGGGGTCGAAGGACATGAAGGACACCTGCACAGCGCCGAGCATGCCGGTCTCCGGGTCCCAGCCGTGGGCCACGAGCTCGGCGAGCACGCGCTCCTCGAGCTCGTGCCCGAACGGGGAGGGGTGCTTGAGCTCGACGGCCAGGCGCAGGGGCCGTCCGGCGGCTGCGGCGATCTCGAGCAGATCGGCGAAGCGCAGCAGCTGGTCCCGTGCCCGACCGTAGACGGCGGGCAGGGACGCCGGATGCCAGGAGTGCACGTCCAGACGGCGCAGCTGGGCGAGGGTGTGCTCGGCGATCGGCCCGCTGCCGTCCGAACACCGGTCCACCGTGGGGTCGTGCCAGCAGACGAGTTCGCGGTCCCGGGTCAGGCGGACATCGCACTCGAGGCCGTCCGCGCCCACGGCGAGGGCGTGCAGGTAGGCGGCGCGGGTGTGTTCGGCGTAGTCGGCGGACGCGCCCCGGTGGGCGATCACCAGCGGTGTCATGCCGTGCACGCTACGAGCCCGGGACGAACGGGCGGTGAACGCCGGCCATGCCCCCGGCCACGGGACGGCGGACACTCGGGACCACGGCGTCCGGCGGGGCTGGTTCAATGGTCGTCATCGCAGGTCGCCGGCGGGTCGGAGCACCTCCTTCCCGACGACGGCCCCCGCCTTCTCCGCCCGCCTCGCCGCCGCCTGCGGCCGGCGGAACCGCCCCGTCCCAGGAGACCCGCAGTGACCTTCTCCCCCGCCTCCGGCACTCCGGCCCTCGGCATGGCCGGGGTCGATCCGGCCGTCGACTCCCGTGCCCGGGACCTGCGCCGCATGAAGGCGGTGGCCACGGGCCTGCTCGTCTTCCTGGCGGTCGTGTTCGTCATCGCGTTCGTGCTGCAGGAGCAGCACCCGTGGCTGTCCTACGTGCGCGCCGCAGCCGAGGGTGGCATGGTGGGCGCGCTCGCGGACTGGTTCGCGGTGACAGCCCTGTTCCGCCATCCGATGGGGGTGCCGGTGCCCCACACGGCCCTCATCCCACGGAAGAAGGACCAGCTCGGCTCCGCCCTGAAGGACTTCGTGCAGGAGAACTTCCTTGACTCGGACGTGGCCAGGGAGAAGGTGGAGGGGTTGCAGGTCGCTGCGCCGCTGGGCCGCTGGCTGCGCACGGAGGAGAACGCCGCCCGCGTGGCCGTCCAGGTGTCCGCCGTGGCGCGCCAGGCCGTGGCGGCCGCGGACGACGAGGTCATCCAGGACCTGCTCGGCCACCTCGTGCAGCGGCACATGGTGGAACCGGACTGGTCCCCCACGCTCGCCGGGGTCCTGGAGGACGTGCTGGCCGGACGCCACCACGACACCCTGGTGGACCTGATCGTGGAGAACACCGGGGACTGGGTCGCCGCCCACCCCGAGGTGTTCGTGGAGACCGTCAAGAAGCGGTCCCCCGAATGGAGCCCGGACCTGGTGGACCGGCTGCTGGCCGAGCGCCTGCACGCCGAGCTGCTCAAGTATCTGGCCGGCATCCGCCGGGACCGGCGTCATGAGGCGCGCCGCGCCGTGGACCAGTGGCTGGCCCAGGTGGCCGAGCGCATGCGCGCGGACCCGGCCACCCGGGAGTCGGTGGAGCGGTTCAAGCGGAGCCTCTTCGCGGACGAGCACCTGCGGGACTGGCTGCGCCGCGCCTGGAACGGCCTGTCCGAGTCCCTGCTGACGGCGCTCGAGGACACCTCCTCGGACCTGCACCGTGCGCTCGTGAACGGGCTGCGGGACCTCGGCGGCCGCCTCGAGGAGGACGCGGACGTGCGGGACCGCGTGGACGGTCTGGCCCGGCAGGCCGCCGCCTCGGCGCTCACCGAGTACGGACCGGAGCTGACCGGCGTGATCGAGGAGACCGTGCAGCGCTGGGACGGCGAGCAGACCGCCCGCACCCTCGAGCTGTTCGTGGGCAAGGACCTGCAGTTCATCCGCATCAACGGCTCCGTGGTGGGCGCCCTGGCCGGCCTGGTGATCCACACCCTGGCCACGGTCCTGCTCTAGCCCCCGGCACGAGGGAGGGGCACGACGCACGGCCACGGCGGGTGTCCGTCGTCGTCCCCTTCCGCAGGCGCCTGCCTGGGCGGTGGTGCCGGGGAACCGGCCGTCAGGCCTTCTTGTCCTTCCTGCGGCCGAAGCGGCCCTTGAGGCCGGCGACAAAGCCCTCGCCCTTGCCCTCGTCCTTGCCTTTGTCCTTGTCCTCGGCGGGCGCGGCGTCCACCGGGGAGGCGACCGGATCGCCGTCCAGGTCCACCTGGCCGGAGAGCTCCTTCCGGGCCTTCTCCTCGAGGACCTTGAGCTCCTGCTCGTCCTGCTCCGGGTCCGTGGTCGGGTGCACCACCTCACCGGGCAGGGCGGCCGGGAGCGGGCCGAACAGGGTCTGCGCGGACTTCACCACGGCCTTGCCCATGGCACGGTTGCCGACCCCGCCGATCACGGCGCCCACCCCGAAGGGGACCGCGCGGCCCAGGAATCCGGCGCCCTGGCGGACCAGCATCTTCCGCATGAACTTCTTCTTCATCTGCTGGAAGAAGAGCTCGGACATGCTGCCCTGGGCGCCGATCCCCATGAGCGCGGACAGGCCCGTGGAGTTCGCGGTCCCGCCAGGCACGATGCCGCCGCCGCGCTGGCCGGCGGCGAAGTCTCGGAGCATCTTCCTGCCGTCCTCGCTGAGCATGACGGCCATGACGAGCGCTTCGGCGCGCTGCGGGTCGTCCGTGGAGATGCCATGCAGCTCCGCGATGGACTGCGCGTAGAGGGCGGTGGTCTCCATGAAGCCCACCACCGCGGCGGCGGACAGTCCCAGCGCGGCCACCGTGCCGAGGCCCGGGATGATCGCGGTGCCGCCCACGGCGGCCCCGGTGCCGGTGACGGCCAGCAGGTACTGGTCGTTCAGACGGTCGGCGATCTGCGCGGGGGTCTCGTCCGGATGCCTGCGGTGCAGGCGGCGGATGTTGGCCAGCACGAGCGGGCGCTGGATCCTGATGGCCCGCAGCACGGCCTTCTGGAAGCCGTCGGTCGGGTTGCCGTCCTTGTCGAAGGCACTGTTCATCGCGACGTTCATCGCCTTTCCACCGGCGAGGCGTCCGAGCGTGGAGTTCTTTGCCATGGCGCCACAGTAGTGCCCGGGGCGGCGCGCGACAGAGGGCCGGGGGCCTTGTGCGCTGAGGGCGTGACGAACCGGAGGGCAAGGCCCGCCACGGGGCGGGCTTCTGCTCCGCGGCGGGTGTTCCCTGCTCGCACCGGCCGGGCCTGCACTCCTCAGGAGGCCAGCGTGTGCTCCAGGAAGATCTTCACGTCCCGGCCCATCTCCGGGCTGACGGAGTGCAGGATGCCCGGATAGGTGCGGGCGGTGAGCCGGGTGTGCTCCTGCACCCAGTGGTCCGTGTAGGCGATCGCGCCGTCGTGGATGACCGGGTCGTCCGGGTCCCGACCCCAGAAGAAGGGACGCGGGCCGGGGCCCTCCGGAGGCGAGTCGAGGGTCTCCAGGAGGGCGTCCTGGAGGACGAAGCCGGCCAGCCCCACACCGCAGGCGAAGCTCTCGGGACGGACCCGGATGGCCGTCGTCGCCATGGCCATGCCCTGGGAGAAGCCGAGCACGGAGACGGACCGGAAGCGGTGGCGGGTCACGGCCTCGTCCGCGAGGACGTCGTAGACGCGGTGCACGGCGGCGAGGACTTGGGAGAATTCGCCCTTCAGGCTCAGGTCCAGCAGGAACCAGCCCCAGGCGCCCGGGTCGTCCGGCAGTCCCTCCGTGGCTCCGGCGTCGATCTCGAGGCCGCCGCGGAGGGCGAGCCCGGTGCAGCGCTCGGGGAGCATCGGGAAGAAGCGTGCACCCGCGCGTCGCTCGTTCGTGCCGTAGCCGTGGAAGACGAGCACCAGGTCAGTGCCGTCCCTTTCGGTGACGGGGCGGGACCAGAGCGCATGGACTCCGGTGGCGAGGCGTTCCGATGGTGGCAGGGCTGTCCCGGACATGGTGCAATCGTAGCCGTGACACGGCACACATCAGCCCCGGCCACCGTTGCAGTGGCGCAGCAGCCCCCCTTCGAGGCGTACGTCGCCGCGCTCCGGCGCAGCCAGGACGAGCTGCCCCCCGCGCCCCTCGCCCTGCTGGACATCACCGCCTTCCGCGCCAACGCCGCGGACATGGCCCGGCGCGCTGCCGGCACCCCGCTCCGCGTGGCCTCCAAGTCCCTGCGCATCCGCAGGGCCATCGAGGCCGCCCTCGGCGAGGACGGCTTCTCCGGCATCATGGCCTTCACCCTGGCCGAGGCCCTGTGGCTGCAGGAGTGCGGCCACACGGACCTGCTGGTCGCCTACCCCACCGTGGACCGTCCGGCCCTGCGCGCCTGGGTCCGCTCCGCCGAGGCCCGCGCCGCGATCACCGTGGCGGTGGACTCGCCCGAGCACCTCGAGCTGATCGAGCAGGTCCAGCGCGAGGCCGGCCTGCACCCCTCCCAGTCCACCGGCGAGATGCCGCCGCTGCGCCTCTGCCTGGACCTGGACGCCGCCTGGCAGCCGACCGCCGTCCCCTGGCTCCGCGTCGGCGCCCTCCGCTCACCCGTGAAGACCCCGAAGCAGGCGCGCGTGATGGCAGAGAAGATCCTCAGCACCCCCGGCTGCTCCATGGTGGGCGTGCTCGCCTATGAGGGCCAGGTGGCGGGGCTGCCGGAGGGCGGCGGACCCCGCTCCCTGGCGATCCGAGGCATCAAGGCCGCCTCCATCCGGGACCTGGCCTGCCGCCGGGTGGAGATGGTGCAGGCGATCCGCGAGGTCACCGCCCGCCACGGCGTGCAGCTGGAGTTCGTCAACGGCGGCGGCACCGGCTCGATCGAGTCCACGGTCGCCGAAGGGGCGGTCACCGAGGTCGGCGCCGGCTCCGGCCTGCTGGGGCCGGCCAGCTTCGACGCCTTCGCGCACTTCACCGTCCGCCCCGCGAGCTTCTTCATCTGCCCGGTGGCGCGGCGCACCGACCCGACCACCGTCACCGTCACCGGCGGCGGCTGGATCGCCTCCGGCGTGCCGGGGCCGGACCGCTCCCCCACCGTGGCCTGGCCGGAGGGCCTGTCCCTCTCCGGGCAGGAGGGCGCCGGCGAGGTGCAGACCCCGCTGCGCGGCGCGGCCGCCCGCGGGATGAAGCTCGGCGACCCGGTGTTCTTCCGCCACGCGAAGGCCGGCGAGCCTGCCGAGCACCTGTCCGCCGTGGCCGTCTACTGCCGTGTGGAGGACGAGATCGTGGACGTCTGGCCCACCTACCGCGGCGAGGGGAAGGTCTTCCTGTGAGCGCCTCGTCAGCAGGGACGACGACCCGCCCCACCGCCTACAACTGGTGCCGGTCCCAGTCGTGGACGCCGTCGGCGGTCGTCCGTCCCGCCGGAGTCGAAGAGCTCGCCTCGGTGGTGCAGCAGGCGGCTGCGCGCGGCGGGCGGGTGAAGCCCATCGGCGCCGGACACTCCTTCTCCCCCGTCGCCGCCACGGACGACGTGCAGCTGGACCTCGGCACGCTGACCGGCCTCACGGGGATCGACCGCCAGGCAGGCCGGGTGCGGGTGCGCGCCGGCACGCGCCTGTCCGCGCTCGGCCCGCTGCTCGGCGCCCACGGGCTCGCCCTGGCGAACATGGGTGACATCGACCGGCAGACCCTCGGCGGAGCGATCAGCACCTCCACCCACGGCACCGGCCTCGGGCACACCGGCTACTCGGGCATGGTCACGGGCCTGGAGATCCTCACCGCGGACGGTCGCCTGCGCCGCGTGGACGCGGCCCACGAGCCCGAACTGTTCGAGGCCGCCCGGGTGAGCCTGGGAGCGCTCGGCGTGGTCACCGAGGTGGAGCTCGCCGTGTGCGAGTCCTTCCTGCTGCGCGCCGAGGAGCGCGCCGAACCGATCGACGAGACCGTGGCCCGCTTCCGGGAGCGCTCCCGCACCGCCGACCACCACGAGTTCTACTGGTTCCCGGGCTCGGGCGTGGGGCTGACCAAGCTGAACACCCGCCTTCCCCTCGGCTCGGGGCTGGACCCGCTGCCGCCGCTGCGCACGAAGGTCATGGACGGGCTGCTCGCCAACGGCGCCTACGAGCTCATGTGCCGGCTGGGTGCCGCCGTGCCGCGCACCGTGCCCGTGCTGAACGGGATCGCCTGCCGCGGCCTGGACCAGCGCACCTACACGGACGTCTCCTACAACGTGTTCGTGGCGGACCGCTCCGTGCGGTTCACTGAGATGGAGTACGCGATGCCG
This sequence comes from Micrococcus lylae NBRC 15355, assembly GCF_001570885.1. Classification (GTDB taxonomy): domain Bacteria; phylum Actinomycetota; class Actinomycetes; order Actinomycetales; family Micrococcaceae; genus Micrococcus; species Micrococcus lylae. The sequence goes on along the minus strand of NZ_BCSN01000035.1, from coordinate 5,008 downwards.
CTGGAGCACTTCGAGGAGGCCTTCGCCGGGCTCCGCGAGATCTGCGCCGGCATGTTCCGGGACGGCCGCGGAGTCTCCTTCCCCGTGGAGGTCCGCACCGCCGCCGCGGACGACGTCTGGCTGTCCACCGCGCACGGCCGGGACTCCGTGTACATCGCCGTGCACCGCTACCACCGTGAGGACCCGACCGACTACTTCCGCGAGGTCGAGGACCTGTTCGTCTCCCTGGGCGGCCGCCCACACTGGGGCAAGATGAACACCCGCGACGCCGCCTGGGCCGCGCAGGCCTACCCGCATCACGCGGACTGGTGCGCCGTCCGCGACGCCGTGGACCCGCAGCGCGTCTTCACCAACGCCTACGTGGACCGGCTGTTCGGGTCCTGACGCCCCCGAGGCGGGGACACGGCCCCGGTGACGGCACACGTGACGGCGGCGGGACCGTCGTCGTGAAGCGGGGGCGTCCGGCCGTCAACCGTGGCGAGGGACGACGACGGCCCCTCACTTCGCGTGTGAGGGGCCGTTCCGCGCCGCGTGGGCGCTGGTGCTCGGTGGGCCCTGCGGGGATCGAACCCGCGACCGGCGGATTAAAAGTCCGATGCTCTGCCAACTGAGCTAAAGGCCCGTCGCCCGGTGCTCGCACCGGGCCTCTCGAGCCTACCGCAGGGCACCGGCCCGCCGTGGGAGAGTACCGTGGGGCTCCCGCCCACGATCGTGAGAAGGAGTCCGCCCATGGCCGTCCACCGCGCCGCCTCCGGACGGGGAGCCAGCTCGACTGCGTCCCGGCCGGTCCGCCACCATCGTCCGCGGATGTCCACGCCGGACGAGCTGGCCCGGTTCGCCGGCGGAGAAGACCCGGCCGAGGTCTCCGCCGCCGCCTCCCGCCTGGCCCATGCCCTCGTCACGGGCGGGCAGACGGAGGACGACCCGCAGGTGGTCGAGCGGCTCATCGGGCTGGTGGACGAGCTGGGCATCGACACGGTGGCGGAGCTCTGGGCGGATGCGCCGGCCGTCTCCCTGGCCGGGGCGCTCTGGCGCCTCTACGCCCTGCACGAGGCCACCGCGCGGGACGGCGAGTCCTGGGCCGCCTGGTACCGGGCCGGCCATGACGCCCACGTGGCCCGCGCGGTCGCCGGGGCCGTGGAGCCGCCGGGGCCGGAGGAGCTGCGTCGCCTGACCACCACGATCCTCACCGGTGCCTACCGTGCCGAGATCGACGTGGCCTTCGAGCGCGCCGCCGCCTACGCCCGTGTGGTCTCCCTCGGCCAGACCCGCCACGCGGAGGACCTGGAGATCGCCGCCCCCGAACACGCCGTACACCTCACGCGCCGTGCCGAGCGACTGCTGGGCACCGCGGAGGCGCTCGAGGACTCGGCTCGTGGCTGGCGTGACGGATCGCTAGACTGACAGACAGCGGTGCCGGGCTGCTGGTAACCCCGGGCTCCAACATTCTGCCGCTGCGAGCGGCCATCCGCCGAGAGGCGTTCCCGGTCCGGCACCGCGCCCCCTTCCACCGCACCCACGCCGGCCGCAGACGGCGCCGGCAGCCGCCGGGCCGCCGGCCCGAGACCCGTCAGGAGAGGCCCCATGGCGCAGCGCCGGACCTGGCTGACCACCCGCGACACCCCGGCCCTGATCCACATGGCGGACCTCGCCGGCGCACTCGGCCGCTCCGTCCACGTCGTGGCCCAGTCCCCCGTCTCCGAGGGGTCCTCCCGAGACGCCGTGGACCGCGACCTCGCGGACCTGGACGCCTCCGCCTCCGCCTCCCTCATGGCCTTCCTCACAGCGCTGCGCAGCGCCTACGTCACCCCCCTGCCCCGCGAAGACCTGTACCTGCTCGCCTCCGGAATCCACCACGCCGTGCAGCGTGTGGTGACCGCCGGCTTCCTGGTGCACCACGGTCGCATGGACGACCTGCCGGCCGAGGCCCTGGACATGCTGGAGACCATCGGCCGCCAGTCCGAGCTGCTCACGGACGCCACCGAGCAGCTCCGGGACCTGGACGCCCTGGAGGAGACCTGGATCCAGCTCACCCGCGCCTCCCGCCGCACGGACCGGGTGCTCGTGCAGTGGCTCGCCTCCTTCGGCGAGGACCTGCTGCAACGCGAATTCAACCGCCGGCGCGAGGTCGCCTGGGCGCTGCAGTCCGCCATCGAGGCCCTGCGCGATGTGAACACGCACCTCGGTGCCGTCCTCGTGCGCGAGTCCTGAGGCCGCCACCGTGCTCCTCGGCCTCACCCTGAGCTTTGTGGCCATCTGCGGCCTCGGCGTCCTCACTGGCTTCCGCGACGCCCCGAACTCCGTGGCCCTCGCGGTCCGCTTCCGCTCCCTGTCCCCGCGCATCTCCCTGCAGCTCACCGCCGCCATGAAGGCGCTCGGCGTCCTCTTCGGCACCACCCTGATGACGTTCTACGCGGCGTTCTTCCTGCACCCGGAGACCAACGGCTGGCCGGGCCTGGCCACCACCGGCATCGCCATCCTCGTGACGATCGGCTGGGGCCTGCTCATGTGGTGGCGCCGCATCCCCGGATCCACCACGCACTCCCTGATCTCCGCCCTCTGGGGCACCACGATCGCCGCGCACCTGACGGTGGGCAGCGATCAGATCGAGCAGGTCGTCTCCTTCGTCCAGTGGGAGCTGCTCGTGGGCCTGCTGATCTCCCCGCTCATCGCCTGGGCCTTCGCGCGTCTGCTGACCCGCCCCCTGCTGCGGCTCGGAACCACCGGCTCCACCGTCCGCGTCCAGCACCGCGCCCGGCTCGCCCTGGCGATCTCCACGTCCGCCTCCGCGTTCGGCCACGGCATGCAGACCGGCCAGCGCATGGGCATCCTCTGGGCCCTGGTCCTGGCCAGCGCCGGCGCGCGCGAGCTCGCGGCCCTGCCTCCGGCGCAGCTCTGGGCCTGCGCGGGCGCGTTCGCCCTGGCCACAGCGATCGGCACCCTGGGCGGAGCCTGGCGCATCTCCTGGACCCTCACCGAGCGGCTCGTCTCCCTGGACCCGCTGCGCGCCTCCGTGGCCGCCGGCACCGCCGCCGCCTGGCTGTTCTTCGGAACGCTGCTGCTGCACATGCCGATGTCCTCCACCCACATGACGGTCGCCTCGATCGTCGGCGCCGGCCAGGACCAGACCTTCGCCTCGGTCCGCTGGGGCCAGCTGGCCCGCCTCTTCCTGTGGTGGCTCGCCACCCCGGCCGTCTGCCTGGTGCTGTCCTTCATCCTGGCCAGCGGCGTCCTCGTCCTCGCCTAGGGCAAAGCGGCCGCCCCGCCCTGCCGTTTCGGGGACCCGCCGGCCGTTTTGGAGACCGACCTCCCGTTTCGGGGATACAACACGGCCGCGTTCTGCGATCTCAACCCCGTGTCTGCCCCTCAAACCGTGGAGGGTGGGTCCTTTGGACAGTGAGGACACGACGACGGCTCCGTCGCCTCGAAAGGGCAACGGAGCCGACGTCGTGGGGTGCCTCCGGAGCCGGAGGCGGTGCCTGTCAGCCGAAGCGGCCGGAGACGTAGTCCTCGGTCTGCTGGTTCGAGGGGTTGTTGAAGATGACGTTGGTCTCGTCGTACTCGATGAGCTTGCCCGGCTTGCCGACGCCCGCGATGTTGAAGAACGCGGTCTTGTCCGCCACGCGGGCCGCCTGCTGCATGTTGTGCGTGACGATGATGACCGTGTAGTTCTCCTTCATCTCGTTGATGAGGTCCTCGACGGCGAGGGTGGAGATCGGGTCCAGGGCCGAGCAGGGCTCGTCCATGAGGATCACATCCGGGGACACGGCGATGGTGCGCGCGATGCACAGGCGCTGCTGCTGACCGCCGGAGAGGCCGGAGCCCGGCTTGTCCAGGCGGTCCTTGACCTCGTTCCAGAGGTTCGCGCCGCGCAGGGACTTCTCCACGATCGAGTCCGCCTCGGAACGGCTCAGGCGGGTGCCGTTGAGCTTGTAGCCGGCCAGCACGTTCTCCCGGATGGACATGGTGGGGAACGGGTTCGGGCGCTGGAACACCATGCCGATCTGCGACCGGACGGCCACCGGATCCACGCCCTGGGCGTAGATGTCCTCGCCGTCGAGCAGCAGGGAGCCCTCGACGTGGGCGCCGGGGAGCACCTCGTGCATGCGGTTGATGGCGCGCAGGAAGGTGGTCTTGCCGCAGCCGGACGGACCGATGAAGGCGGTGACGGAGCGGGGGGAGATGTCGATGTTCACGCCCTCGACGGCCTTGAACTTGCCGTAGAAGACGTCGACGTCGTTGGCCTGGATGCGCTTGGACATGTGCGGTTTTCCTTCTGGGGAGTCGCTGTGGAGCGGGAGTCTGTGGGGCCGGAGGGCCGGCGCGGAGCGGTGGGCTCCGCACCGGCCTCGGTCAGCGGCCCTTCTTCGGGGCGAACGCCTTGGCGATCACGCGTGCGATCAGGTTCAGGCCCATGACGATCACGATGAGGACCAGGGCCGCGGCCCACGCACGCTGGAGCGACGGGTCGGTGGCGGTCGGGGACGTCGGGGCCACGAGCTGACGGTAGATGAACACCGGCAGGGCGGTCATCCATTCGTCGAACGGGTTCCAGTTGATGTTCATCGCGTAGCCCGCGGTCACCAGGATCGGCGCGGTCTCACCGGCCACACGGGCGATCGCGAGGGTGACGCCGGAGGCGATGCCGGAGATCGCCGTCGGCAGGACCACCTTGAAGATGGTGCGCCACTTGCGCACGCCCAGCGCGTAGGAGCCCTCGCGCAGCTCGTTCGGGACCACGCGCAGCATCTCCTCGGTGGAGCGAACCACCACCGGGATCATCAGCACGGACAGCGCGATGGCTGCCGAGAAGCCCATCTTCACGGCCTGCATGGCCGCCGGGCCCGGACCGAGGATGCGCTCCATGACGACCTGCATCATCGCGAAGGAGAAGAGGCCCGCCACGATCGAGGGGATGCCGGTCATCACGTCCACGAAGAAGATGATGGCGCGGGAGAACCAGTTGTCCCGGCTGTACTCCACCAGGTAGATGGAGGTCAGCAGGCCG
>NZ_BCSN01000034.1 GCF_001570885.1 Micrococcus lylae NBRC 15355 | reverse complement strand
AGACCGATCTGGCCCGGAACCCGGAGCACGCCGGGCCGACGCACGAACAGTTCGACGAGCGGAGCCGCCTGAAGGAGGCGGTGGCGGAACTCGATGAGGACATCAACGCGCTCCGTCGGGTCCGCAGCTCGGTACCGCGGCGGCTTCTGGACGTCCGCAAGGCCCTTGCAGAGCATCTGTCCGTCCCTTGCGAGTCCCTGCCCTTCGCCGCGGAGCTGCTGGAGGTCTCCGAGGAGCATCGGGAATGGACCGGCGCGATCGAGCGCGTGCTCGCACCACTGTCCCTGACACTGCTGGTGCCCACACGGCTGCTGGCGCGGGCGCAGGAATGGATCGACGGCCGGCACCTGGGGGTTCGGCTGCGGTTCGACGAGGTGTCCGCACGCTCCGTGAGCGTTCCCCCGGCACGCAGCCAGGACTCGCTGGTGCACAAGGTGACGGTGAAGCGCGGCGAGTTCCACGACTGGCTGCAGGCCCGCCTGGTCGACCGGTTCGACCTGGCGTGCGTGACCTCGGCTGCGGAGCTGGCACGCCACGAGCGTGCCGTCACGCTCGCCGGTCAGGTCAAGCACGGGCGCGGCCGCTTCGAGAAGGACGACCGTTTCCGGGTGGACGACCGCTCCCGCTGGGTGCTCGGAGATCCAGCGGCCAAGCTGGAGGTCCTCGTGGCGGCCCGGCAGGCTCGCACCGAGGAGCTGTCACGCGCCGAGGAGGCGGTCGATCGAGCCTTGCACCTGGCCGACAGCGAACGTCAACGTCGCGCCGCGCTCAAGGCCGTCCTCGAGACCGAGTGGAAGGACGTGGACCGGGAGGGTCCGACTCGACGCATCGCGGAGCTGCAGGCCAGGATCAAGGAGCTCAGCTCTGTCGATTCGGACCTCGAACAGGCCCGCCTCCGGAACGACGAAGCGGAGGAGGCGTGGCGAGAGGCACGCGAGACTGCGCGAGAGGCCGACGTCGCCGTCGACTTCGCCGAGAAGACCGAACGAGAGCTGACCGGGCAGGTCAAGGAGCTGACCGCGGTCTGCGCGCAGCACGAGCCTCTCGACGACGCCCTCCGGGCCGACCTGGACACCCGCTTTCGAGCGGTGCGCCGTTCGTCCTCCCCCAATGCCCTCGCGGACGCCGCCGAGTCAGTGCGCCACGAGGTGACCGCCCAGGCAGAGCAGGCGCAGACAGAAGCGGCCAGGGCCGCGCAGCGCTGCACGATGCTCACCACGGAGTTCTCGCGCCAGTGGGCCTCGGCAGCTGCAGACGCCTCCCCCGGGGTCGAGGACCGGGGCTCCTACCTGGCGATCTTGGAACGGATCATCGGCCAGGGACTGCCGGACCACGAAGAGCGATTCCAGACCCTGCTGCACGACCGCTCGTCCGTGCTCTTCGGCGAGCTGCACAGCGCTATCCGTTCAGCGCCGGGCGACATCACGGACCGGGTGGAGCGGATCAACACATCGCTGCGCCGCTCCCCGTTCGACGAGGGTCGGTTCCTGCGGTTGCGGGTCCGCACGCGGCGCACCGAGACGGTCACGCAGTTCTTGCGGGACCTGTCCACGGCCGCCACGCATGCGTGGGAGGATGACACCCTGGAGGACGCCGAGCGTCGCTACGCCGCCCTGGCATCGATCATGGACCGTCTCGCCTCCTCCGATCACGTGGACCGCTCGTGGCGCCGGCAGTGTCTGGACACGCGGGAGCACGTCACCTTCCTGGCCGAGGAGATCGACGCCGCCGGGGAGGTCCACGCCACCTATGACTCGGGCGCCGCGATGTCCGGCGGGCAGCAGCAGAAGCTGGTCGTCTTCTGTCTCGCGGCGGCGTTGCGCTATCAGCTGGCGGCCCCGGAGGATCCGCTGCCGGTGTACGGCACCGTGGTCCTGGACGAGGCCTTCGACAAGGCAGACGCCCGCTACACGCGTATGGCCATGGACGTGTTCGTGGAGTTCGGCTTCCAGATGGTGCTTGCGACCCCACAGAAGCTGCTGCAGACGATCGAGCCCTACGTCGGTGGCATCACCACGGTGGAGAACCCGACCCGCAGGCTCACCCGTCTCGCGGACATCACGTGGGAGGACGACGAATGAGCGCTTCCCGCCCCATCATGCTGACACCGGCCGACGCACGCGAGTCCGCCCGGGCGAAACTGCTCCGTTCCCACCGGTCCTGGACGGTCGGCGAGCGCCCTGATCCGGCCTTCAGTTGCGGTCTGAGGCCGCCCACGGAGCAAGCGGTGCTCGCGGACCTGCCCAGGGCGCAGGCCTGGGTGCGTCAGTGGCGGGAGGCCGCACTGCCGGAGGACATCGAGGTGCAGTGGCAGGAGCGCACCTGGCGGAGTGTGGGCCGGCAACAGATCCCGGTCCGTCTCACGGCTCACACGGTGGAGGCTGTGGCGGCATGGGTGGGCGGAGCCCCGGCTCGGGAGCAGCGCGTGTTCGCTCAGCGGGTCGCCACGGTGCGGCGTCATGCAGAAAGGTGGGCACGATCGGCCGCCGCTCACGGTGCGCCCTCTTCACCCCACCTTCCGGACGACGGCGCGGCTGCCCGTGAGGCATCCCCCGATGACGCAGTGACCCCTGTCCTGCGGCGCCACGCACAGCGGCTGACGGACTTGGATGAGGCGGACTTCCGGGCCGTTGTCGAGGTGCTGGACTGGCTGCAAGAGCATCCGGTGGCGGGCATGCGGCCGCGGCAGCTGCCCATCCGCGGCGTGGACTCGAAGTGGTTCGGCCGGCACCGGAGCCTGCTGGAGGCGTTGGCTGCACCGTTTCGACCATCGGCCTCGGATCCGGTCGTGGTCTCGGCGAGAGGGGTGCTCGGCGTCGTCGATTCCCATGCCCTGGTGCGGCTGCGGATCCTGGATCCGGCGCTGCGGCCGGCGGGGATCCGGGACATGGACGTACCGGTGGAGCAGGCGTCGGAGTGGGCGGTGACACCGGAGCATGTGCTGATAGTGGAGAACAGCGAAACGCTGCTGTGCCTGCCGGATGCGGCCGGGACGATCGCCGTTTGGGGGCACGGTCACGACACCACGCCGGCGTCTCTGCCTTGGTTGTCCGAGGCCGACCTGACGTATTGGGGAGATCTCGATTCGCAGGGTTTCGCGATCCTGCACCGGTATCGCGCTCGCCTGCCGCAGTTGCGCACCGTGCTGATGGACGTAGAGACCCTGGAGCAGTTCAAGGACCTGTGGGTCGCTGAACCAACGCCGTTCCGCGGTTCCCTCAGCACCTTGACCTCTGCTGAGGTCAGGGCATTGGAGCGCCTTCGAACTGCCGGCGATGTCCGCTTGGAACAAGAGCGCATCCCCTGGAGCTATGCGCTGGCTGCGTTGACGTCGCGACTGCGCCTCCTGCCCTGACACTTTGGTGGCCCCGTAGTGAGACCAGGCCGGATAGCCGGTGTAGTTGCCGGTGATCGAGCCGGTGACCACGATCCGACCCCGGCCGGAAGCGCGTCGGCGGAGCCCGGGGCCGCCTCAGACCTCCAGCAGCACCTTGATCTCGCGGCGCTCGTCCATCGCCCGGTACGCCTCGGCGGCGGCGTCGAGCGGCATGCGAGCGGTGAACACGCGGCCGGGCTGGATCTGTCCGGACTGGATGCGCTCGATCAGCTCCGGCAGGAAGCGGCGCACGGGCGCGGGGCCGCCCTCGAGGTGGATCTGCCGGCCGAAGAGGTCGGAGCCGTCGAGGGTCTGGTCGTGGGAGACGCCCACGAACCCCACATACCCGCCGTGGCGGACGGTGGCCAGCGCCTGGTCCATGGACTCCTGGGTGCCCACGGCCTCGATGACACCGTGCGCCCCGAGGCCGTCGGTGAGCTCGCGCACCTGCGCGGCGGGCTCAACGTATACCCGCGCGAGATCGAGGAGGTGCTCTACGAGCACACGGCCGTCGCGGAGGCCGCCGTGGTGGGGGTGCCCCACCCGGAGCTCGGCCAGGACGTCGCCGCGCACGTGGTGCTCGCCCCCGGCGCGCACGCCACGGAGGACGAACTGATCCAGCACGTGAAGTCCCAGGTGGCGCCGTACAAGTACCCCCGCACCGTGAGCGTGCGGGACGGGCTGCCCAAGACCGCCACCGGCAAGATCCTCAAGCGGGACCTGACGCCGGCGGAGTGAGCTCGATTGACCGCCGGCCGGGCACACCGCTACGAGTCCGGGAGCACGTAGTGCGCTGCGCGCCGCTCCCCCCGCAGTTCGAGGAGACCCTCCTCCGTCATGCCTTTGAGCACCGTTCGCGCGGCCGTGGGCGCGATCTGGCACAGTTCCGCAGCTTTGCTTCGGGTAATGGACCCGAACTCGCGGACGTAATCGGCGATCAGCCGCCGCTGTTGGATTCGGTCGACCGGACGCAGGCGCAGGTAGGCGGCTCGGTCTTCGGCCAGCTCGTAGAACCGCGCGGTCAGCATGTACCGCTGTGCCCGGCCGTTCCCCCGCGATTCCAGGACGCCGGCCTCGACGAGCGCGGTGGCCGCTGCGCGCACGTCCGCCACGGGCAGTCGAAGCCACTCCGCCACATCCGCCGAGCTGGCAGGCCCTCCGTGCTTGATCTCGTGGACCATTCGCAGCTCGGTCAGTGTCAGTGCGCGCTGACCCTCGTTCTGCCTGCGGGCAAGGAAGGTCAGCAACTCCCTGTCCTCGTCACCCAAGGAGACGTCGACGATCACGGACCGTTGCGTGGAACGGCCGTAGTCCGGTGCGCCACGGCCGGCGCGGAGCTGCGAGGCGAACATGTCCTGCACGCCTTTTCCCCTGCGCTCGACGAGACCGGCGCGCTTGAACACGTTCGCCAGGGCGGGGCTGCGGGGAGCCGAGCGATTCAGGATGTTGGCCGGTGAAACGTCGCGAGGGAACCCGCCAGGGCTGGCGACGGAGAACGTGGACTCGGTGAAGGTCACCTGGATCGGCCCCACCTCGGCGTAATCACGGTGCACAAGGGCATTGGCGATCGACTCGCGCCGCACACTCTCGGACAGCAAAGGTACATCGACGCGGACGAGACCCACCTCCACAGGTGTGACGGAGTTCCGCAGAGCCAAGCGGGCCTCGATCTCCTCGAATGCGTTCAACAGGGGAAGCAGCAGGTCCTCATTCGCTTCCACACCTTGGGGCCGGGAGTCCTGGAAGAGGACTTCCGCAGTCGGGGCCCACCTGCGCAGCGCATCCGACGTGCCGAAGACCAGAACCGCGCCGAGACTGATGCCGCCGTCCGGAGTGAGGAGGTCCAACGTCCGCAACAGTTCCGCATCCGTGAGCTCCGCAAGCCCGCTGTCACCAGCCGATCGGCCGGCCAGTCTCCGGAACCGGTCAAACTCGGCTGGATCGAGGTGGCCCCACTCGGCCCCGCGCGCCTCCGCCCGGGCATAGTCCAGGCCGACGCCGTCGAACCCAGCCCGCAGGACGTCCATGGGTGTCATGGGCATACACGCGGGGCGACCGTCCGGCCCCATGACACGCTTGACGAACAACCCCTTGCGCGTGCCGACGAACGACGACCTCGCCTGGGGGACGGTGATGACCGCCACGTCTTTGCCCTCCCAGGGGACCACCTCGACGTCCACGCTCAACGGTGGCTCGATGCCGTTCTGGATGCGTCCAGCCAAGAGGTCTGCGTCCACAGCACCGCCGTGCTCGGCCGTCGTCCCGACGACGGTACCGTCGTCGTCGACTCCGACGAGGATGCGTCCCCCGATGCCGTTGGCCATGCAGACGACGGCCTGGTAGAGGTCGTCCTTCCCCAGCCGTCGCTTGAACTCGACGTCCAGGGTCTCGCCCGCGGCGAGGAGAGGTCCAAGATCCATGCCATAAGTATCCATAGTTATGACGACTCGAACCAACGTTGGAGCATGCTTGCCATAACTTTGAGCACCTTTGGCGCGCGGAACGCCCCCGTAGCTCCCCTCGCACCCCCTTTCACCCCGCCGGGCGCAGCCGCTCCGCGGACAGGACGGCCTCGGCGTCGGCCAGATCCATGGGCTCCCCGCAACGGCGGTGCAGGAGATCGATCGGCATGAAGAGCTCGCCGACCATCTCGATGTCGCCGGCGTGCTCGCCGTCATCGGAGCGCCGATGGTCGAAGGTCGTGGACATGGAGTCAGAGTAGTGAGGCGCCGGCAGTGGGGCCGCCCCTGCCTGCCACCACCGAACGGTCAGGGCAGGACTACTTTCATCCGTTCCTCCGATACTTTTGGCCACTACTCAACACAGGCCCCTCTGAACTATCTTGGGTGACTGTCATCACATCGCCATGAAGGAGGGGTCGTGAAGGGCCTTGTTCGCGCCGTGCTCACCGTCGCACTCACCATGCTGCTCAGCCTCACGCTGATTCACGCGCCGGGAGCTGCCGCGGCTTCCGCCTCCGCTGGCAAGGACGCGACGTCAGCGTCGCTCCAGAAGAAGCAGAAGACGGATCTCGACTCCCTTGGGCTGACCCCGTTTCGTAGGTCCGGTGGTTCTGAGAGTCGTCCTGTCGCCCGAGGGTTCGGGCAGGGAGACTGGTCAGATCATGTCGAACAGTAGGAAGCGTCACACCCCGGAACAGGTCGTCCGCAAGCTCGGGCAGGCAGACAGGATGCTCGCCGACGGCGCGGATGTCGCGGCGGTGTGCCGGGAGCTCGGGGTGTCCGAGCAGACGTACTACCGGTGGCGTAACCAGTACGGCGGGTTGAAGGCCGACGACGCGAAGCGCCTGAAGGAGCTCGAGAAGCAGAACGCCACGTTGAAGCGGCTGCTCGCCGAGGCGGAGTTGGAAAAGGCCGCGCTCAAGGAGTTGGCTGAGGGAAACTTCTAGGCCCGGGCAGGCGCCGCGCCGCCGTCGCTCACCTGATCAGGACACTGCAGGCGAGTGAACGGATGGCGTGCCGTTTGGTCGGGCTGTCCCGCTCCGCGTACCGGCGGCCGCTCAAGGGCGACACGACCGCAGACCCGGACCGGGCGTTGCGGGACTGGCTGCGTGCCTGGGCGAAGAAGCACCCCCGCTACGGGTACCGACGCGCGTATCACGATGCGCGCGCCGAGGGCTGGGTCGTGAACCACAAGAAGCTCCAACGCCTCTGGCGTGAGGAGGGCCTCCGCGTCGCGCAGCGGCGTCGACGCAAACGCGTCGGGTCCTCGAGCGTCGACGCGCCGACAGCGGACGCGCCGAACGTGGTGTGGGCGGTGGACTTCCAGTTCGACGCCGACGAGCACGGACGACCGATCAAGATCTGCTCGATCGTCGATGAGCACACCCGAGAATGCATCGGCGGGCTGGTCGAGCGGTCGATCACCGCCGACCGGCTCACCGCGCATCTGGAGGATCTCGTCGCCGTCCGCGGCGCTCCCGCTGTGCTCAGGTCGGACAACGGGCCGGAGTTCATCAGCGAAGCGATGGCCGACTGGGCAGGCACCCGCACCGGCCTGTCCTACATCCCACCGGGATCGCCGTGGCGGAACGGGTACGTCGAGTCGTTCAACAGCCGGATCCGCGACGAGTGCCTCAACATCAACAGCTACTACTCGCTGCTGCACGCGCAAGTCGTGATCGGCGACTGGAAAGACGAGTACAACCATCACCGCCGGCACTCCTCGCTCGGCTACCTACCCCCAGTCGAGTACGCTCGGCAATGCACCCATCACATCGAAACCGACGACTCACAGAACGTCCGGACCGAATGAAGGGGGCGGCCCACCCTGACCGCCGGCATCTCGCGCCATCTCGTCAAGGAGGGCGAGCAGTACCGCTTCGACGTCCATTCCGCCCGCGCCGCCGACGAGTCCGCGCTGGTGATCCAGGCGGGGCAGAACTTCAATGCGATGGCCCGGGATGCCGCGCGGACCACCCCTCCCGTCGGCTCCGACGGAGAGCCGATGGCCACCACCCAGCTGTCCATCCCGGTGTGGGGCAACTGGTGCGGGCCGGGCCACAGCGGACCCGGCGCACCGATCGACACCCTGGACACGCTGTGCATGCGGCATGACAAGTGCTACGCCGCCCGCGGCTACTTCGATTGCGCATGTGATGCCCAGCTGAAGGCGGAGATCGACCGCTACGCCTCCCGCATGGGCACCCGTGAACGCGCGATGGCGGCCGCCGTGAAAATGGCCTTCAGCGTCGGCATCTGCAACCCCTTCTGACACCGGTGCCACGGTTCACACACACCGCCCTCTTCCCCGCACGGAGAATGGACGTCATGACGAGAGAGAAGACGGCCGGCGTCGCCGGCATGGCATTCTTCACCGTCTCCACCGGCGCCCTGGTCCTCCTGCTGACCGCGGGCTCGGAGACGCCTCGGGAGACGCTGGCCTTCTTCGCCGTGATCATCGGCTGCTACCTCGTGTCTGCGGTCTGCTTCGCGGTGACGCAACGCGGTCTGCTGGCCCTGCTGTCCGGACTGCTGGCCGTCGTCAGCTTCCCGCTTGCCATCTTCCTCGGGTACGTCGTGGAGATGCTTCAGAGCCAGCAGTGACACCGCCCGGGGCACGCGTCAGCCGGGGCGCTCCGCCCTCGTTCCAGCGGAACAGGGTGAGGTGCCACAGCCGGGGGCCGTGCGGGACGGGTCGATCAGCCCGTGCGCGCCGGCCTCCTCCCGGCGGCGGCGGACCGCCCACGACGACGGCTCCTCCCCCACTTCCACGGCCGGCTTCCACGGGACCATGGCGTCGGCGAGATCGATGCCGGGGGTCACAAGTGCGGCGGCGTCGCGCAGCATCGAGCGTGCGCTCGACGACGGTCACCCGGATCGGCGCGTCGACGCGCACCCACGCGTCGGCGATCAACTGCTCGGCGGACGCGTTCATCTCGACGCCAACCGCGCGCAGGCGGGCGAGGAGGTCGGCGGGGTCCTCCGGTGCGAGGTCGAGCGTGAGGGAGTCCCCCGAGAGCAGGCGCGTCATGAATCCATCGTGCCGGGGGAGCCGACTGTCAGCCGGGTTCCGTATGGGTCAGACGCGGGATTCCCCCGCAAACGGAGAGGGGAACTGCTCCAGGCACTCGGCCAGTGCCGCCTGCAGCATCGTGTCGCCCGAGCGGCAGTCCCACAGGAAGTCCGAGCCCACCACGTCTCACATGCTCGGCGAACCAGGCGCGCACCACGGAGTCGAGGACGGAGGCGATGTCGGACTCCCGCTGGGCCTTGGTGAGGAAGTAGAGGTACTTGGTGCCGAAGGCCGCGCCGAGGTGCTTGAGGCAGGCGGGCAAGTCGGGCATGTGGGCCGCCCGGTGATCGAAAGACCAGCGCGTGGGCTTGTCGGCCGGCCTCCCGTAGGCCCAGCACCGGCACGGGAGGCATGTGCCTTCAGTTCCGGCCCGCCCCGCCGTTCCCCTCCGCGATGGCGGTTAGGCGGTCCACGTGGGCGGCCCAGCGGTCGGCGTCCCACGGGGGCAGGTTGTTCCCCGGGGCGCGCAGGCCGGCCTGCCCGTCGATCTGCTCCCGCAGGATGTCCGCGTGGCCGGCGTGCCGGGCCTCGTCCAGGGCGACGTGCGCGATGATCTGCGCGAGCGTGACCTCCGCCTTGTCGTCGGGCCACCACGCCACCCGCCCGGGGGCGTCGGCGTCGAGGGCCGTGATGGTCGCGTCGGCGTGGGCGAAGCAACGGCGGGCGAACTCGAGGACGTCCTCGAGGGACTCACCCTCGGCGGCGAACATGTCCACGTTGTCCTCCTCCGGCTGCCCCGCCGCGACCCAGGGCAGCTGCACCTCGGCGGGGCGGCCGAACGTCTCGCCGAAGTACTCCAGCTCAACGACGGCGGCGTGCTTGACCAGTCCCAGCAGGTTGGTGCCGGTGGGAGTGCGCGGCAGGCGGGCGTCGCGCTCGCCGAGTCCCTCGAGCTTCTGCAGGAGGGCCGCACGCTGGCGGCGCAGCCCGTCGTGGAGGATCTGCTTGTAGTCCATGGGGTCATCCTGCCCCAGATCGATCAATCAGGCCGCGAACCCCCGCGCGAGCGCGGCCACCCGCTCCGGCCCCCCACACTTCACCCCGTGCTTGGATAAGCTGCGAACGCGCCCCGCACGGCACCGAGGAGACGATCGCGGGCCCGGCCGTGCGGTTCGACGCGGCCGCCGTCCCGACGTCGGACGGGGTCCGCCGGCTCACGGACCTCCCCCTGGTGCACGACTACCCCGTCGCCCGGAACCAGGACGACGACGAGACCGAGTGGGTGCTGCCGGTGCGGTGGATCGACACCCGGCCCGAAAGTGAGGCGTACTGGGAGAAGGGCATGTTCGGCAACCAGAACAGCGCGTGCACACTGCGTCAGGAGTTCACGCTGGCGCGACTGGCGGAGCACTTCGACACGGAAAGTGACAGATCAGACTGACGCATCGACATTGCCGGTGTCACTGTGCTGCCTCAATGGACACGACGCCACTGATCGCCGTCGATTTCTTGGGGATCTGAGTTGTCAATGTGAAAGTGACACAGTGACACGAGCGGAACAGGCGCGTCATCCGCAGGCCAACGACCCCGACATCCTCACCCCCGCCCGCGATGCTCCGAAGCGAGCATGGCGTAGGTGACGCCGTCGATCCACCCGCGGGTGAGGTGCAGCGACTCCTCCCGGAACGTGGCCTCGTGGCGCAGCCCCACCTTCTCCATCACCCGCCGGCTGGCCGCGTTGTCTGCGAACGCATGGGCCTCCACGCGGCGCACCCCCAGCCCGGTGAAGGCGATCTCCAGCAGGGCGCCGGCGAGCTCGGTGCCGTAGCCCTGCCCCGCGCGGTCCGGATCGATGGTCCAGCCGATCTCGGCCAGCGCGTCCTGAGCCTCGGCCCGCGGCCCACCCTGACTCCACGCGTCCAGCACCTGCAGCTTCCCGACGCCGACGATCGTCTCCCCCGCTTGCACGGTGAGCCTGTTCCCCGCGGCGAGGTAGTCCTCACACAGCTGCTCCGCGGAGCCCGGTCGCCCGGAGGTCCACGTCCAGACCTCCTCGCGGCGGTTGAATCGCCAGACTGCGTCGGTGTCCTCGGCAGTGAAGGGCATCAGGCTCAGCCGCTCGGTGTGCACGGGAAAGGGAACGCCGCGGCGTGCGGCCAGCTCGAACAAGGGCGTGGACATGCGGTCACGATAGTGGGCGGCCCCTGACCTCGCCGCGCGGCGGCCTCACCCGACCCCGCCGTTCACGCTGCGTGCCAGCCTGCGGGCAAGCCGCGCCACGGCGTCGACCACCTCCTGATCCCCCACCACGGTGAAGTCGTGCTCCAGCATCGCGAGCCAGCGGGCGGCGCCGTCGGGGTCGTCCGCACCGGTCCGGAACTCCGTGTTTCCGTCCTCGAGGGGGCGGAGATGCCCGGCCAGGCGCGGCAGGTGGGCGGCCACCTCCTCACACGGGGCGTGGATCCGGACGGTGACCTCGTGCCGCCAGGCCGACGGTGGGGCGGGCTCGTCGAGCCGGGCGAGGACCTCCTCTGCCCCGGGCCGCGGGACGAACCGCCACGTCCCCAGCACCGGCTCACGCAGCCGATCCAGCCGGAAGGTGCGCCAGTCCTCCCGGTCCAGGTCGAACGCCACCAGCACCCACCGGCCGTGCACGGGGACCAACCAGTGCGGCTCCACCCGCCGCTGCGTCGAAGCCCCGTGCCGGTCCGTGTAGGCGAAGGTGAGGCGGAGCGTCCTGCGGATGGCGTCGGCGCAGGTCAGCAGGTCCGCCGGATCCAGGGGCTCGGCCGCATCGGGGCCGGGCGGGGAGCCCGCCTCGAAGGCCGCTCGCAGGCCCCGCAGTCGCTACCGGATGCGGGCGGGGGTGACGGCGTCGATGGTGTGCAACGCCCTCAACGCCGCCTCAGCGTGGGGACTGCCGCCGTCGCCGGCCATGCGGGTCAGCGCGAGCGTGACTGCCACAGCCTGCTCCTCGTCCAGGGTGAGCGGGGGCAGCGCCCCGCCGCGGCCCAGGCTGTACCCGCCACCGGAGCCGGCGCCGGCGTCCACGGTGTACCCGAGCTGCCGGAGGCGGCCGACGTCGCGGCGCAGCGTCCGAGCGGTCACGCCGAGTTCGGCGGCCAGGTCCTCGCCGCGCCAGAAGGGGCGGGCCTGCAGGAGGCTGAGCAGGGAGAGTGCTCGGGTGGTCGGATCGGTCACGGGACCATCCTCACTCAACATCGCGGACAGGATCTGTCCTCGGAACCCGGGACGGTGGAGTCACCGCCCGGGCGCGCCGGGTGCCGACCTTCCCAGGAGGAATCACCATGGGCTTCCTGACCCCGAACGCCGCCGGAGAGCATGCCGTGCTGCGCACCTTCGCGCTGCAGCAGCTCGCCCAGATGCGGACCACCGTCACCGGTCTCACCGACGAGCAGGCACACGCCGCTCCCACCGTCTCGGAGCTGAACCTCTCCGGCCTGTTGCTGCACACCGCCGCCGTGGGTGTCTATTGGTCAGCCAGTGCGGCGGCGGCACCCGGGCAGCCGGAGCTGCCGGAGGAGATGCGCGCGGACCTGTCCCTGGACGCGACGATCGCGGACCGCCGGCCCCTGGCAGACGTCGTCGCCCACTTCGACCGGTGCGTGGCACTCACACAGGCCAACATCGACAACGTCACGGACCTGGACGCGCTGGTCCCTGTGCCGCCGGCGCCCTGGCACCCCGAGGACCTCACGCACTGGGAGGCGCGCTGGTGCCTGGCGCACATCGCCGCGGAGGTCGCCCGCCACGCCGGTCACGCAGACATCATCCGGGAGACGCTGGACGGCAAGGGCGCATACGAGCTGAACGGAGACGCCGGCCACGACTGAGCAGACCGGGCACCGCCGGCCAGCGTCGCGACTCCCAGCATCGCCGGGATCCCGAGGACCGCGACCGGCAGGGCCGCGGCCGCCGCGGCGATCCCGGCGACGGCGCGCACGCTCAGATGCCCTCGAGAGCCGCCGGCTCCTCAGGAAGGATCTGGCCGCCGTCGACGACGATGCCCTGACCGGTGACATAGCGGGCACCGTCCGAGGCGAGGAACGCGACGGCGGCGCCGATGTCCTCGGGTTCGCCGAGGAAGCCGGCGGGCACGGACGTGGCCATGTCGTCCAGGTACTCCTGACCCATGGCCTCCAGGCCCGGGGTGACGATGTTGCCCGGCAGCACGGCATTGACGGTGACGCCCTTGCGGGCGAGCTCGATCGCAGCGGAGCGCACGAATCCCATCTGGGCGGCCTTGGTGGCGCCATAGTGGGACCAGGCCGGGTAGCCGGTGTAGTTGCCGGTGATCGAGCTGGTGACCACGATCCGACCCCGGCCGGAGGCGATGAGCTCCGGCAGGGCAGCCTGGACGGCGTGGATGGTGCCCTTGACGTTGATGTCGAAGATGAGGTCGATGTCCTCGTCCGTCATCTCCTCGATCGAGGACTGCGGGTAGACGCCGGCGTTGGAGGCGAGCACGTCCAGCCCACCGAACTCAGCGACGACGTCGGCGACGACCTGCGTGCACGCCTCACGGTCGCGGACGTCCAGGACGTGGGCGGAGAACCCGGCCTCTCGGGCCTGGGCGCACTCCTGGTCGGTGAGTCCGGTGACGGCGACCTTCGCGCCGTGCTCCCTCAGCTGGGTGGCGATGCCGAAGCCGATACCCAGCGTGCCTCCGGTGACGAGGGCGGTGCGGCCGGCGAGCAGTGCGGTGGCGGTCATGGCAGGGTCCTCCAGAACGTCGGTGCGGGTGGGGGCGGGGCGGCGGACGCCGTCGGGGCGCCGGTGCTACTCCGCCGCTGTCGAGCCTAAGCCGGGGTCCGCGCAATGCCCAGGCCGGTCCCGTCCTGTTCTCGGGAGGCCACCGCATGTTCCGCCGCCGTTCACACCCGGGCCCTACGGTGCCGTGTGTTGCCCGCCCGGGCTGCTCGAGACGCACGGATGAAAGGCCACGATGTCCTCTCCTTCCCCGACCCTCAGCCGTCGCCGCCTGCTCGGCCTCAGCGGAGCGAGCGCCGCCGTCCTCGCCCTCGGGGTCAACGCGCCGGACGTCGCCTCCGCGGACCCACTGCCGCATCGGGAGAATCTGTTCGGTCTCGGCGTCGCCAGCGGTTACCCACGGGAGGACGGTGCCGTGCTGTGGACCCGGTTGGCGCCGGAGCCGCTCGCGGAGGACGGGCACGGCGGCATGCCGCTGCGGTCCGCTCCGGTGAAGTGGGAGGTGTCCGAGACCCGGGATTTCCGGCGGATCGTCAAGCGCGGCACGGCCCTGGCGCAGCCGGAGTTGGCCCACTCCGTGCACCCCCGGGTCGAGGGGCTGAAGGCCGCAACGGACTACTTCTACCGCTTCTCGGTGGGGCCGCAGAAGAGCCCGGTGGGGCGCTTCCGCACCCTTCCGGCTGCCGGGGCAGCGACCGAGCGCTTCACCGTCGGGATGATCTCCTGCCAGGCCTGGTACCACGGCCACTTCGCCGCGCACCGCCATCTGGCGCAGGAAGAGGACCTGGACCTCACCATCTTCCTCGGCGACTACATCTACGAGTACGGCATTACCGCCGCGAACCTGTGGCGTCAGGGAGCCGAGGTCACCCCCGCGCACGCCGTGGAGATCGAGACCCTCGAGCAGTACCGGCTGCGGTATGCCCTGACGAAGTCGGACCCGCATCTGCAGGCGCTGCACGCCCGCGCAGCCGCCGTGGCCATCTGGGATGACCACGAGGTGCAGAACGACTACGTGGGCGCCGCCTCCTCCACCGGCATCCCCGCCGAGCTGTTCGCACACCGCATCGCCGTCGCCTACCGGGCCTTCTACGAGAACCTTCCCGTGGACATCGACGCCCTGCCGCAGGGGCCGGAGTCGGACATCCTCGCCGGGCTCGAGGTCGGGTCTCTGGCTCGGATCACGCTCATGGACACCCGCCAGTTCCGGGACGCCCCGCCGGTGGATGAGGCGGACCGGGTGCGGGAGGACCGCACCATGCTGGGCGCGGCCCAGGAGCGGTGGGTCACCGAGCGGCTGCGCACGTCCCAGAGCCGGTGGAACGTGCTGGCCGGCGGGGTCGTGCTCGCGCCGATCACCGACGACCGCACTGACCAGTGGGACGGGTACCCGGCCGCCCGGCGCCGTCTGCTGGCGGAGATGAGGCGTGCAGGCAACGCCGTGATGCTCACCGGGGACATCCACAAGCACGTGGCCGCCGAGCTGCGCGGCGAGGCGGCGGGACTGCCGGCCGGGCCGGCCGGCGTCGAGCTGGTGACGACGTCCGCGGCCTCCGACGGCGACGGGGCGAAGACGGACAAGTACACACCGGACTGGGTGCAGCACGACTACGTGCGCCACTACGACGGGCGGCGCGGCTACCTGCACCTGAGGTTCACACCGGAGCAGCTGACGTCCTCGTTCTGGATCGTGCCGTGGGTGGAGTCGGACGACACCGCGCCCAAGGAGCTCAGCGCCCGCTTCACCACCCCCGCCGGCACCAGCCGCCTGATCGAGGACTGAGGAGAGCACCGATGAGCAAGAAGCCGCAGACCGTCACGGGCGTGGCCACCACCGGCGCCGTCTCCCGCGTCGAGCTGACCTGGACGCCCCTGCCGTGGGAGCCGCTGATCGACCACTACCGCGTGTACGCCCTGCCGACCACCGGCAGGCACGCAAAGCCCGACGAGACGCACCTGGTCGGCAAGACCGTGTATCCGCGCTTCGTTCACCACGGCCTCGACCCCGCCGGGGAGGCCTTCCGGTACGTCATCGTCGCGGTGTCCGACGCCGGCCGGCGCGGCCGTCCGTCGTCGGCGGTGGTGGGCGAGTCCCAGGCCTCCGTGACCGCGACCGGCCGTGAGCTGGCGCGGATCGGCGAGTTCGACGGGAAGTCCCTCGAGCTGCGCTTCTCCCCCGCCGAGTACGGGCAGATCCCGAAGGCCTACCCGACGGCCGTGATCGACTACGTCCAGGGCGTGGACACCCCCGGGGAGGCGTGGCCGTACCTGCTGCCGGGTCCGGGCGACGCCTGGGCCGGGCGGAAGACCTACCGCACCCGGTGGACGGTGCCCCTCGACGCCGCCCCGCAGCGTGACGTCGACCTGGCCCTGTGGTTCGTGGACACCACGCGCCTGGGCGGACGTCTCGACGTGGCGGTGAACGGGCAAGACGTGCGGTCCGTGGAGCTGGCGAAGGGTGCGACGCGCGGCTCCCGCGAGGGCGACGCGACGCTGCCCGGATCCACGCTGGTGCGCTCGGGTCACGAGTTCGCACTGCCGGCCGGGGCCCTGACCGCCGGCGAGAACGTTGTGGAGTTCACCCTCGCCGAGGGCGGCTGGGTGGCCTGGGACGCGCTGGGCCTGTACGAGCGGAGGTCCTGAGGCGGCCGGGGAGACGTGCTTGGCCGTGCGGGGCGGAGGCGCCGGCAGGAGTTCGTTACTCACGGCGTCTGGGCGAAAGGCCACGACTTTCGTGTGCCGATCCGCGCCGCCCCGTCGTCCATGAGGATGAGAGCTCCACGCTCTAAACGGAACCAGTCCCACTGTGCAGCTCCTCCACACTTCGTGGTGGCCCGTGAGTGATGAGGCGTTGGAATGTGGCCGGATCAAAGAGCTCGTCGAGTGCCAGGTGGGCCGCGCCGATGACTCCGCCTTCGCCGGTGCTGTTCAGATGAGCCGGGCGGATGACCAGATCCCGCGTGGCCAGGGGTAGGGAACGCTGATAGACAGTCTCACGGATACTCGCCAACAACTGCCCGCCACTTGAAACGACGCCTCCGCCCATCAGAATGATCGACGGGTTGAAGAAGTTGACGAGTGTCGAGAGGACAGAACCGATGGTCTTGCCGCTGCGTGTGAGGGCTTCCACCGAGAAGTGATCACCACTGCGAGCGGCGACGGTGACATCGCGGGCTGTGACGTTCCCCGTCTCGGCGAATCGTCTCTGGAGGATAGGGCTGCGACCATTCTGTGCGGCGCGCACCCCTTGGAGAGCCAGTGCGCCGCCGCCGGCAATGGCCTCGAGACAGCCATACTTGCCGCAACGACACGCCACGTTCTCGGCCTCCGCCACGGCTACGTGGCCGATGTCTCCGGCGCTGCCTTGCGCACCGCGGTGTAGCCGTCCGGTCGAAACGAGCCCCGCACCGATGCCGGTGCCGACCTTGACGTAGATGAAATCCTGCCTCCGGAGTTCCCGCTTGGATCTGAGCTCACCGAGGGCCAGCACATTGACATCATTGTCGACCCATACGGGTGCCTGGAACGCGGCCGTAAGTCGCTCTCGGACGGGGTAGTTGTTCCATCCGGGCATGATCGGCGGTTCAATCGGGCACCCCGTGGCGTATTCGACGGGGCCAGGTAGCCCTACCCCGACGCCCCAGACATCCCCTTGCGAAAGACGTGCCTCAGCCAGCATGTCCTTGAGCACCTTCTCCACCCGGGACAGCACAGGCTCGGGTCCCGATGCGATCTCACAAACTGCATTGCGCAGGGCCAGCACGCTGCCATCCAGGTCCGTGACGCCGACCGTGAACGAGGTGGCTCCGAGCTCCAAGCCGAGGATGAGCCCGGCTGACGCGTTCAAGCGCAACAGCCTGGGATTACGTCCACCGGTCGACTCCCCGTACTCGCCCTCCATCACCAGACCTGCTTCCTGCAGGACGGTGAGGCGCTGAGTGAGGGCAGTGCGGCCCAACCCCGTCTTGGTCGCCAGGTCTGGCCGGCTCTGAGGCCCGTCTCGACGGATGAATTCCAAGGTGAGGGCAGCGCTTCGGGCGAGGTTGGCGTCCGTGCCGGACAACAGAGCGCGACTGGGCATGCTTCTACCCAACACCCAATTGAGCCGAACGGCAGGTAGACACCCTTGACTTCTGTCTATGGGCGGCAATAGTCTGCACGCGAAGAGAACATCACGTGAGTGCGGTCACACCTCAAGGAGCAGACAGTGAAGTTGGCATACCACTCGATCACGTGGGGCGGAGTCATCGGCGACCCCACCGGCGTCACGAGCATCAAGGACCTCTACTACCGCTCAGCGGGGACGGTGACCGACTCGTTCGCCCCCATCCAGCAGGCCGGATACTCCGGGGTGGAGATGTTCGAGGGCAACCTCCACGACTTCTCCTCCAACCTGGGAGAGCTCCAGTCCAGGCTCTCCGACCACGAACTCGACTTGGTCAGCGTTTACACCGGAGGAAGCTTCATCTACGCGGACGCGCTTGAGGATGAGCTGCACAAGGTCCGCTCGACGGCCGAACTCGCCGCGGCGGCCGGGGCCGGTCACCTTGTCCTGGGTGGTGGCGCGATTCGGGCCAAGGGCATCCGCGACGATGACTACAAGCGGCTTGGTGGTGCGTTGGACACCGTGGCAGAGATCGCCGCCAGCAACGGCCTGCGCGCATGTTTCCACCCGCATTTGGGCACGATCGTGCAGTCCCCCGAGCAGTTGGAGACCGTTTTCGCGGAGACAGGCATCGGCTTCTGCCCCGACACCGCCCACCTGGCCGCCGGCGGTGGGGACCCGGCTGAGGCCGTGCGCAGGTACTCCGACCGCCTCACGCTGGTGCATTTGAAGGACTACGACTCCACCAGCGGTCGCTTCCTTCCGCTGGGGGATGGGGAGTTGAACTTCAGGGACATTCTCGATGCAGTCCAGGAGGCACACTACGACGACTGGCTAGTCGTGGAGCTGGACTACTACGACGGCGATCCGGCGGAAGCTGCTCAGCGAAGCCGCCAGTACCTGAGAGGGCTCGGACTGTGAGCCACCGAGCCCGTCTGGCGGCGACAGCGAGCTTGGTGACCTTGACGATCTCCCTGACGGCATGTGCCCCCGCCACCGAGAACAGCGCATGCCTGCTCCCCGAGCATGCCCCGGCCCAGGAAGCCCTCGCGGACCTGGAGGGTGAAGTCCTCAGCAAGGGACCCCAGGGGGAAGATCCGGTCTCCGCCGACACCTTGGAGTTGACTGACGACGAGGTCAACCAGGTCAAGGCGAAGAAGGCCACCGCGGCCATCGTCATGCACTACACCGGCGACGACTGGACGGCCGCACAGCTCAACGGGCTGAAAACACGGTTCTCCGAACTCGGCATCGAGGTCATCGGAGTCACCGACGCCGGCCAGGATCCGAGCAAGCAGGTCTCGGACATCGAGAACATGATCGCCCGCAAGCCCGACATCATGATCTCGATCCCCACAGATGCCGTGGCAACGGCCGGTGCTTATCGCCGGGCTGCCGAAGCCGGGATCGACCTGGTGTTCATGGACAACATTCCGGTGGGCTTCGAAGCAGGGGAGGACTACATCTCCGCAGTCTCCGCCGACAACTACGGCAACGGGGTCGTCGCCGCACATCTGATGGCCCAGGCACTGCAGGGTGAGGGGAACATCGGGGTAATCAAGTACGGGGTCGACTTCTTCGTGACGAATCAGCGTTACGAGGGGTTCACCGAAACCATCCGAAACGAATACCCGGGGATCAAAATCATCGACGAGCGAGGCATCTCCGGTTCGGACCTTGCCGGAGAGGCACAGAACGCCGCCAATGCGATGCTCCTGAGACACCAGGATGACATCGACGGCCTCTGGGGTGTCTGGGACGTGCCCACCGAGGGGATCATGGCCGCCGTGCGTACCGCCGAACGCGGTGACGTCAAGATCACCACTGAGGATCTCGGCTTGAACGTGGCGATCTCCATGGCCCAGAACAGCGGCGTGGCCGGGCTGGGCGCTCAACGCCCCTACGACCAAGGTGTGGCCGAGGCAACCTTGGCTGCCTACGGACTGCTCGAGAAAGATGCACCACCCTACGTAGCCCTCGCCGCCCTGCCGGTGCACCACGGCAATCTGCTGGATGCCTGGCAGGACATCTACCACCAGGAGGTTCCTGAGGCCATCCAGGAGTCCTTCCTCGAATGCACCCCGCCCACGAGCTGACATCTGAGTCAATCCAAGAAACGGAGCAACAACAATGCAAGAGCTGAAGATCGCCATCATCGGAGCCGGATTCATGGCCAAGGCGCACTCCATGGCCTACGCGACCATGCCGATGTTCTTCTGGCCAGCCCCGGCCCGACCGGTGCGAGAATTGCTGATCGATGTGAACGAGGAGTCCGCTGCAGACGCTGCGGCCCGCTACGGGTGGAACCGTTCGGGCACGGACTGGCGCGAGGCCGTCGAGGACCCGAACATCGACGTGATCGACATCGCCACTCCGAACCATCTGCACGCAGAGATCGCCATCGCCGCTCTTCAGGCCGGTAAGCATGTGATTTCCGAGAAGCCTCTGGCCCGCGGTGCCGAAGAAGCCAAGGCTGTGTACGAGGCGGCACAGGCCTCGGACCGGACCACTATGGTCGCTTTCAACTACCGCCGCACCCCTGCCATCACCTACGCCAAGAAGCTCATCGACGAAGGGCGCATCGGTAAGATCCTCAATTTCCGCGGCACTTACCTTCAGGACTGGTCGGCCAGCCCGGACTCCCCTCTGTCCTGGCGTTTCCGCAAAGACGTGGCCGGCAGCGGCGCCTTGGGTGACATCGGCACCCATGTCGTGGACATCGCACGGTACCTGGTGGGCGAGGTCAGCGCGGTCAGCGCCCAGGCCCGCACCTGGATCACGGAGCGGCCGGTGCCCAGCGGCACCGTCGACAAGCTCGGTGCCGGCGGTGACGCCAACGCCCCGAAGGACACCGTCGACGTCGACGACGAGGTCATGACCATGCTCCGCTTCGACAACGACGCCATTGGCAGCATCGAAGCCACCCGCAACGGCTGGGGCCGGAACAACTTCCTGACCTTCGAGATCCACGGCACCGAAGGCTCCATCGCCTTCGACTACGAGAAGCGAGACCAGCTGCAGGTGGTCTTCGCCTCCGATGATCCTGCCGAGCGAGGCTTCCGTACGATCTACACCGGCCCCGCCCACCCCCACGGCGATGCACTGTGGCCGATCCCCGCCCTGGGCATCGGATACGGCGAAACCAAGATCATCGAAACCCACGATCTCTTCCACGCCATCGTCAACGGCACCCCAGCCAGCCCCAACTTCGCCGATGGCTACCAGATCGAGAAGATCGCCGACGCAATCCTGGAGTCCTCCAACAGCGGACAGTGGGTGACCGTGGACGGGCTGAAGTAATCATGTCGAGCACAGCCGTGGCCCCTTCTTCACCTGCGACGAGGACCGTCGCCGTGTCAATGCAGGGCATCGAAAAGGCCTTCGACGCGAACCGGGTGTTGAAGGGAGTGGACTTTGAAGTGCTGGCCGGTGAGGTCCACACCCTCGCTGGGGAGAACGGCGCCGGCAAGTCCACGCTCATGAAGATCCTCCAAGGCGTATATAGCGCCGACGCCGGGGAGATCAGTGTGGACGGGCGTCCGGTGACCATCGATTCCCCGATCGCTGCCCGTGAGGCGGGGGTGGGCATGGTCTTCCAGGAGTTCAGCCTGGTCCCCACCTTGAGCGTTGCCCAAAACGTCTTCCTCAACCGTGAACCCCGAACCTCCCTGGGGCTGATCGATGAGGAGGCCATGGAGCGTGAGACGGAGAAGATCTTCGAGACCTTCCAGTTGCCGATCGACCCCAGAGCCTCCCTCGACCGGCTGAGCACGGCGTACTGGCAGCTGACCGAGATCGCTAAGGCCATCTCTCAGGATGCCCGGGTGCTCATTCTCGATGAGCCGACCGCGAGCTTGTCGAAGAAAGAATCCGAGATTCTGTTCGCGCTGATCACGAGATTGACATCCCAGGGGATGGGCATCGTCTACATCTCTCACCGGATGGAGGAGATCTACCGGATCACCGACAGGATCACCGTCATGCGCGACGGTGCCGTGGCGCTGACGGACTACGCCGAGAACATCCCCCCGGAAGATCTCGTCGAGGCCATCATCGGTCGTCGGTTGGAGAATGCGCTGACCTACGAGGCCCACGACGTGGACCGATCGGGGACTCCACGGCTGGAGGTGAAGGGGCTGTCCACGGATCGCGGTTTGGAGGACATCTCCTTCACCGTCCACCCCGGCGAAGTCATCGGACTAGCCGGCCTGATGGGCTCAGGCCGCACCGAGATTGCGCACGCTCTTTTCGGCATCGACAAGCATCGCAGCGGAGAGATTCTCATCGACGGCGAGCCGGTCTCCATCACGACTCCGATCTCGGCAATCGAAGCCGGATTCGCTCTCGTGCCTGAAGACCGCCGTGAACAGGGCCTGGTGCTCTCGCACAGCGTCCGCGACAACCTCCTTCTGCCGCTGCTGGATCGATTCCGCCGAGGCCCGCTCATAGACGAGCGGCGCTCACGACGGTTCGGTTCCGAGGTGCTGAAGAAATTCGAAGTGAAAGGTGCGAGTCCCGACCTCGAGATTCGGCTGCTCTCCGGGGGCAACCAACAGAAGGTCGTCCTCGGCCGTTGGGTCTCGACCGACCCCAAGATCCTCATCCTGGACGAGCCGACGGCCGGCATCGACATCGGTACGAAGGGCGAGGTCATCGCGCTGATTCGAGAACTATCCCGAACCGGCACATCGGTGATCCTGATCTCCTCGGAACTCACCGAGCTGTTAGCCGTCAGCGACCGCATCCTGGTCCTCCGCAAGGGCCACCTCCAATCCACCCTGGACCGCTCCGAGATCGAAGACGAAGAGTCGCTCCAATTGACCATTCAGGGAGTCTGACCATGTCCACCTCCGCCCCCACTTCAGCCCCCGCACGCGCGAGCGCTCCAGCCCGCAAGCGCTCGGTGGATTGGCGCGATTACATCATCTACATCGGCCTGGTCCTGGTGTACGGAATCTGCGTCCTCTTCTTGCACGACTCTGGCTTCGCCACCGTGGAGAACCTGCTGAACATCTTCCGTCAGACAGCCATGATCGCCTTCATGGCTGTGGCGGTCACATTCGTGATCGCCGCCGCGGAGATCGACCTGTCCGTCGGCGCCGTCGCAGGACTGGCGAGTGTCACGGCAGCCATGGGTGTAGCCGCTGGTGGCCCGATCGTCGGCGCCCTGGCCGGGATCGGCACCGGCGTGCTCGTCGGACTGATCAATGGCAGCCTGGTGGCCTTTGCCCGGATTCCCTCGTTCCTTGTCACCCTAGGAATGATGGGTATCGCTGCGGGCGCGGCCATGTGGATCACCGGCTCCGCCCCCCAGCCGATCCTCTCCTCCGGGTTCAACGCCTTCTTCGGCGGTGGGTCCATCGGCCCGATCCCGTCCCTGCTCATCTGGGTCGTCATCGCCACCGTCCTCGGGGCGACCGTCATGCACCGCACCGCCTACGGTCGTCGGGTGCTGGCCACCGGCGGAAACGAGCAGGCAGCGATCTACAGCGGTGTGCGCACGCGTCGAATCATCTTCAGTGTCCTCATGGCCTCGGCCGTGGCCGCCTCGATCGCGGGCATGCTCTACGCCGGGCGCCTGGAATCCGGCCGCTACCAGTGGGGCACCGGCGACGAACTGTCGGTCATCGCAGCGGTCATCCTCGGCGGGACCAGCCTGTTCGGCGGCCGTGGGGCTGTCGTTGGATCCGTGATCGGGGCGCTGTTGATCGGTGTGATCAACAACGGTCTGGTGCTGGCGGGTCTGGACACCAGTCAACAGAACATCGTCCGCGGCGTGATCATCATCCTCGCCGTGGCCCTGGGTCGAAAGAAGTAACCGATGCGTGCAGGAATCATCGGCGGGGGCATGATCGCCCGCGTCCACGCCCACGCCGTCCGCGCCGCCGGACACGAGGTGCTGGCCGCAGCCAGCCGCGACGTCGCTTCCGGACAGCGCGCAGGGCTGCAGACGGGGGCCCGTGAGGTGCACTCCACTCCCCTGGAACTCATCGAAGATCCCCGCGTCGAGGTGGTGCACATCTGCTCCCCCAACGACACCCACCCCGATCTCGTGCGTGCCACCCTGGCTGCCGGCAAGCACGTGATCTGCGAGAAGCCGCTGGCCACGCGCCGGGACGACGCGCAGGCCATGGTCGATCAATGGCGAGCCACCGATCTTGTGGCCACGGTCCCCTTCGGCTACCGCTTCTACTCCTCCGTCCGTGAACTGCGGGCTCGCTTGGCCTCAGGCGCTGACGAACCACACCTGGTGCGGGGCAACTACCTGCAGGACTGGCTGTCCCGTCCCTGGGACACGAACTGGCGGGTGGACTCCGCTCAGGGCGGTCAGTCTCGAGCCTTCGCCGACATCGGAGTGCACCTGTGCGATCTCATGGAGTTCGTCACCGGCCAACGCATCACCTCGCTCACCGCCGACCTGTCCACCGTCTACGACACCCGTGGGACGAGCTCGGAGCCGGTGAGCACCGAGGACGCCGCTGTGTTCGTCTTCCGGCTCGACGGGGGCGCTGTGGGCAGCTCCGCGATCTCGCAGGTGTCCCCGGGGCACAAGAACGACCTGCGCATCGCCGTGGACACCCCCAAGCACTCCTACGAGTTCCACCAGGAGGAGCCGAACACCCTGTGGATCGGCGGGCGGGAGCAGACGCGGATCTGGCATCGAGCCGACGAAGATGCGTCACCTTTGTCCATGGCCTATGACCAGTCGCCCGGGGGACATCCCCAAGGGTGGCGTGACGCCTTCACCTCCTTCGTCGCCGACACCTACCGGGCCGCCCAAGGCGAGGAAGTGGATGGGCTGCCGACCTTCGACGACGGCCTGCGTGCAGCCGTTCTTACCGACGCGGTCCTCACCTCCGCCGCCTCCGGCCGTTGGGTGGACGTCCACTGACCCACCCACTGCGGGGAACACCCCACCTACCAACCGACGCGTGTCTAGAGCGCGAAGAATTCGCTGACGTACTCGAAACGGAGCCCATGATGACTCACGAGAACTCTCACCCCGTCACCCTTTTCACCGGCCAATGGGCTGACCTGCCCTTCGAGGAGGTGGCCCGGCTGGCCGCCGAGTGGGGCTATGACGGGCTGGAGATCGCCTGCTCGGGCGATCACCTCGATGTGTGGCGGGCGGCTGAGGACGACACCTATCTGGCCGGGCGCAAGGAAATCCTCGATCGGTATGGCCTGAAGGTCTGGGCGATCTCCAACCATCTCACGGGGCAGGCCGTCTGCGACGACCCCATCGACTTCCGCCATCAGGCCATCGTCGGCTCCCGCATCTGGGGCGACGGTGAGGCCGAAGGCGTCCGAACTCGTGCGGCCGAGGAGCTCAAACTCACCGCAAAGGTGGCCCGCAGACTCGGAGTGGACACCGTGGTGGGCTTCACCGGCTCATCGATCTGGCAATACGTGGCGATGTTCCCCCCAGTGCCGGCTTCGGTGATCGAAGCTGGCTACGAGGACTTCGCTGCCCGGTGGAACCCGATCCTCGATGTCTTCGACGGCGAGGGCGTGCGCTTCGCCCACGAGGTCCACCCCTCCGAGATCGCCTACGACTACTGGACCAGCGTCCGGGCCCTGGAGGCGATCGATCACCGGTCCGCTTTCGGCTTCAACTGGGACCCCAGCCACATGATGTGGCAGGGCATCGACACGGTCGGATTCATCGTCGAGTTCGCTGACCGGATCTATCACGTCGACTGCAAGGACACACGCCTGCGTCCGCCCGCCGGCCGGGCCGGGGTCCTGGGCTCGCATCTTCCCTGGGGTGATCCTCGACGCGGATGGGACTTCGTCTCCACCGGCCGCGGGGACGTGCCGTGGGAAGACGCCTTCCGGGCGTTGCGCGCCATCGGTTACACCGGGCCGATCTCCATCGAGTGGGAGGACGCCGGAATGGACCGCCTCCACGGCGCCGCCGAAGCCGTCCAGTACGTCCGATCCCTGCTCTGGAAGACCCCCGAAGCCTCCTTCGACGCAGCTTTCAGCAACCAAGACTGACCCCACCCGACAACACTCACCACGCGACTCAGGAGGAACTGAAGCGCCTCGGGTTTCGTTCCGAGGTCAGAATGCAGCGGGCCCTAGGTCTCGGTCGAGAGTGTAGGCCGCCGCGACCGTGACGTAGCGCAGTAGCCGAGCCCTTCGTGACAGCGGGCGGTGTTCCAGGTCAAGTTCCATGAAGTGGTGTAGTGGCTGATTCCTTCGTTGGGGTTGTCAGGCGCTGAGCTCGAGGGCTGGGTCAGATTCGGTGTCCGCCTCGCTTCCCGTGTTGCTGACGGTGGTGAGCCGGCAGCGGGCCAGGACCTCCAGGCCGAGGTAGTAGCGACGGCCCTCGGCCCATTCGTCGGTCTGCTCGGCCAACACCGCGCCCACCTGGCGCACGATCGCCGCCCGGTTGGGGAAGATGCCCACCGCCTCGGTGCGGCGACGGATCTCGCGGTTGAGCCGTTCGGCCGGGTTGTTGGACCAGATCTGGGTCCAGACGTCCTTGGGGACCGTGGTGAACGCCAGGATGCCGGCTCGGACAGCATCGAGGTGCTCGGCCACCACCGGCAGCTTCTCGCTCACCTAGTCCAGCAGCCGGTCGAACTGGTGGTTCACCGCCGCAGCGTCGGGTTGGTCATAGACGCTGTGCAGCATGGCCTTCACGGCCGGCCACATACTCTTGGGCGTGGTGGCCATCAGGTTCTCTGCGTAGTGGGTGCGGCATCGTTGCCAGACGGCTCCGGGCAGGTTCGCGGCGATGGCGTCCTTGAGCCCGGTGTGGGCATCAGAGATGACCAGCCGGACCCCGGCCAAGCCGCGGGCGACCAGGTCGGCGAATAACTCGTTCCACGCCGCCCCGGTCTCGCTGGTGGCCACCCGCAGGCCCAACACCTCGCGGTGGCCGTCGCCGTTGACCTCGGTGGCGATGAGCACCACCGCGTTGACGACCCGTCCGCCCTCGCGGACTTTCATCGTCAGCGCGTCCGCGGCCACGAACGTGAACGGGCCCGCCTCGCTCAAGGGTCGGTGGCGGAAGTCCTCGACCTGCTCATTGAGGTCCGCGGCCATCCGGGACACCTGGGACTTCGACAGGGTGTGGATGCCCAAGGTCTTGACCAGCTTGTCCATCCGCCGGGTGGACACCCCGGCCAGGTAGCAGTTCGCGACGACAGTGATCAGCGCCGATTCCGCCCGCTTGCGGCGCTCCAGCAGCCACTGAAGGGAAGTACGTGCCGGACCGCAGCTTCGGGATGGCCACGTCCACGGTGCCGACCCGGGTGTCCAGGTCCCGGTGCCGGTACCCATTGCGCTGGGCCGTGCGGTCACAGGAGGGTTTGCCCCATTCGGCGCCGACCACCGCGTCGGCATCAGCGCAGAGCAGGGTGTTGATCATCGTCTGCAGCAGGGGGCCCATCATGTCCGGAGACGCTTCGGACAGGGCTTCGCCCAACAGGCCGGCGGGGTCGACAATATGAGGAGCGGTCATCATGATGACTCCATTCGAGGATTCTGTGGAAGGTTGACTCGAAGGATCACACGGTGGCCGCGTCCACGTCTGAGACGACGTGCCCGACCACCGGGCGCGACACCACTTCCGGGGACTCGACCGAGACCTGGCCCTTCACCTCGATGACCGGATCGAGCCTCGCCTCAACGAAGTCCGTTGCACGAAGCAGCGGAGACACCCCGGCGGTGCGCTCCTGCGCGAACCGTGTG
>NZ_BCSN01000033.1 GCF_001570885.1 Micrococcus lylae NBRC 15355 | reverse complement strand
TCGTGAACCAGGCCCGCATCCTGGACTACTACGCCGAGTACATGAAGAACGCCCCCACCCGCATGGAGCCGGACTTCGGCTGGGCCTTCGAGGCCCTGGACGACTCCGGCGAGGGCGACTACCCGGTGACCGTGACACTGCGCCGCACCGGCGACGGCGTGGGCAACGAGGTCGCCGACGGCCCGACCCGCCAGGTCCGCTGCAAGTACGTGGTCGGCGCGGACGGGGCCCGCTCGGGCGTGCGCAAGGCGATCGGCCACTCCCTCGCCGGCGACGCCGCCAACCACGCCTGGGGCGTCATGGACACCCTGGCCGTCACCGACTTCCCGGACATCCGCACCAAGTGCGCCATCCACTCCAAGAACGGCTCCATCCTGCTGATCCCGCGCGAGGGCGGCCACCTGTTCCGCCTCTACGTGGACCTCGGCGTGGTGCCGGAGGGGGACAACGGCACCATCCGCAAGACCCCGCTCGAGGAGGTCATCAAGCGCGCCCAGGCGATCCTGCACCCCTACACCCTGGAGGTGAAGGACGTGGCCTGGAACTCGATCTACGAGGTCGGCCACCGCCTGACCTCCGGCTTCGACAACCGCGAGCGGGTGGGCGAGCCGACCGTGTTCCTGCTCGGCGACGCCTGCCACACCCACTCCGCGAAGGCCGGCCAGGGCATGAACGTGTCCATGCAGGACGGCTGGAACCTCGCCTGGAAGCTCGGCCAGGTCCTCTCCGGCCAGGCCCCGAAGGAGCTCGTGGGCACCTACTCGGACGAGCGCAAGGACATCGCCAAGAACCTGATCGACTTCGACAAGGAGTGGTCCACCCTCATGGCGAAGCCGATCGACGAGCTCGGCGACCCGAACGAGGTGGCGGAGTTCTACACCAAGACCGCCGAGTTCCCGGCCGGATTCATGACCGAGTACCAGCCGTCCATGCTGACCCGCAGCGGGAACCAGGAGCTGGCCACCGGCTACCCGATCGGCAAGCGCTTCCGCTCCGAGCTGGTCGAGCGCTCCTGCGACACCAACACCAAGCACCTGGGCCACCTGCACAAGGCCGACGGCCGCTGGCGCGTGTACGTCTTCGCCGACGCCGCCATGCCGAACGCCGAGGACTCGAAGGCCGCCGCCTGGGCCACGGCGATCGAGCAGGACCCGGCGTCCTTCCGCAACCGCTGCACCCCGGCCGGCGCCCCGCAGGACACCGTGTTCGACATCAAGGTGGTCTACCAGCAGAAGCAGACCGAGTTCGCCCACCCGGACGTGCCGGCCCTGTTCAAGCCGACCTCGGGCTGTCTGGGCCTGTATGACCTGAACAACATCTTCGCCACCTGCCTGCCCTCGCACGGCCCGGACATCTTCGACGTCCGCGGCATCTCCCGCGACGGCGCCGTGGTGATCGTCCGCCCGGACCACTACGTGGCCGCGGTCCTGCCGCTGGACGCCCCGGAGCAGGCCAACGAGTTCTTCGAGGGCGTGCTCCTGGACCAGAACTGATCCGGTGCATCGGGGCCCTGACGGCCCCGTCCCGACGGCGGCGCCGTCACCTGCTGCAGGTGGCGGCGCCGCCGCCTGTTCTCACCCCGGGTCCAGCCGGACCTGCGAGAGTGGTTCCATGACCCGATTCCTCCTCAGCCTCGCCGTCAACGCCATCGCGCTCTGGTCCGCCGTCTGGCTGCTGCCCGGCATGGACGTGACCCTGTCCTCCTCCCTGCACCTGTTCGACGACCAGACGGCGAACACCGTGGTCGCCTACGCCCTGCTCGGCCTGCTGTTCGGCGCCGTGAACGCGGTGATCCGCCCGATCGTGGCGTTCCTCTCCCTGCCCATCACCTGCCTGACGCTCGGTCTGTTCACGGTGATCATCAACGCCGCCATGCTCGCGCTCACCTCCTGGCTGTCCTCCTTCCTGCCGATGCAGCTGCACATCGACCGCTTCTTCTTCACCGCCGTGTTCGCCGCGGTGATCGTGTCCCTGGTCTCCCTGGTGATGTCCTCCATCACGAACCGCATCGCGCCCGAGCGGCGCTGAGCCGCGTCCGTCACCGGCCGCCGAGCCGGCCCAGCCGGGCCCGTGGATGCGCCGGCGGCGGCTGCCGCTCCCACGGCTCCGGCCGCCGCCGCCCCAGCGGCACCGTCTTCTGTGAGAGCACCCTCCCGCCGGTGAGCAGACCCAGCGCGGCCACCGTGGGGGCCGCCTCGCCCCACGCCTCGGCCCCCCGCGCCTCCTGGGCCTCGACCAGCCCGCGGTACGAGCCGATGCCGTGGTGCTCCATCAATCGCTCGGGGACGTCCGCCAGGTGCGCGGGCAGGCGCTTCATCGCCTCGTAGTTCTCCGGGACCTCGGAGAGGTCGTAGTCCTCGTCGAGGACGCGCAGGTACTCGATGTACTCCTGGAACTCCTCCGTGGTCACCGACGGCGTCGAGGCCAAGGTCACCGTCGCCCGGTCCACGGTGGCGGGGTTCGGTCCGCCGTCCAGGGCCGCGGTG
Organism: Micrococcus lylae NBRC 15355; assembly: GCF_001570885.1. Taxonomy (GTDB): domain Bacteria; phylum Actinomycetota; class Actinomycetes; order Actinomycetales; family Micrococcaceae; genus Micrococcus; species Micrococcus lylae. The sequence goes on along the minus strand of NZ_BCSN01000033.1, from coordinate 25,297 downwards.
AGGTCATGCTCGTCCTCCAGGTGCAGCACGGGCGTCCCCTCCGGTGTCGGCAGGTTCGCCGTCGGAGACCCGTACGTGTAGGCGCCGGCCATCTCGTACCGGGACGCGAGCGCCTCGTGGGACAGCAGGTTCACCGCGTGCAGTCCCCCCTGGGAGTGGCCGGCGGGCAGCACTCGGGCGCCGTCCGGCACGCCGGCGGCCGCCAGTGCCGCGGCCACGGCGTCCCCGGTCCGCTGCGAGTTCCTGCCCACGGCGTCGGCGATGCCGCCCAGCCCGGTGAAGTTCTCATAGCGGGTCCCGTCCTCCCCAAGCGCATGCTGGGCCTCGAGGTCCTGGCTCTGGGTCCCCGGCAGCGTGACGACGTAGGTGTCTCGGCCGTCCGCGGCCCGGACCCGGGTGACCATGACCCGTCCCGGACCGGCGCCGGACACCTGCTCCTGCAGCCCCATGACGGCCGAGACTCCGCCGTCCAATGCTTCGGGACCGTCCTCGACGGCCTCGGCGGCTCCGACGACCTCCACCGGCTGCTGCGCCAGATGCCGGAGGCTGGCCTCCGAGAAGTTCTCCCAGTTGACCACCTCGTCGTAGACGTCCCCCACAGGGCCGTCCATGATCCAGCCGGCCAGCGTCCCGGCGGGGTCGGCCAGCGTGGACCTGGCCCCCAGCGTGCGGCCCTTCGCCGTCGCCCTCTGTGTGGCCGAGCGCGGGTCCGTCCCCGTCACGCTTCCCGCCTTCGCCGTGCGGGCGGCGGCGCGGGAGTCGAGGACATCGCGGTGTCGGGCGATGCCGGGGACCCTCATCGCCCCGGCGAACATGCCCGCCGTGAACCCCTTGGCCAGGGCGCCCTGGGTCACGGAGTTCAGAGAGTTGCGCACCAGCAGCTCCGCCTCGTCCACCGTGAACCCGTTCTGCCCCTCGGACCAGACGTGGCCCACGACCTCCCCCGCGGAGAGCTGGACACGCTCCACCGCATGCCGCGCCCCGCGTTCGGCGGCCCGGTAGCGGTCCACGGACATCCGCACCGAGGTGGCCGCCGTCCGTGCGATCTCCTGCACCTGGACCGCGTTGACCTCCAGGTCCTGCAGCCGCACGGTCACGTCCAGGACCGCCGGGGCCGCCTCGGCGTGCGCCGGGAGCTCCTCCGCCCACTGGCGCACCGGTATGCGCAGGGCCGTCAGGGCCGGCTCCAGTCGTTCCAGCCCGAGACAGGCATGCTCGAGGTCGTCCAGGTCCGCCATGATCGAGGTCGGTCCGCCGGAGACCCGCCGGATGCCGGTCCGATCCGTCTGCCTGCTCATCCGCACGCCACCGCCTTCCCCGCCCACTGAAGAGCCTGTTGTTCGGCGATCGCCTCCGCCTCGGCGGCACGGGCCTGCTCCACGGCTGCCGACAGAGAGGCCTCCGCCTCCGCGACCAGGTCCAGCACCCTGCTCCCGCGTGCCTTCATGTCCGCGACCTGGCGCAGATAGCCGCGTGCGGCGTCCGAGACCCAGCGGACCTCCTCGGCCCAGGACAGGTGCCGCAGGCAGTCCTCCCAGTCCGACCGCTGCGCACGGAGCCGCCCGAGGACCCATTCGAGCTGCTCGACCGCCGCCGCCGCGTCCCGCCGGCGCGCGTTCACCCCGCCGGTCTCCCCCGCCAGCCAGCCGAGCACACCGGCCTGCGCCGCCGCGCATGTCATCACGTTCGTCACCATGCCCCGGACGCTAGGCGAGGCGGGCACCCGGGTGCGCGGCCGTCGTCGGGAACTGTGGACAGGGCCCGGGGACCGGGCGCCTGTGGAGGAGGGGACGGCCCGCAGTCCGTGTGCGGCAGATGCCGGAACCGGGCGGCGCGGACATATTGACCACCCCCGCACCCTGACCTATCCTGAACGAACGGTCAGTAATTGTCCGCGCCCGCTTCCGCGCAGGCGACGCAGACCGACGCCGCCCGCGAGAACACGCCGCAAGCAATGAGGTGACACCCCATGGCAGAGAACACCACCACTCTGGCCGCCGTCGCGTCCGAGGAAGACGCCGCCGGTCAGGAGAACTTCGATCGTCTGATCGCCGAGGACTCCCGCATCGAGCCCCGCGACTGGATGCCGCCGGCCTACCGCAAGTCCCTGACCCGCCAGGTCTCCCAGCACGCGCACTCCGAGATCATCGGCATGCAGCCGGAGGCCAACTGGATCACCCGCGCCCCGTCCCTGAAGCGCAAGGCCATCCTCATGGCCAAGGTGCAGGACGAGGCCGGCCACGGCCTGTACCTGTACTCGGCCGCCGAGACCCTCGGCACCCCGCGAGACGTGCTGAACGACCAGCTCCTGCAGGGCAAGGCGAAGTACTCCTCGATCTTCAACTACCCGGCCCGCACCTGGGCGGACATGGGCGCCATCGGCTGGCTCGTGGACGGCGCCGCCATCTGCAACCAGGTGCCGCTCTGCCGCGCCTCCTACGGCCCGTACGGCCGCGCGATGGTCCGGATCTGCAAGGAGGAGTCCTTCCACCAGCGCCAGGGCTGGGAGATCCTCTACTCCCTCTCCCACGGCACCCCGGAGCAGAAGCAGATGGCCCAGGACGCCGTGAACCGCTTCTACGGCCCGGCCCTGCAGATGTTCGGCCCGCCGGACGAGGACTCCCCGAACTCCAAGCAGTCCATGGCCTGGAAGGTCAAGCGCTTCTCCAACGACGAGCTGCGCCAGCGCTTCGTGGACATGATCGTCCCCCAGGCCGAGGCCCTCGGCCTGACCCTGCCGGACCCGGACCTGAAGTGGAACGAGGAGCGCGGCCACTACGACTTCGGCGAGCTCGACTGGGACGAGTTCATGTCCGTCATCAAGGGCGGAGGCCCCATGAACGTCCAGCGCATGGCCCGCCGTGTCCAGGCCCATGAGGACGGCGCCTGGGTCCGTGAGGCCGCCGCCGCCTACGCCCGCCGCCAGGCCGAGCAGAACCAGCCGGCCAAGACCCAGCTGATCGGAGCCTGACCCATGACCGAGAACACGTCCACCTCGAACGCCTGGCCGCTCTGGGAGGTCTTCGTCCGGGCCTCGCGCGGCCTGTCCCACGTGCACGCGGGCTCCCTGCACGCCCCGGACGCCACCATGGCGCTGCGCAACGCGCGCGACCTGTACACCCGCCGCAACGAGGGCACCTCCGTGTGGGTCGTCCCGGCCGAGGCCATCGCCGCCTCCGACCCGGACTCCAAGGGCGGCTTCTTCGAGTCGGCGCAGGGCAAGTCCTACCGCCACGCCACCTACTACCAGCAGTCCGAGGGGGTGCCGCACCTGTGAGCTTCGCGACCAACGACTCGGCCACCAAGCAGTCCGCCGGTGTGGCCATCACCGCCGAGGAGATCGCCGAGTCCGGCTCCACGGCCTCGGAGGCCGTGGCGAACTACGCCGTGCAGCTGGGCGACGACGCCCTGATGCTCGGCCAGCGCCTGTCCTGGTGGATCTCCCGCGCCCCGGAGCTCGAAGAGGACATCGCCCTGGGCAACATCGCCCTGGACCTGGTGGGCCACGCCCGCTTCTTCCTGACCTACGCGGGCACCGCGTGGGGCAAGACGGAGGACCAGCTCGCCTATCTGCGCGACGAGGAGGAGTTCCGCTCCGCCCGCCTCGTGGAGGCCGAGAACGGCGACTTCGCCAAGACGATCGCCCGCCAGCTGTACTACTCGTTCTACTCGTACGAGCTGTACACCCGCCTCGTGGACTCGAAGGACGAGACCCTCTCGGCCATCGCGAACAAGGCCCTCAAGGAGGTCCTGTACCACCAGGACCATGCCGCCGTGTGGCTGAACCGCCTGGGCCTGGGCACCGAGGAGTCCGCCCGCCGCATGCAGGCCGGCCTGGACGAGCTGTGGCCGTACGTCGGCGAGCTGTTCTACGACGACGAGAACACCGCCGAGCTGGCCGGCCAGGGCATCGCCGTGCTGCCGTCCTCGCTGGAGGAGCCGACCCTGGAGCGCATCACGCGCGCCATCACCGAGGCCGGCCTCGAGGTCCCGACCTCCCCGACCGCCCGCGGCCTCGACCGCTCCGGCGCCACCTCCGAGTGGCGCGGCTACATCCTGGCCGAGATGCAGGTGCTCGCGCGCCGGTACCCGGAGGCGCAGTGGTGAAAGCCGCCGAGCTCCGTCCCGCCGACCCCGCCGACGCGCAGGTCTGGGACGCCGCCGCCACCGTGCACGACCCGGAGATCCCTGTGCTGTCCATCGCGGACCTGGGGATCCTCCGTCAGGCACGGGCAGAGGACGGCCGCGCCGTCGTGGTCATCACCCCGACCTACTCCGGCTGCCCCGCCATGGAGACCATCACCACGGACGTGAAGCTCGCCCTGTCCCGGGCCGGCTTCGAGGACGCAGAGGTGCGCCTGGTGCTGCAGCCTGCGTGGACCACGGACTGGATGACCGACGAGGGCAAGGCCAAGCTCAGCGAGTACGGGATCGCCCCGCCTGCGGCCCGGACCACCGACGGTCCGGTGCGCATCGGCTTGGCCGTCAAGTGCCCGCGCTGCCACTCGCTGAACACGCGAGAGATCACCCGCTTCGGGTCCACCTCCTGCAAGGCGCTCCACACCTGCAACGACTGCCTCGAACCCTTCGACTACTTCAAGGTGCACTGATGACCGAGACCACCGACGCCCCCATCGGCCGCAAGCGCCGCGCCACGTTCAACACCCTCGAGGTGACCGGGCTGCGCAAGCTGACCTCGGACTCCGTGGAGGTCACCTTCACCGTCCCCGAGGAGCTCGCGGACGACTACGACTACCTCCCGGGCCAGTACGTCGCGCTCCGCAAGGAGATCGACGGCGCCGAGATCCGCCGCTCCTACTCGATCTGCGCCGTGCCCCGCCGCGGTGAGATCCGCGTGGCCGTCAAGAAGGACCTGGGCGGCAGGTTCTCCACGTGGGCCAACGAGGTCCTCGAGGTCGGCGAGAAGATCGATGTGATGAACCCGCAGGGCGCCTTCACGTCCCGGACCCACATCACCTCGATGAACAACGCCGAGGAGCTCGCCGCCGAGAAGGTGTCCGAGAAGAAGAACACCCACCTGGTGGCCTTCGCCGCCGGCTCCGGCATCACGCCGATCATGTCCATCGCCAAGGCCGTGCTGGCCGCCTCGGACACCTCGCGCTTCGACCTGGTGTTCGCCAACCGCTCCGCCATGGACGTGATGTTCGCGGAGGAGATCGGCGACCTGAAGGACAAGTACCCGGCCCGCTTCACCGTGAGCCACGTGCTCTCCCGCGAGCAGCGCGTCTCCCCGCTGCTGTCCGGCCGCATCGACGCCGAGAAGCTCGAGACCCTCCTCGACCGCGTGATCGACGTGAACGGCACCGACGAGTGGTTCCTCTGCGGCCCGTTCGAGCTGGTCCAGCTGGTCCGCGACTCCCTCGCCCAGCGCGGCGTGGCCGAGGACAAGGTCCGCTTCGAGCTGTTCACCACCGGCCGCCCGGAGAACCCGGAGGGCCAGTCCGGCCGCGTGGTGGAGACCGACCCGGCCGGAGACAACTACACCATCGAGTTCAACCTCGACGGCCTGTCCGGCAAGGTCGAGTCCCCGAAGTCGGCGCACGAGACCCTGCTCAACGCCGCCCTGCGCGTGCGCTCGGACGTCCCGTTCGCCTGCGCCGGCGGCGTGTGCGGCACCTGCCGCGCCAAGGTCACCGACGGCACCTACGAGATGGACGAGAACTACGCCCTCGAGAAGGACGAGGTCGAGGCCGGCTACGTGCTGACCTGCCAGACCCGTCCGACCTCGGACACCATCACGGTCGACTTCGACTCCTGAGGAGGGTTCCCATGATCGACCTGACCATCGCCGACGGCATCGCCGAGATCGTCCTGAACGCCCCGCAGAAGATGAACTCCCTGGACGAGGCCGCCCTCGCGGACCTCGGCAAGGCCTATGCGGACGTGGCCGCCGCGGCCGAGCGCGGCGAGGTCCGCGCCCTGCTGCTGCGCGGGGAGGGCCGCGGCTTCTGCGCCGGACGTGACATCTCGAACGTCGTCCCGGCGGACGACGACGCCACCGCCTACCTGCGGGACAAGGTCACCCCGGTGCTGCGCGCCATGGCCGACCTGCCGGTGCCGACCTTCGCCGCCGTGCAGGGCGCGTGCCTGGGCGTGGGCCTGGGCCTGGCGATCGCCACGGACGTGGTCTACGTGGCCGAGAACGCCAAGATCGGCTCCCCGTTCGCCAACCTCGGCGCCACCCTGGACTCCGGCGGACACTGGCTGTTCACCGAGCGCCTGGGCGCCCACCGCACCCTGGACCTCATCTACACCGCGGAGCTGATCTCCGGCGCCGAGGCTGTGCAGGCCGGCCTGTTCTCCCGTTCCGTGCCGGCGGACGAGCTGCTGGAGTTCACCCGCGCCAAGGTCGCGCAGGTCGCCTCCGGCGCCACCCTGGCGTTCAAGGCCTCCAAGGAGCTCGTCGCTCAGATCCGCGATCGGCGCGTGGGCCTGTGGGAGTCCCTGGACGCCGAGAACGTCGCCCAGGGCGACCTCTGCAACACCGCGGACTACGCGGAGGGCTTCAAGGCCTTCCAGCAGAAGCGCACGCCGGAGTTCACCGGCCGCAGCTGACCGGCTCCTGCAGGAGCCGCTTCCCGACGACGGCGCCGTCACCTCACGAGGTGACGGCGCCGTCGTCGTGTCATCACCGCTGGACGAGCCTGTGCACCCTGAGCCACGCGACAACGCGGCACATCTCACATCATGGGCGGATTCTCACGACACGGTGTGACACGGCTCACCGACTCGGATAGAGTGGCGCCACCGAGTTCCCGACCGAACGGTCGGTTCCCCTCACTCGACTCGGCTGTCCAGCCGCTCCGGCGGACCGGACACTCTCGCACCGTCTTCCCACTGGAGTTTTCATGAGCACCACCTACACCGACACGCTCGGGCAGGGTTCCGCCGCGAAGAAGCGCGAAGAGCGCAAGGTCCTCGCGGGCACCCTCGTGGGCACCACGATCGAGTGGTACGACTTCTTCATCTACGCCCAGGCCGCCGGCCTCGTGCTCGCGCCGCTGTTCTTCGAGCCGATGGGTGAATCCGGCTCACAGATCGCCGCGTGGGCCTCCCTCGGCATCTCCTTCCTGGTCCGCCCGCTCGGCGCGATCGTCGCAGGCCACGTCGGCGACAAGTTCGGCCGCAAGGTCGTCCTGGTCTTCACCCTGATCGGCATGGGCGCCGCCACGGTGCTCATCGGCCTGCTGCCGACCTACGCGACCATCGGCATCTGGGCTCCGATCCTCCTGATCCTCTTCCGCCTGCTGCAGGGCTTCTCCGCCGGCGGCGAGTGGGGCGGCGCGGCCCTGATGTCCGTGGAGCACGCCCCGCGCGGCAAGCGCGGGCTCTTCGGCGCCTACCCACAGATCGGCGTGCCGCTGGGCATGATCCTGGCGACCATCATGATCTTCGGCATCTCCACCTTCATGGACGAAGAGCAGTTCATGTCCTGGGGCTGGCGCATCCCGTTCCTGTTCTCCTTCATCCTGATCATCGTCGGCCACCTCATCCGCAAGGCCGTGGAGGAGTCCCCGGTCTTCCAGGAGATGCAGCGGCTGAAGAAGGAGGAGTCGGCCCCGCTCGGCGACCTCTTCCGCGGCCACTCCACGTGGGTCGTGCTCGCCGCCCTGATCTTCGCCGCCAACAACGCGGCCGGCTACCTCGTCATCGCCTACTTCAACGGCTACGGCGTGAAGGCCCTCGGCATGGAGCGCACCGAGACCCTCGCCGCGTCCCTCATCGGCGGCTTCGGCTGGCTGGTCTTCACCCTGTTCGGCGGCTGGATCTCGGACAAGATCGGCCGCAAGCTGACCTTCCTCATCGGCTACGGCATCGTGATCGCCTGGGCCATTCCGATGTGGTCCCTGCTGAACACCGCCTCCCTGCCGCTGTTCGCCCTGGCCGTCTTCATCCTGACCATCGGACTCGGCCCGTCCTACGGCCCCCAGTCCGCGATGTATGCGGAGATGTTCCCGGCAAACGTGCGCTTCTCCGGCATCTCCATCGGCTACGCCCTGGGGTCCATCATCGGCGGCGCCTTCGCTCCGATGATCTCGGACCTCATCCTGCAGCGCACCGGCAACCCCTACCTGATCGGCGTGTACATCGCCGCCCTGGGCGTGGTCTCCTTCATCGCGGTCTGCTTCGTGCCGAACGGCATCCAGGACCGCGACCTGCACGACCACCGCGACGAGATCTCCGACGACCCGGTCGCCGAGATCCGCGAGGCCGAGAAGCAGGCCTGATCCTCCTGCCCGTCACCGCCCGGTGACGTCACGACGGCGGTCCCCTCACCTTTCGCAGGTGAGGGGACCGTCGTCGTTGTCCTCCGTTCAGCGGGACTCGGCCAGGAAGCGCTCAGCGCGACGGCGGACGTCCCCATCCTGGCGGGCGAGCTCCTGCACCCGCTGCTCGAGGGACTCGGCGCGGTCCAGGAGCCGGTCCGCCAGGCGGGAGGACCACGGCTGCCCCTCAAGCTCCTCGAGCTCGTCCCAGGCCGCCAGCAGCGCCGAGGAGTAGAGGCGGTGGGCCGCCTCCTCCGGGCTGCCGGCAGGCCCGGTCCCGAGGACGGCGACGGCGTCCAGCGCGCTCCGGTCCTCCTCGAGCAGCAGTCGTTCCAGGGTGCTGCGGCTGCGGCGCAGCGAGTCGGCGGTGCGGCCCCGGCCGCGGCGGCCGGCGGAGACCCCCGCGAGGGTCTCCGTGATCGCCCCGAGGCCGACGAGCAGCACGGTGCCAGCCACGGTCACGACCGTGCGGGTGGTCGATGCCTCGGCCGGGTCGACGGCGTCCTCCGCCCGTGCGTGGGTCTGCGTGCCGGCGGCGCGCACCTCGGCGCCGACCACGGTGGCGAACTGCGCCGGGTCGGTCAGGTCCCGCAGCGGCACGGACGTGCTGTCCGCGGCGTCGGCGGCGGGGTCGGTCTGCGGAGTCGTCCCCGTGGCCACCGGTCCGGTCATCGGCTCCAGCGCGCCGCCGCGGCCGTCCGGGTAGACGACCACCGGCACCACCGCGACGCCCGGGAGGACGTCGCCGGTGGCCGGGTCCACCACGTCCTCCGACAGGTCCGCCTTGATGTCCTCCAGCAGCTGCAGGACGCTCTCCTGCGTCACGGGGACGGCCTCGTCCGTGGCCTGGCGCTCCGGGTCCCGCCGCAGGACGGTCTCGGCGTCCCGGACCGCCACGACGACGTCCAGCCCCTCCGCCAGCTCGGCCCCGGCCAGCCGGGAGACGTGGTCCCGGTCCAGCTCCAGCTCGGAGTGACCGTCCAGGGGGAGCCCGTGGACGGAGACGTCGCCGGGGTCCTGCCGTCCGGGCAGGAGCCCGGCGGGGTCCCGCTCGAGCTGGTCCGCGGCCGCGGTGCCGAGCCCGAAGGAGACCAGGAGCGCGAGGAGGACCCCGCCGACGCGCGCGGGTGCGGTCAGCCGGAAGCGACCGTGCCGGTCCTCGGTGAACGCCCAGGCGAGCGGGCCGCCGCGGCCGGTGCCGGAGGCCGACGGTGAGGCGGACGTGGAGACGGACGTGGACGGGGCCTGCTCGCCGACGGTGGGGGCGGCGGGGCTGGCGAGGCTGGTGGGGTGTGCCGGGGCGGTGGGGTCGGCGGAATCCACGCCGCGGTCCCGGGCGACCGACGCCAGGACGTCCTCGGGGTGTTCGCCGGCCGAGACCCGAGCCGCCGCCACCGCGCGGTCCACGGCGTCGAGGGCGCCGCCGGCGGGCAGGGCATCGAGGCCCAGCCCCTCGCGAGTCGCGCGCAGGTCCGCAGGCTGCGCCGGTGCGGGCAGGCCCGGCCAGCCGTCGAGCAGGCCGCGGACCGACGCGGCACGCTCGACCGCCTGCAGGTAGGGCACCGCGACCGATCCCACGCGGCCTTCGTCCGCGTTCGCCGCGGCCGCGGTGAGCGCGTCGGCGCAGGCCCCGATCCGCTGCTCGGCGGCCGTCCACGCCTGGGCGTCGAGGGCCTCCGGTTCCTGCCGGAAGGCCTGCAGCCGCGCCAGGAGGTCGTCTACGGCGTCCTGGAGGTCAGCGGCGGCCTCGAGCGTCTCGGGCGGACGCCCCTGGGCGCCCCGCACGGCGGCGACGGCCCGGCGGGCCGGCTCCACGAGGGCGGCCGCGACCTCGTCCAGGACCTCTCCGCCGCCGGCCACGGCCCCCTGGACCAGGGACGCCGCCTCCAGCGCCTCGGCCTCCGCCCGCACCCGCGCGGCGTCTCGGGCGTAGGCCCGCACCCGCTCCTCCGTGTCGGCGCCGGGCCGTGCCGTCTCCTCGGCGATCAGGCCCTCCCGCCGGGCCAGGGCGACGGCGCCGGCGCGGACCTCGTCCCACTGGGCGCGCATCCGCTGCGTCCGGTGCTCCTCCGGCACGGACAGCGCCGAGACCTCCAGCGCCTCGAGCTCGAGGACCACGTGGGACATGTCCGTCCGTGCCGTCCGGTGCATCCGGCGGAGCTCGGCACGGGCACGCAGCGCCCGGGCCGTCATCACGCCGCCGAGCACCGTCAGGACCCCGGGGACGGCCACGCGGCCCACCCAGGTCCCGAGGTCGGGCTCGGCACCGGGGTCCGCGAGCGCGGCGGCCGTCCGGGCGGTCACCGCCACGGCGCTCGGCCCGTTGCCGGCGTCCCGGTTCGTCTCGTAGGCGATGCTCAGCACCTCCGCCGGGCTCGGCTCCCTGCCGAAGGGGGCGTGCCCGCGGGGGAGGTCTCCCCCGTCCGGGAAGGCCGCCGGGTCCACGGTGACGCCCACCTCCCGGCGGCGATCCTGCACGTCCCCCACGGAGCGGCTCAGCTGCGTCGAGATCAGCACGTCCGCCTCCGGGCCGCTCCGGCCGTAGTCCGCGGGCGGCAGCAGGTGCTCGTCCGTCACCGCCACCGTCAGCGGGGACCAGGCGCGCACGTCGAGCCGCTCGGCCGCGGCCTCCACCCGCTCCTGGGTGATGCCGTGGGGCAGCCCCTCCGGGATCCGGAACTGGACCCGGTGCTCCGGCTCCGCGGTGACCGCGGCGACCCCGGCGGCGCCGAGGCCCACGGTCGCCGCCGCGGCGAGGGCCGTGGCCCCGGCCCAGCGCGCCGGCCTGACGCTCCAGTCCCCGAGCAGCCGCGCGGCCAGCGGCCGGTCCGGTCGGTCGTGCGGTCGGGGGTCTCGCTCAACGTGAGTCACGCAGGAACCTCTCTGCCCGGCGGTGCACGTCCTCGTCCTGGCGTGCCAGGTCTTCCACACGGTCGCGCAGCGCCTCGGCCCGGCGCACGGTGTCCGGCCGCCGCTGGGCGCCGAGCGGCAACGAGCCGAGGGCCTCGGCCTCCCGCCAGGCGGTGACGAGCGCGGACTCGTAGAGCCGCTGCCCGGCCTCCTGGGCGGAGCCGGCCGGACCGGCTCCGAGGATCGCCACGGCGGACAGCTCCCGTTCGTCCCGGCCGAGCATGAGCTGCTCGAGGCCGCCCCGGGCCGCCCGCAGGGCACGGCCCGTGCGCCCGTGGCCGCGCAGGCCCAGGGCCGTGCCGGCGAGGGCCTCGAGGATGCCGCCGAGGGCGAGGAACATGACCGAGCCGGAGGCGGTGAGCACGGCCCAGAGCGGCAGGAACTCCAGGTCCGCCTCATAGGTGCGGTTGGACTGGATTCCGCGGGCGACGTCCTCGATCTCATGGGCCACAGCGCTCGCCATCAGACCGGGGTCGTCCGCGTCCCACAGCGGGGCGGAGGTGCGTTCGAAGCTGTAGCCGCCGAGCCAGGACTCGGTGCCCTCGTAGACGTGGCCGGTGAGCGCGGGCATCACGCCCCCGCGGCCGCCCTGCCACACCATCAGCGGGATGATCACGGCGTTCGGCTCCAGCTCCCCGGTGGCCTCGTCCGTGAGCTCCGGGAACTCTCCGATGAGCTTCTCACTGCCCTCCAGCGCGCTGTCCAAAGTGACTCGGCGGCTGTACTCGGAGGCGGTCTCCTCCGGTGCCCGGTCCAGGTAGTCCTCTGCCCGGCGCACGGCCACCGTCACGTCGAAGGACTCCGTCAGCTCCGGGTCCACGCGGCGGCGGATCTCCTCCGCGGTGAACTCCACGTCCGAGGCCGGGAGCAGCTGGGCCCCGTCCACCGTGACCTCACCGACCTCCTGGTCCCCCTCCAGGTACCAGTCCGGCTCGGCGGTGGCCTGTGCGGCCAGGGGCGCCGCCGCTCCGGCCAGGACCACGGCGGCGAGGGCACCGGCCATGCGGGTGCCCCGGCGGAAGCGGAAGCGGCCGGCCTGGGGGATCCCGGCCGAGCCGGGCACCGCCCCCGGGGCAGCCGCAGACGTGGGTCGGGTCTGCGCCGAGACGGACGGCGAGACCTGGTCCCCACGGGCCGTCCCGGCCTCCGCCACCAACGCGTGCAGCGGCTCTCCCGCGGCGGCCCGGGCCAGCAGCAGGACCTCCTGCACGCGCAGCAGCGACGCCTCCGCCGGAGTCGGCGGCAGCCCGATGCCCTCGCGCACACCGGCCGTGCCGGCGACGCCGCGGTCCGGGAGCAGGGCACGGCGCAGCTCGTTGCGCCCCTCGGCGTCCGGCCCGGCGTCCAGGGCGCGGGTGAGCTCGAGGGCGCACTGGCCGATGCGGGCCTCGGCGGAGATCCACCGGCCCACCCAAGAGGACGTGTCCTCTCCGGGGGTGCCGCGGACCTCCTCGAGCAGCGAGAGAAGACGGTCCACGGCGTCCCGCAGGTCGGCTGCGGCCGCGTCCACACGCTGGTGTCCCGGCTGTCCCGGCCGATCCTGGCGTGGTGCCTGCCCGAGGCGGGCCAGCGTCTGCTCCGCCGGCGCCACCAGGGCTGAGGCGACGCGGTCCAGCACGTCCCCGGCCCCGGCGAAGCCACCGCGGACCTCGGCCGTGCCGGCCAGGGCGGCTGCATCCTCGGCAAGGCGGTCGGCGGCGTCGGCGTACCGGTCCACGGCCGAGGCGGTCCGCGGCGTCGGACGGCGCAGCCCGGACTCGAGTTCCTCCTCGCGCTGGAGGAGGAAGAGGGCGCGGCCGGAGAAGTGGTTCCAGTCCTGGGCGGAGCCGGACGGACGGCGGTCCTCCGGGAGTGCGAGCACGGAGACTTCGAGCGCCTCCAGGTCCATCACCACGCGGGCGACGCGTGCCCGGGCCAGGCGGAAGCGGCGGCGCAGCTCGGAGAGCGCTCGGACGGCGCGGGCCCAGAGCAGGCCGGCTCCGAGGGTCAGGGCGCCCATGGCGCCGGTGAGGCCGATCCACAGCAGCGGTTCCCGCGGCAGGCCGGAGTAGGAGAGTTCGCCGGCGGTGCGGGCCATGGCCACCACGGAGGCGGCGGAGTGCCCCATGTCCCGGTTCCGCTCGAACGCCTGGTGCAGCTGGATCGAGGGGCGGTCCGTGGGGGAACCGGTGTCCTCGTCCTCGTCGGGGAAGACCTCCGGGTCCACGACCACGCCGTTGTGCCGCTCCGCCGGGAGCGTCGAAGGGTCGTAGCCCGGGACGGTCATGTCCACGGGCATCCGCTCCAGCTGCGTGGAGAGCTGCACGTCCGCCGGGTAGTCGGCATCCTCCTCGAGCGGCCGGGCGATCCATTCGTCCGTCACCCGCACGGTGATCGGCTTCCAGGAGCGGATCGGGTCCTGCTCGGTGAGAGCGTCCACCCGCTCCTGGGTGATGCCGTACGGCAGCGGTTCCTCCAGCTGCAGGCGCACCGGCTCCCCCGGCTCGGCCGCCATCGTGCCGATGCCGGTCAGGCCCACGGCCACCGTCCCGGCCGCCAGCAGCGCGGTGACGGTGCCCCACAGGCCCCTGCGCATGGATGCCATCGCTTCCCCTCCGCCCCGGACGCTCGCCGGAGCCTGCTCTCCAGCCTAGGTGTACTCGGTCATCAGGCTGGGGACACTGGGCGGCGTGGGCGCAGTCTGCCCAGTGCGGTGCGGCGAGCGCCGCGGGGGCCGGAGGCGAGGTGAGGCGGGCGGCCGTCCGGGCCCTGCGGCCGCGGGATTAGCCGCTGCGAGACGTCAGAGCGGCCAGACCTCCAGGGAGTCGGTGAGCCGGATGCTCACCCCGGAGACGCGCCCGCGCGGGCCGAGCAGCACGTGGACGACCGGATCCGCCTGCTCCCCCTCCGCAACGCCCCGCACCACCACGGCGCGCCGGCTCCCGGCAGCACCCGGGTCCGCCGGCAGCGGGGCGCCGTTCAGCTCGTGCACGGTCAGGTCCACCGGGGGCGCGCAGCGACCGGCCAGGTCCTGGACCTCCTGCATGGTCTGCCGCAGCACGGTCTGCGGCAGCGCGGCGCGGGCCGTGCTGGTCATCAGGGCGTGCACCGCGGTGAGGTCTCCGGAGAACCAGGCCCGGACCGCACGGTCGGCGCTCTGGAGCGCCGTTTCCAGCCAGCTCCCCCGCCCCGCCGCCCCGGCGGCCGGCGCCGCGCCTGCGTCTGCGGCGGCCTGGAAGCGACGGTGCGCCGCCTGCCGGCTCACCCCGAGGGTCTGGGCGATCTGCTCCCACGTCCACCCGGCCTCGCGGGCGCGGTGGACGGCGTGGTGCAGCCGCCGCTCGGCCGCCGCCTGGGCGGCCAGCGCGGCGGTCAGTTCCTCACCGGGATCGCGGGGCATCCTCCGAGTCTGCCCCATCGGCGGACAACGGAAGGAAAGCGCCGACGCCGATGGCCACCGCGATGCCGAAGATCACGGCGGTGGCGCCCTCGAAGATGTTGAGCACGGTCAGCACGGCCGCGACGGTGGCCCCGGCCAGGATCTGCAGTGCCTTCGGGCCATCCCAGGTGGGCTGCCAGCGGCTGAACAGCGAGCCTGCGAGGGCGCCGCCGCGGGCCCGCATGAGGGGAGCACACCAGGCACCCACCGTGTAGGCGAGGCCGGCGAGGGCACCGGTCAGCAGCGCCGGCCCCAGGTCCGCGTCGGAGGTGAGGCCGTGAGTGACGAGGACCAGGATGATGGAGACGACGGTGGCCATGGGCGTGAGAGCCATGTGACCGAGGTTATGGCCGGCCTCGGGAAGCGTCAATACCGAGTTGACAGGTGCGCCGGGGGGCGCCGGCGGAACCGCGACGGGGGCGGCCGGGGTGTGCTCCCGGGCGATGGTGCGCGGGCGTCGAGATGCAACGAAGGTTTCAGAAACGCGCCAAGCCGATTCATACGCTGATCAGGACCTGAAGGGCTGGTACCGGCTTCTCCTGCCCCTCACTTGAACGGCGCACGGGATCACGGTCGTTACCCTCGATCCATGCCCCTCCGTCTGCGCCCTTCCGTCCTCGACGACGCCGCCCGGGAAGGACTTTCCACCAGCCGGGCCGCCTATGGCGCCCGCGCGGCCGAGTACACCAGGCAGCTCGGCACCATGGCCGCTGTGGCGGAGGACGACAGGCTGCTGGTCGAAGCCTGGGCCGACCGGGTGGATGGGGTTCTGGCCGACGTCGGCTGCGGGCCGGCCCACTGGACCGCGCACCTGGCCTCGCTGGGCCATGAGGTGACGGGCATCGAGCCGGTCGAGGAGTTCGTCACCCATGCGCGCCGAGCCCACCCGGAGGTGCGCGTGGAGCCGGGTTCGTTCCAGACCCTGCACGCAGCCGCCTTCAACGGGATCCTGGGCTGGTACTCGATCATCCACACGCCACCGGTGGAGATGCCTCTCCTCCTGGAGCGCGCGCACCAGGCGCTGCGCCCGGGCGGGTCACTGCTGCTGGGCTTCTTCGCGTCAGACCAGGTGGAGGCCTTCGACCACGCCGTCACCACGGCGTGGTATTGGCCGGTCGATGAGCTCTCCCGCCTGTTGATCGCGGCAGGATTCACCGTGCTCGACTGTGGCACACGGCAGGACGCCGGCGTACGCCGCCACGGATGGATCGAGTCCAACCGGAGCTGAGGCGTCCGGCGCTCTCCGCCCCAAGCCGTCCAAGGAACCGTCCTTCGCGATTCGCGTGCGATCTTCACGGCGTCTCGACAGTCAGCGAGCGCTCCCCGTGGGCGCCGCGAACCGTCGTTTGCGGCAGACCTGATCCTCGCCACAACCCTCGCCATGGGGAAGCCGCGACGCACCATCGCTCGTCGCCTCCTCTTCCCCCTATGTGCCCAGACCGAGATACTCAGACCATGCCAGCCACCCCCACAAGTTCCAGCGATTGGGCCTCCTACAATGCCGCGCGGGCAGGCACCTCGGCCGTGCGCCCTCTCACCGACCGCGCACTCACAACACTGCGGGCCACCCACCAGAACCTCGCAAGTCTGCGCGCTGTCGAGCTGGGAAGCGGCGCCGGCATCGAAACCCGACGCCTTCTCCAGGAGGGCATGATCGTCCACACCATCGACATCGACCCAAGCGTCGAAAAGCACATGAATGAACTCACCACGCTCGGCATCCTCGAACACCGGACGGGCCTCATCGAGGAGTGGGATCCCCTCCCCCACGCCGATCTGATCCTGGCCAACGCCTCTCTGCCATTCGTCCCTCGCGCACGCTTCACCTCGGTGTGGGAGCGCGTCAAGCACGCCCTGCTGCCAGACGGGATCCTGGCGGTCGATCTCTTCGGCTCCGATGACACCTGGGCCTCTGACCTGGGCACCTACCTCACCCGGAAAGAGGTGGACGAACTCCTCGACACTTTGGAGGTGATCGAACTGAACGAGCGCAACGAAGAAGGGCATGCGTTCGACGGCATCAAGCACTGGCACACCTTCACCGTTATCGCCCGCCACCCAACCTGACCCCTTCGCGCCCGGCCTCTGGCGAGGGAAACCGCGCAAACGGTCGTTCATGACGACGCCCCCGCCATGCGCCGTGTGCGCCACCTCCGGTCCTGTCCGCCCACCGCACGGCTTGAGCACGGCTCGGCGGGTGCCTCTGCGCCCACCCCTTTCTTCAGAATGCAGTCACCGCATGCCTGACATCATCGAACTCCCCCTGCCCGCTGACGGTCCGCGACCCGCGGCGCCGCCTCACCTCCGCTCGAGCGTCCGCTGGGCCGCCTCCCGCACCGCTCGCGTGAGCCGCACCAGGCGCGTCACGGGCAATGTGGTCGCCTGCCAGTACAGGGGCACGAGGACGTCGTCGAGCCCGGGCACGCGGACCAGCCGGCCGGCGCGCACGTCCTCGACGGCCTGGGCGTCCACGAGCATCCCCCACCCCAGGCCGGCCCGGACGGACCGGTGGAACCCGTCGAACGACGGCGCCAGGTGCGTGGGCGGGGCGACGTCCAGTCCGGCGCCGCTCAGCGCGAGGCGCTGCAGGTCGTCCTTCGCGTTGTAGCGCATCATGGGCATCGCGCCGAGGTCGACGACGTCGCCCGCCGCGTGTCGCGCGAGCAGGGCGGGCGAGGTGAGCGGGACGTAGCGCATGCTCCCCAGCGGCTCCGCCGCGCACCCCTGCACCGGCTGCGGCTCCGTGGTGACGGCGGCCAGCACCTCGCCGCGGCGCAGCAGCCGGGCGCTGTGGTCCTGGTCCTCGACGTGCAGGTCGAGGACCGTGTCGTCCCAGTCGGCGGCCTCCGCCAGGACGGGCCCGAACCACGTGCCCAGCACGTCGGCGGGCACGGCCAGGGAGGTGACGCTGCGCCCGGCCGCCGTGCGGCCCAGCCCGGCCCATGCCTCCTGTTCGAGCGCCCGCATGTGCCGGGCCACGCGCACCAGGCCGATGCCGGCCTCGGTCGGCTCGCAGGGTGTGCCGCGCCTTAGCAGCACCTGGCCCACCTCCCGTTCCAGGGCGCGGATGCGCTGGCTGACCGCGGAAGCGCTGACGCCGAGCTCGTACGCGGCCGCCTCGAACGAGCCCTCGTCCACGATCGCACGCAGCGCCTGCAGCTGATCCAGGTTCATGAAGCAGAGCTTAGGCGTCTGCAGTTCTCTTCGTTTGGCTCAGACCCGGCCGAGCCCTAGCGTCCTCACCCATGTGGACCCTCGCCGGCACCGGCCTGCTCACCGGACTCGCCCTCATCGTCGCCATCGGCGCCCAGAACGCCTTCGTGCTCCGCCAAGGCGTGCGCCGGGAGCACGTGAGCGCCGTCGTGCTGGTGTGCATGGCCTCGGACGCCGTGCTGATCCTGGCCGGCACCGCCGGGGTGGGCGCGCTCGTGCAGGCCGTGCCGTGGCTGCTCGAGGTCCTGCGCTGGGGCGGCACCCTGTACCTGCTCTGGTTCGCGGTCTCCTCCCTGCGTGCCGCGCTGCGCCCGCAGGGGCTCGTGGCCGAGCAGGCGCCGCGCACCGCGGGTTCGGTCATCGCCACTACGCTCGCGCTGACCTGGCTCAACCCGCACGTCTACCTGGACACCGTGGTGCTGCTGGGCAGCCTCGCCAACCAGCACGGTCCCGACGCGCGGTGGGTCTTCGCCGCCGGCGCCGTCGCCGCCTCCGTCCTGTGGTTCACCGCGCTCGGCTACGGCGCGCGCCTGCTGGCCCGGGTGCTCGCCGACCCGAAGGCGTGGCGCGTGGTGGACGTGGTGATCGCGGTGGTCATGGCGGTGCTCGCGGTCCGGCTCATCGCCGGTTCCGGCGTGTGGGGCTGAGTCGACGACGGCGGCTCTGGGGTCGGGTTGAATCAAGGTCGCTCAACGTCGACCCGCCAGAGCTGGGCTCGTGCGGCCTCCGCGAACAGGGGTGCACCGCACGGCACCAGCCGTTCCAGGACGTCACTGACGGTCAACGGAGGATTCCGTGTCGCGCCCGCTTGGGCTGCGAGAGCCGTCATCACTCGAGCCGGGTCCAGGTCGAGCTGGTTCATGAAAAACTCGTCCGGACTCTGCACCTCGATGTCGAAGGACTCAACGACCTCACGCGGGAAGTCCTTGAGATTCGCCGTGACGATCAGGTCGGCACGCCCCTGGATCGCGGCGGCGACCACATGCCGATCATCGGGGTCTGGAAGATCAATCCCGGGCACGAGCTGCCCCCACCCCTCGACCCGCGCGTCGTCGAAGGCGGCGTCCATGACCTCCGCACGGTGACGCGCCGCCCCCGACGCACGCATGTCTGGATGCATCGTTTCCAGTGCGCGCACAGTCTCGTCGAGGATCTGACCACTCCATACCGGCCGATAGAGGCCCGCCTCGGCCAGATGCAGCAAGGTGTCCGCTTGGGCGATGGGCACGAGGACGCACGCGTCGAGCACGGCACTGAAGCGAGCCACTACCCGCGCTCACCCCGGAGGTCGGCGCGAGCCTGACGCAACGCCTCGCGGTAGGACTCCGCATCCTGGTCATAGAGCCCCGCAGACGAGGCCTCCCCTACGAGGGCTCTCAGCGAAGCACGTCGCTCCCCTCGCTTTCGCTGCTGATAGGACACGACGTCTTGGAGCCGGATGCGTCGGTGCCGACCACCGGTCGTCCTCTCGTACGGCAACGCACCCTCCTCGAGCAGCCTCACCAGCGTGGGACGACTGATGCCGAGGAAGTTTGCCGCCTCCTGCGTCGTGAGCAGCTGGTCGACGGGCGCCACCGTGATGGCTTTGCCCACCCGCATCGCCTCGACGACATCCCTCAGGACGTTGAAAGCCTCTGCCGGCAGGGGGACCTTCTGCCCATCAGGGCCGACCAGGGCGGCCGGCTGCGTCAGGCCGTCGAGGAACCTGCCGACGTCGAGCATCTCCTCGAGATCCGTGGGCGGCAGCACCGTGTGCTTGTCATTCACCGTCGCAGTCATGGAGCAAGACTACCTGCGAAAACGAAAAATTCGTAGCTCCCTCTCGCGTCCGCTTCCCGCTCCGGGGCGCCGCGTCAGCCGCGCACGTAGGCACGCAACTCCTCGATGACGGGCCCTGCAGGTGTGGGTGAACCACGACAACCACCATCGGCCACATACCCCCTGCGGACAGGCCTCGCCGGGAAGACAGACCGAGGCGAGCGTCCGTCGTCGGGAAGGAGCGGGACGGGCCCGGCCCCCGCCGATCACACGAAAGAGCCCGGAGGGCGTCCGCAGCGGACGCACCCCGGGCCCTCGCCTCAGCGGGGGAATCCCCCGCAGACCTGCCTCAGGCGGAGATCACCTTCGGGACGGCCATGTGCTTCAGCCCCTCCACGCCGAACTCCAGGCCGAAGCCGGACTGCTTCACGCCGCCGAAGGGCACGCGCGGGTCGATGGCGCCGTGCTTGTTGATCCAGGTGGTTCCGGCCTGCAGACGGGCGGCGACCTCCTTGGCGCGCTCGATGTCCGAGGACCACACCGAGGAGCCCAGGCCCACGTCCAGGCCGTTGGCCCACTCGATCGCCTGATCCAGGTCCGAGTAGCGGATGATCGGCAGCGCCGGACCGAACTGCTCCTCGGCCACCAGCGGGTTGTCGTTGCTGATGTCCGCCACGAGGGTGGTCGGGTAGAAGTGGCCGGGCGCGGACTCGTCCGGATCCCCGCCGATGAGCACACGGGCCCCGGAGTCCTTCGCCGCCTGCACCAGCTTCGCCACGATCTCGTACTGAGCCCGGTTCTGCAGCGGGCCGAGCACGTTCTGCTCCTGAAGCCCGTTGCCCATCGGCATGGCCTTCGCCACGGCGGTGAGCTCCTCGCAGACGGCGTCGTACAGGGAGTCCGGCACGTAGAGGCGCTTCAGGGCGGCGCAGGTCTGGCCCGTGTTGATGAACGCACCCCAGAACAGGCCCTCGGCGATCGCCTTCGGGTCCGCGTCGTCCAGGACGATCCCGGCGTCGTTGCCGCCGAGCTCCAGGGTGATGCGCTTCAGGTCCTCCGCGGCCGAGCGCATGATCGCCTTGCCGGTCTCGATCGAGCCGGTGAAGGTGATCTTGTCGATGCCCTCGTGCGCGGTGAAGGCCTTGCCGAGCTCACCGTCGCCGGCAAGGACCTGCAGCACCCCGTCCGGCAGCACCTGGTTCATCACGTGCGCCAGCGCCAGCACGGACAGCGGGGTGTACTCCGACGGCTTGAGCACCACGGTGTTGCCCATGCGCAGGGCCGGGGCGATCTGCCAGATCGAGATCATCATCGGCCAGTTCCACGGGCCGATGCCGCCGACCACGCCGATCGGCTCCCAGCGCAGCTCGGCGGTGCCGGACTCGTCGTCCACGAGCGTCTCCGGTTCGATCGGGAACGCGGCGGTGGCACGGGTCCAGGCCACGCAGCCGCCGACCTCGAACGCGGCGTTCGGGCCATTCTTCACCGGCTTGCCCTGCTCACGGGAGAGCAGCTCGGCCAGGCCGGCGGCGGAGGCCTCGATGGCGTCCGCGGCCTTGTTCAGGTGCGCCGAGCGCTCGGCGTGGGAGAGGGCGGCCCAGTCCTTCTGCGCGGCGCGGGCCGTGGCGACGGCCTCGTCCAGGTCGGCAGGGGTGGACTGCGGCGCGTAGCCGACGACCTCGCCGGTGGCGGGGTCCTTCAGTTCCGCGCCCTGGCCTTCGGGGGCGGAGACGGCGGCGAGCAGGTCGGCGCAGCTGAGGGCGGGGTTCTCGGTCATGGTGTGTCCCTTTCGGAGTGGGTCCGGCGCGGAGGCCGGGAGGATGTCTGAATCCAGTCTTGCAGGTTCGGTGTGGTGTGGGTCACGGGTGGGGTGTAGGGGTGCGTGCCCGGGGTGCACGCCCCGCAGGGGTGCGCGCCCCGCATAATCGACGAAAAGTCACCAGATCGCGGAGAATCTCCTCGATCCTGTGACGAACCGTCGATTCCGCCGCTTCCCGACGACCGCCGCTCCCCGACGACGGCCGCTCACCATCCGGGCGCGGCGCCCGGCGGGCGGCGGACGCCTCAGGCCAGTTCACCTCCGGTGGCGATACGGGCGTAGGTCTGTGGTCGGTTGGCCTTGAGCCAGAGCGCCCAGGCGGTGCCGAAGGCGCCTGGGGCCACCACGATCAGTGGCAGCAGCCAGCTCAGGACGCTCGGCCCCTCGGCACCGATGAGCACCGGGAAGTTCACCACCACGAGGGCGAACAGGACGATCAGTCCGAGACCGGCCAGGGCCGGGGCCACGATTCGGGTCCAGGCGCCGTACTCGTCGGCGTAGCCGCGGAGGAACCCGATCACGGCCAAGGAGGTCATGGCCATCAGCAGGATCAGGCCGAAGGCGCCCATGTTGGTCAGCCAGGTGAAGAGGGTGACCACCGGGTACAACGGGTCGTCCGACCCGGCACCGGCGAACCCGAACAGTCCGATCACCACGAGAGACAGCACGGACTGGGCCAGCGAGCCGGCCACGGGCGCGCCGGTGCGGCGGGAGGTGTGGGCCAGGAACTGCGGGAGGATGCGCTCGCGGCCGAGGGAGAAGAAGTAGCGGGCCACGATGTTGTGGAACGCCAGCAGCGCGGCGATGAGGCTGGTCAGGAACAGGATGTTCGCCAGGTCCACCCACCATGCCGGCGTGTTCTCCGCGAAGAACGCGAACATCAGGTCCGGGCCGAACTCCTGGGCGCGGGGCACCACGCCGCTCGGCCCCTCGGAGACCACCACGGCCCAGGCAGAGAACGCGTAGAACAGGGCGATCACGGTGAT
Organism: Micrococcus lylae NBRC 15355; assembly: GCF_001570885.1. Lineage (GTDB taxonomy): Bacteria > Actinomycetota > Actinomycetes > Actinomycetales > Micrococcaceae > Micrococcus > Micrococcus lylae. The sequence goes on along the minus strand of NZ_BCSN01000033.1, from coordinate 2,905 downwards.
GGCGATGACCGTGGCCCGGCCGGCGGTGGTCTTGGGGTCCTTGACCTCCTCGTTGTAGATCGCGCCGGACTCGAAGCCCATGAACGCGGCGATCGAGAACACGAGGGCGGCGCCGACCCCGGCGGTGAAGAGCTGCTCGGGCAGCAGGCCGTCCGCGGTGATGCCCTCGGGGGCGGCACGCAGGCCCATGACGTCGAAGACGATCACCACGGCGAACTCGAGCAGCACGATCACACCGATGACCTTGGCGTTGACGTCGATCCGGTTCACGCCGAGCAGGCCCACCAGGACCCAGGCGGCGAGAGCGCACGCCCACCAGGGCACGGACAGCCCGAACATGCCGTCCAGCAGGGAGGACAGCACGAAGCCGAACATGCCGGCGATGCCGATCTGCATGCAGTTGTAGGCCACCAGCGCCACCAGCGAGGCACCGACGCCGGTCGGCTTGCCCAGGCCCTTGGCGATGTAGGCGAAGAACGCGCCGGCGTTGTGCACGTGCCGGGACATGGCCGCGTAGCCGATCGCGAAGAGCAGCAGCACGGCGCCGAGCACCACGAAGGACAGCGGAATGCCGAGCAGCCCGGTGACGGCGAAGTTCGAGGGGACGCCGCCAGCCACCACGGTGAGCGGGGCCGAGGCGGCGATGATCATGGAGACCAGGGAGGGGACACCGAGGCGGCGGGCGCCGAGGCGCTCATCCGCAGGGACGTCGGCGGCGACACGGCCGACGGCAGCGGCGTCGGTGGGACGCGCCTCGCGCGTGGTTCTTGCTGCGGTGCTCATAGGCACCTCCTGTGAGACGGATGGAGTGATGTGACTCACTCCAGGATGCGCATGCACACCCTGCTCGGATTGACCGTCCGGGAAGAGCGGTTGCCTCTGCGCGCAGAGCCCGTCCGGCTCAGGCCGCGGCGCGGCGGGACTGCCCCGGCGTCACGCCGAAGCGGGCCCGGAAGGCCCGCGAGAAGTGCGCCGGATCGGTGAACCCCCAGCGCGCGCCCACCACGGCCACCGGCCGGGTGGCGCAGGCCGGGTCCGCGAGCTCCTCGCGGCAGCGCTCGAGGCGGCGCGAGCGGATCATCGCGGCCACAGTGGTGTCCGTGTCCTCGAACAGCAGGTGCAGGCTGCGCACAGACATGAAGTGGGCGGCGGCGATCGTGGCCGGGGCCAGGTCCGGGTCCGCCAGGTGCGCCTCGATGTAGGCGACCACCTGGTCCCGCTGGCGGTCCCGCTCCCCCCGCCCGCCGCGCGGGGCGGGCAGGCAGGCGGAGGAGGCGCCGTCGTCGTGGATCCGGTTCCCGACGGCGGCCGCCGCACCCTCCGGTGTGCTGCAGCCCAGAATGTCCGTCACCAGAGTGCCGACCAGGTCCACCACGTTGCGTGCCAGACGCGCGCCGACCGTGGGGTCAAGCTGCGGAACGACGCCGGCGGCCTGGCGGAGGAAGTCGCCGACCGCGTCCCCGAGGTGATGGTCCGCGTCGAGGGCGGTGGCCGTGAGCTGCCCCGCTTGGGCCGGGTCCATGCCGAGGGCGGCGTGCGGGAACATCATCACGTGCGAGGAGAAGTCGCGGTCGAAGGTCAGCTCGTAGGGCAGGGAGGTGTCGTAGAGGGCCAGCCGGCCCGGCTCAAGAACCACCTCGCGGCCGTCCTGGACGAGCAGGCCGCGGCCGGACAGCTGCAGGGAGAGCTTGAACAGGCCCCCGCCGCCGGCGCCGGTGAGGCGTTCGGTGCGGCGGACGGTGTGCGGGGAGGCGTGCAGCGTGGACAGGCCGATACCGCCGACGCTGGAGAGCTCGATGCGGCCTCGGAAGGCGTCCCCGGCATGGCCGGGGGAGGACTCGGCCTCCAGCGGGACGAAGGAGTCCGAGATGATGCCTCGCCAGGTCTCGTAGTCCATGGCAGTGGCGCAGGTCCGCATGAAGTGCCTCTTCCCCAGGACGGTCACTGGCTCCGGTGACGGTCCGCGCGGAGGGCACGCAGCCTGCCGGAGTGTGACCGGGTTCACGATTTCTCCGAGTGTAGAGCTTCTCCGGCGCCGTGGACAGGGGTGCATCGGAGAACCGGGGCGGACTGCCAGGCAGGGCAGGGGCCGCCGTCGTCACGCAGAGAGCAGGGCGAGAAAAGCCTCGAGCTGGGCATCGAGCGAGTCCGGTCCATGGCGCTCCGGGTCCATCACTGCTGTCACCTGGGTGCCGAACAGCCAGGCCAGCAGGGCCTCGACCACCGGGCCGGTCGGAATGTCAGGGCGCAGCATCCCATCCACGGCGGCCTCTGCCAGCATGCCGTGCAGACGGTCTCGCCAGGCAGCCATCGTGGCAGCCGCCGCGAGGGCTTCCGCCTCCTGCCGCGCCGCCTGGTCCCAGAAGGACAGGACGAGGCGGGCTTCACGGACGAGCTCGTCGCCCCGCGGGATCACCTCGCGGCACAGCCGCCGCATCGCCTCCACCCCCCGGGCGTCGGCGAGCGCGGCGTCGATCCGGGCCTCAGTGCGCTCGAAGACGTGGGCGTAGGTCGCCTCGATCAGCGCGCTCTTCGTGGGGAAGTACGGCTTCAGGGCGCCGTTGGCGTAGCCGGCCTCCTCTGCGATCTGCCGCAGGGTCGCGCCGGACAGACCCCGATCCGCCACGACCTTCCAGGTGGTCTCCACCAGCTCGCGGCGGCGGGCGTCATGGTCGACGAGACGGGGCACGGCAGGCTCCCTTCGGTCAGGCGGGTCGGACGAGCGGACGAGTGGACGAGTGGACGAGCGGACGAGCGGACGAGCGGACGAGCGGACGAGCGGACGAGCGGACGAGCGGACGAGGTGACGCTACCGCCGTCGCGATTGATCGTGCGCGCACCGACACCTGCGTGACGCGCAGGACTGCGCGCAAGTCCTATGACGCGGATCACAGACGAGCCTAGC
>NZ_BCSN01000032.1 GCF_001570885.1 Micrococcus lylae NBRC 15355 | reverse complement strand
CGGCCAGCGCCCGCCGCCGCGGCATCCACGGGGAGTACTGAGCCAGTCCGGTCGGCTTCGCCGCCGGTTTCCCGACGACGGCACTGGCCTCCGTCAGTGAGGCGGCGTCACCGCAGCAGCTCGTGGATGCGCTGGACCATGAGGTCGGTGAGCGCCTCGTCGTAGTCGTCTGTGGAGGAGTCCATGAACAGGTGGCCGGCGGTGTCGTACTCGAAGAGGTCGGCCGGGTTGTCCGGCTCCTCGGCGGAGGCGGCGTAGGAGAGGGCCAGCGGCAGGTCCTCGTCCTTCACCCACGGGTCCTCGCTGGCTAGGTGCACCTGCAGGGCCACGTGAGGCATCCACAGAGGGGCGTAGGCGTTCAGCGGCAGGGCGGCGGACATGGCGATGCAGGCGCGGAACGCCGGGACGGTCTGCGCGGCCTTGAAGGCGGGGCAGACGCCCATGCTGATGCCGGCGAGCACGGAGGCCTGGCGGTATTCGGCGGTGGCGGCGATGCCGCGGGAGACGATCTCGTCCATGCCGACCTGCTGCAGGTGGGCGACGCCCTCCTCCACGGTGGCGAAGGTCGTGCCCTGGTAGAGGTCCGGCAGGTGCACGGTGTGGCCGCCGGCCTCGATCCTCTCGGCGAGAGCACGGACGCCGTCGGTGAGGCCGAGCGCGTGGTGGAACAGCAGGATCTGGCTCATGCGCTCAGCCTAGATCAGATGGGGTCGGTGTCCTCTGCCGGGGGAGGCGTTTCACAGGTGGGCTTCGGTGCGCCGTCGCGTCCCACGGTGCGCGCAGGTCACGGCGGTGGGAAGGGGAGCTGGGCAGGAGCGCCGGGCTCGGGGTGGTCGGCGTCGATCAGGACGGCGCGCCCCGGCACGTGCAGGACCTCGGTAAGCCTGGGCCACATCATCCGCTGCTCCGGGGTGGTGCCGGCCGGCACGTAGAGCCGACGGGGCAACTGCGCGAGCAGGCGCGAGGAGGCCAGCTCCCGACCGCCGACGGCGGCGACGCGGATACCACGCGATCCGTCCGTGCCGAGGTGGTGGACCAGGAGCTCCTCCAGTCCGCGATAGGACCGAGGGCAGCGCAGGGAAGCCCACGCGGCCCACCCGGAGATCAGCAGGGTGCCGCCGGTCTCTGCCAGTGCGGCCGCAGACTCGAGGACTGCCTCGACGGGCTCCTGCGGTCCGTCCGGGGTGAGGACACGCCAACGGCGGGGAACGTCGTGTGGGGTGCCGTTCCGTTCTGACTCCGGTGTCCCGGTGCCGTCGAGGTGGAGGACGTGCTCGCCGGTGCCGATGAGGTCTTGCCGAAGCCGTGCGATCAGCAGATCGCGTCCCCCTCGCGGTTCGATGAGCCAGGCGGTGCTCGCCTCCGGGCCGGCGTCGGCATCGAGCCGACGATGGCGACCGGACGCGGTGTCGTCCACGAGGGCGAGCGGAACGGCTCCCGATGCCTGCGGGGTCCAGCTCTCCGGCAGCGGCGGAGACAGGATCGGGTCCGGGACGGGAAGGGCGGCTCCCTCCGTGAGGGCAGCCAGCTCGGCGACGACCTCGCTCCAGAGGGTCGGGGCGACCTGCTGGATCTCTGCGGCCCCGGGACGGACCCATCGGCGGGCGGCGTCAGAGCGGACCCACGTTGCGGCCCGAAAGGTGCGTGGTGCCCTCCCCTGCCCGACATGGACGACGGTTCCCGGCTGATCCGACGGAATGCGTGCCGCCCCGGCAAATCCGGTCAGGTCCCACGACTCCTGCTCCGTGGCTGTGCGTAGGCAGAGCACCGAACCGAGATTCGAGCGGATGTCCGCACTTACGCTCCCGGTCGCCCGCTGAGTCGCCAAGACGAGGTGGAATCCGAGGGATCGCCCGGTGGCTGCAAGACGGCGCAGCACCTCGGAGGCCTCCGGGTGTTCGTCGATGAGCACACGCAGTTCGTCCACTGCCACGACGAGCCGGGGGAGCGCCATGCCCGGAACGCGGCGGCGGAACTCGGGATAGTCGCTGACCCGGTGGGCCGCGAACAGCTCCTCGCGGCGGCGGAGCTCGGCGCCGACGGCGTCCAGCGCACGGAGGGAGGCGGAGGCGACGTGGTTGGTCTCCACGCTCATGGTGTGGGGCAGCTGCTCGAGACACGAGAACGAGGCGCCGCCCTTGAAGTCCAGCAGGACGAGCGCCACCTCGGACGGTGGGTGTGTGGCACACAGCCCGGTCAGCATCCCCAGGAGCAGGTCGGACTTGCCGGACCCGGTGGTGCCGGCGACGAGGACATGGGGACCGTCCGCCACGAAGTCGAGGTCGACCTGGGCATGGCCGCCCTCGTCCGGTCCGACGAGGGGCGTCACCAGCTCCTCCACCGCAGCCCGGACACCCGGTGCCGTGGGCACGCGCAGGGGCGTCGGAGCGGTTCCGGGCCGCAGGCCAGGTGCTGCTGCGGCCATATCCGAGGCGATCTCCTCCACCCACCAGCAGGCGGTGCGGACGGAGACCTTGCAGGCGTGGAGATCCTCCAGGTCCTGACCTTCGGCGCCGAGGCGGGCGCTGCCGTCGCTGATGTCGATCAGGTCCTCGCCGTCGGCGGCGCGGACTGCGCCTTCCACCACCGTCACCTCGGCCCAGCGCTCGCCGGACGACGGGACGGCCGTGGCGGAGCCGGCAGGGCAGCGCCGCGACCACGCCCGCCGGAGGGGAGCGACGATCCGCCCGGACGGCAGGGTGAGCAGGACGCCCGCCGCACCCGGTCCGGTCTGCCACAGCAGGCCGGTGTCCGCGGAGCAGACGGCGAACCCGAGGCCACGGCGCGAGGTCTGAAGCAGCAGCTGAACCACCAGCCACCGAAGCACGCCGTCGTGTTCGGGCCCGGCGCCGGCCACGCGCACGGCCGCCCCGGGGGCCGGGCGGCTCAGCACCGGCTGTCGACGCACCGTGTCGGGGCGCCAGCGCTCTTGGCGCACCGGGTCGTCGACGGGGAGTTCTCCTATTCCCGAGCCCCAGTGCAACACCGGCGGCAAGAACGTGGTTCCGCGATCCTCCGCAGCGGCGTCGGCCTGCAGCGCAAACCTGTCGGCCGAAGGGGACCGGCACGCCCGGGTGAGCGACAGCGGAGTGAGGGCGCTGCGCTCCCGTTCCTCGATGACGGCGTCCACCCGAGCGTGCAGGCGCCGGCGGAACAGGGTCCTGCTGCGACGCTGCAGCCCGAGCATCGTCCCCACGGCGACCACGGAGAGCAGCCCGAACAGCAGGAAGAACGCGCGTCCCGTGCTCACGGCCAGCACCACGCCGAGCAGCAGCGGTCCCACAGCCATGACGGCGGGGAGCACCAGGGACATCGGCGCCGGTGCGCCGGAGGTGTCGACGCGGGCCGTCGGCGGCACGGCGGCAGGCGGCAGCGGTTCTCCGGGGCCGCGCGCCACCACGATGTCGGTCGTGCCCACAGCAACGGGCGACGCGTTCTGCCACGGCGAGGGACCGTCGTCGTCCACGCAGAGGCCTGACGAGGAGGCCGTCAGGGCGACGGGACGGGCCGGGGCGGTCGGATCCGCCAGACGCCACCGGCTGCCGCCGCGGCCGACCGTGGTGCCGCCCCTCGGGAACGGCACGACGTGTCCGGCGTCCGGGCCGCTCGCGGCCACGAGGCTCAGCTCCGGTCCCCGGAGGCGTCGATGTGCACCGGGCGGACGGGCGATGTAGCGGAGGCGGGAGCCTCGGCGACTCTCACACTCGAGCACGACGTCGGGGAAGTGCTCGGCCACAGCGCGGTCCTGATCCGCGGGGTGCGGCGGCAGGTCGGACACGATCCAGCTCTCGATGCCGGACATCCCCACGATCTCCACCGTCCAGGACATCAGGGCTCCCCTCCGTCGGTCGTGTCCGCGACCTGCCGCCGCGGCCGACGGCGCCGGAATCCCGTTCCCGGCGTCGCCGTGCGTCCCACCTTGCCCTGACGCCCGTACCGGGCGTCGAGTCAGGCCTGCGATCTGTGGAAAACCCTTCTCCGGGGCATGTCGGGTCCGCTCGCGGCACGCGTTGTCCACAGGTTCCGGAGGTGTGAGCCAGGCCACGGTACTGTGGGTGGCGGCGCGAGGGATGGCGCCGGAAACGGGAGACCCCAGCGGAGGGGGCTGCATCGGCATGTGCAGGAGGGACCAATGGAAGCAGTGCGCATCCTCGAATCGGAGCTGCGTGAGCTCATCCGACGGCGTGACATCGACCCCCAGCGGGAGCCCGAGTCGATGCGCAGGCTCATCAGCGACGCCACCACGGACTACGAGTCCCGGGCCATGAAGGGGTCCCTGCCCGCGCTCAAGGACCCCTCCGAGACTCAGCGGTGGCTCTTCGACCTGCTCGCCGGATTCGGTCCGCTCCAGCCTCTGCTGGACGACCCGAGCGTCGAGGAGTTCTGGCTGAACGCACCGGACGCGGTCTACTGCGCCCGCTCCGGACGCTCCGAGCTGACCGGCATCGTGCTCACGGAGCAGCAGGTCCGCGACACCGTGGAGATGATGCTCAAGTCCTCCGGGCGCCGCCTGGACCTGTCCACGCCGTTCGTAGACGCATCGTTGCCCGACGGCTCCCGTCTCCACGTCGCGATCCCGGACATCACCCGGCGGCACTGGGCCGTGAACGTCCGGAAGTTCATCGCCCGGGCGAACCGCCTGGACGATCTCGTGCGCGGCGGCTCGCTCACCGTCCAGGCCGCGAAGTTCCTCGACGCCGCAGTGTCCTCCGGCATGAACATCCTGGTCTCCGGGGCCACCCAGGCCGGAAAGACCACCATGCTCAACTGTCTGGCGGCCTCGATCGGTCCGCGGGAACGGGTGATCACCGTGGAGGAGATCTTCGAACTTCAGCTGCCGGTCCGTGACGTCGTCGGCATGCAGTGCCGCCAGCCGAACCTCGAAGGCCACGGAGAGATCCCGCTGCGTCGCCTCGTCAAGGAGGCACTGCGCATGCGGCCGGACCGCCTCATCATCGGCGAGGTCCGGGAAGCGGAGTCACTCGACATGCTCGTGGCACTGAACTCCGGCCTGGCCGGCATGTGCACCATCCACGCGAACTCCGCCTCCGACGCCCTCACCAAGCTCTGCACCCTGCCGCTGCTGGCCGGGGAGAACATCTCGCGGAACTTCGTCGTGCCGACCGTGGCGACCTGCATCGACGTGGTCGTGCACTGCGCCCGGGACCGGCAGGGCCGCCGCCAGGTGGAGGAGATCCTCACCGTCGGCTCGCGGGTGGAGGACGGCGTCATCGAGACCTCGACCCTGTTCCGCAGGGACAGCGAGGGGCAGCTGGTGGTAAACCAGGCCGCGAGCCTCGAGATGCCCCAGCTGGAACGTCACGGCATCGACATCCTCGACCTGGTGGGCGATCGCTGAATGGGCCTTCTTCTGGGACTGCTGCTGGGCGCCGGACTCTTCCTGGTCTGGTGGTCCTGCTGGAACGAGCCCGCGCCCGCCGAGGATGACGCCCCGGCGAGGCAGGGCAGGCTCCGCCGCCTGATCGCGCAGGCGGGCATCGCGCGCCTGTCTCCGGCCGGCGTGGTCGCCGCGATGGCCGGATGCGGCGTCTTCGCCCTCCTGCTCGTCCTGGCCCTGACCCGTGCCCTGCCGATCGCCCTGTGCTTCGCGCTCTTCGGCGCCGTGGTGCCCTACGCGCTGCTGTCCTTCCAGGCCCGGCGCCGCCACGTCCTCCTCCGTGACGTGTGGCCGGACGCGGTGGACCACGTCCGCTCGGCGATCCGTGCCGGTCTCACGTTGCCCGAGGCGCTCATGCAGCTGGGGGAGAACGGCCCTGAGGGGCTGCGCGAACCCTTCCAGGAGTTCAGCCGCGACTACCGCGCCGGCGCCCGCTTCCTCGATGCGCTCGAGGGACTCAAGGTCCGCATGTCCGACCCCGTTGCGGACCGGCTCGTGGCCGCGCTGCGCATGACACGTGAGGTCGGCGGCGCAGACATCGGCCAGCTGCTGCAGACCCTGTCCGAGTTCCTGCGCCAGGACGCCCGGGTCCGCTCCGAGCTGGAGGCCCGTCAGTCCTGGACCGTCAACGCGGCACGCCTGGCTGTGGCCGCGCCCTGGGTCGTCCTGTTGCTCATCGGCACGCAGCCCGTGGCCGTGGAGACGTATCGGACCGCGGCAGGAGCAGCAGTGCTGCTCGCCGGTCTCGTGGTCTCGGTCGTCTGCTACCAGCTGATGCTGCGCATCGGCGCGCTTCCCCAGGACGAGCGGGTGATCGCATGAACGGCATGACAGCGATCGCGCTGGGCCTCGGGCTGGCCCTGGGGCTCGGCCTGTTCCTCATCGTCCAGCACCTTCCGTGGGGATGGCGCCCGAGCCTGGCCGAGCGCGTCGAGCCGCAGATGCGGCACCACGCGCCCGCCTCGAGCCTGCTCGCCCAGGAGGGACCGGCCTCTCCCTGGTCCGGACTCGCCCGCATCGTCCAGCCGCTCCTCGGCGCCGGCATCGGTACCCTGCAGCGCTTCAACCCGGGGCAGGAGTCGCTGCGCCGCAAGCTCGATGCGGCCGGCAGCGACCTGTCCGTGGCCGACTACCGGGCCCAGCAGGTCGTCCTCGGCGTCGGCGGAGCGCTCGTGTCCACGCTGCTGGCCGTCACCCTCGTTGGCCTCGACCGCATCGGTGTCGTCGTGGCGGTGCTGCTGGTCGTCTCGTTCACTGGCTTGGCCGTAGTGGCGCGCGACTCGATGCTCGCCTCGGCCATCACCCGACGGCGCCGACGCATCCTCACCGAGTTCCCGTCCGTCGCCGAGCTCTTCGCCCTGTCCGTCAGCGCCGGCGAGAGCACCACCGGCGCCCTGGAACGGATCACCGTCACGGCCCGCGGAGAGCTGGCAGACGAGTTCGCCCGAACCCTGGCGGACATGAGAGCAGGGGCCTCGCTGGCCGCAGCCCTCAAGGCGTGCGGACGTCGGACCCAGCTGCCGCCGCTCGAGCGGTTCATCGACGGCATCCTCGTCGCCCTCGAGCGCGGCACGCCCCTGGCCGACGTCGTCAGGGCCCAGGCCCAGGACGTCCGGGAGCTGTCCAAACGCGAGCTCATGGAGGCGGCCGGGCGGAAAGAGGTCCACATGATGATTCCGCTCGTCTTCGGAATCCTTCCGCTGACCGTCCTCTTCGCAGTCTTCCCCGGCATCGCACTGTTGGACATCGGGATCTGACACGTCGGGGCACAACTGAATAGCCATCACCACCGAATCCGCCTGAGAGCCAGGCTGACACCACGAGAGGGGAACCCACCATGGATATCCAGACCAAGGCCATGATGATGCTGCAGTCCGTCGCCGCCTTCTTCGGCGACGCCCGTGAGCGCGCCGCAGACGAGCGCGGCGACGTGCCCGGCTGGGTCATGATCACGCTCATGTCCGCTGCCCTGGTCGCCACGCTGATCGCCATCGCCGGACCTGCGCTGAGCGGCATGTTCCAGCAGGCGATCCAGCAGGTGAACGACGCCGCCCGCTGACCGTGGGCCGTCGTCCGACCGCTCCGCACCGGAGCAATGCGCCGGCTCCGCCCCGGTGCCGCCCGTTACGGGCCGGCCCGTCGGCGGGGGAGCGAGGCAGCGCCGTGGCCGAGAGCACCATGGTGCTGGCCTTGCTGGCGGTCCTGTTCCTGACGCTGGTCCAGGGGGCGATCGCCGTCCACGCCCGCAACGCGATGATCGACGCTGCCAGTGCCGGCGCCCGCTACGGAGCACTGGCGGATCGCACGGCGGCAGACGGAGTCGCCCGGGCCGAACAGGTCCTGGCAGCCGGCTCGGTGACCGCCCTGGGCACCAGCGTGTCCGCCGAGGACCTCAGCGACGGCGGCACCCCGGTCCTGCGGGTCACCGTCACCGGCACCATGCCCGTGCTCGGGCTGTGGCATTCGCCGATCGAGTGGGAGGTGCACGGCCATGCCTTCCGGTACTGACGAGCAGGCTCGCCCTGTTCCATCGGGACCGAGCCGTGGGGTGATGGCGAACCGTCTCCGGGAGGACAGGGGATCCGCCGTGGTCGAGTTCCTCGGCCTGACGTTCGTCCTGCTGGTCCCGCTGTTCTACGTGCTCCTGTTCGTCTCCCAGGCACAGGCCGCCGCCTACGGCGCGGTCGCCGCCGCCGACCAGGCCGCACGGGCCGCGGTATCCCAGGAACAGGGCACGGCCGGCGCGTCGGTGCACGCGGTCGCCCAGAGGACGCTCAAGGACTACGGCGTGCTGGCGGACATGTATGACGTCCACGTGCAGTGTGATCCCGGCAGCTGCCTCGAACGCCAGCCGGGCATGGTCGCGCAGGTCCAGGTGCGGGTGGAGGTGCCGCTGCCGGTGCTGGACCAGCTCTTCGGGATCACCGCCGCACCGGTCACCGTCACCTCGGACGCCCGCCACCGGGTGCCCCGCTTCTGACGGCGCCCTGACCCGGGCTCCGGCACCGCCGACCTGCCGCCGCATGAAGGGAACAACGATGCGCAGACGCCTCGCCGCCGAGGACGGCCAGACCACGCCGTTGGTCATCGGCATGACCGTGATCGTCCTCGCCCTGGTCCTGGTGATGTTCGCCGCCACCTGGGTGAACGTGCAGGCGCGCCAGCTGCAGTCCCTGGCGGATGGGGCGGCGGCATCCGGTGCCGAGGCGGTCGCGTTCGCGCTGGACACCGGCCCCGGACTCGCCCTGACGGACGCGGAGGCCCGGCAGGCCGTAAACGAGTACCTCGCAGCAGTGGGGGCCACGGAGACCGTTCCGGGGCTGGCGGGCGTCCACGCCCACGTTGCGCCGGACGACACCACGGTCGTCGTCACGCTCACCGGCACCGCCGACGTGCTTCCGCTGCCGCCGGCCTTCGCCGACGTGCTCCCGGCCCGGGTGCCGATCTCCGCGGAAGGGAGCTCCCGCACGTCGCTCCAGCGCTGACCACCTGACGGACACCCACCACGGCGGCAGGGTCCGTCCACCCCCGCCGACACGCCGTCCACCGGCCGGGCCGGCCAGCGGTTCATGAACACCTTTCATGAACACCTGTCATGAGCACCTCTCATGAACACCTCCCTGCGGTCTCATGAACGCCTCATGGACCCTGCCTAGCGTCGTCCCCATCGATCGGCACAGGGCCGGTCACGGACGGCTTCAGGAGGTGCCATCCCATGGGCATCAGCGTGGCGCTCTACTCGCACGATTCGGTGGGCCTCGGCCATGCCCGGCGCAACCGGGCCCTGGCCTGGGCGCTGGCGAACTCCCTGCCGAAGCTCACCGGCGAGGAGGTCACCGGCATGCTGATCGCCGGCCACCCGGACGCCCCGCAGGACTCCCTCCCGGAGGGCTGGGACTGGCTGCTGCTGCCTGGGTTCTCCCGCACCGCCGGCGGCTACGCGGCCCGCAACATCGGCATGTCCGTGCAGGATCTGGCGGACATGCGCTCCGGTGTCATCGCCTCCGCCCTGGACGCGTTCGCCCCGGACCTGTTCATCGCGGACCGCCACGCGTTCGGCGTGGACAGCGAGCTCAAGCCGGCCCTGTCCCAGCTGCGCCAGAACCACGGCACCGCCACCGTCCTGGGGCTGCGGGACGTGCTGGACACCCCGGCCGCCGTGCGGGGCGAATGGGAGACGATCGGTGGCGCCGCCGAGGTCGCCGCCCACTATGACGCCCTCTGGGTCTACGGGGACCGCGCCGTCTACGACCCCACCGCCACCGGCGAGATCCCCGCGGACCTGGCCGAGCTCACCCGCTTCACCGGCCTGCTCTCCCGCGGCCGTCCGGAGGACGAGGGCGCCCCGCTGCAGACCCCGTACATCCTCACCTCCGTCGGCGGCGGCTCGGACGGCGTGGACGTCCTGCTCGCCGCCGCCGGTGCCGAGGTCCCGGCCGGGCACCGCCACATCATCGTCACCGGCCCGCAGATGCCCGCCGCAGACGTCGCCCGGGTCCGCGAGGCCGCCGCCGCCAACCCGTGCTCGGCCCCGGTCACCGGCGCCGAGGGCGCTGCCCGCCCCGGCATCGAGGTCCGCCGCGCCGTCGGCAACCTGCCGGCCCTGCTCACCCACGCCGCGGCCACCGTCTGCATGGGCGGCTACAACTCCACCGCCGAGGTCCTCGCCACGGACACCCCGGCCCTCGTGGTCCCGCGCGCCTCCCGCCGCGCCGAGCAGCCGCGCCGCGCCGCCGCCCTGGCCGCCGCCGACGCCGTGGACACCGTGCCCATGGCCGAGGTCTGCCCCGCCGTGGTGGGCCACTGGCTCACCGACGCCGTCACCCGCCGCGTGGACCGCGCCCACCTGGATCTGGACGGCCTCGCGCACATCGGACCGCTCGCCGCGGAGGTCGTGCGCTCCTGCCGCACCCGCCATCGCGCCGCCCGCGCCGTCCTCAGCGGCGAGGCCGCCGCCCTGCCCACCCGCTCCATCGATTCCTCCCTGGAGGCCCAGAATGCCTGCTGAGACCCCCGTGATCGGCTACGTCCTGAAGATGTACCCGCGCTTCTCCGAGACCTTCGTGGTCTCCGAGATCCTGGCCCGCGAGGCCCAGGGCGAGCAGATCGTCATCTTCTCCCTGCGCCCCACCACGGACGCCCGCTTCCACCCCGAGCTGGCCCGGGTGAAGGCCCCGGTGGTGCACATCGGCCGCCCCACCTCCGCCCACCGCCTCTGGCAGGGCCTGGCCGGTGCGGTCGCCGCGGACGGCGGGGAGCACGGGGACGGCTCCCTCACCGCCGGCATCGCCGCGCACCTGCCCGAGCTGGTGGCCCTGGGCCATGACGACGCCCACCAGGCCGTCGAGGTCGCCCGGGCCGCCCGTGAGCACGGCGTCACCCATCTGCACGCCCACTTCGCGTCCGTGGCCACCACCGTGGCCCGCATGGCGTCCAAGATCGCCGGGCTGCCGTACTCCTTCACCGCCCACGCGAAGGACATCTTCCACGAGGACGTGGACCCGCAGGACCTGCAGGCCAAGTTCGCGGACGCCCACCACGCCGTCACCATCTCCCAGTACAACGTGGACGATCTGAAGCGTCGCTTCCCCGAGTCCACCGGCACCCTGAGGCTCGTCCGCAACGGCCTGGACCTGGACCGCTTCCCCTACGTGGAGCGTCCGGCCCGCACCGCCGACCGCCCGGCCCGCCTGCTGGCCGTGGGTCGCCTGGTGGAGAAGAAGGGCTTCGAGCACGTCGTCGAGGCCGTCGCCCGCCTGCGGGCCGCCGGCCATGAGGTCACCGCGGAGATCGCCGGGGACGGCCCGCTCGCCCCCGCCCTGCGCCGCCGCATCGAGGAGCTCGGCCTCACCGAGCACGTGCACCTGCTCGGCCCCCTCACCCAGGCCGAGGTGGCCGAGCTGCTCGGCACCCGGGACGTGTTCGTGGCACCCTTCGTGGTGGGATCGGACGGCAACGCCGACGGCCTGCCGACCGTGCTGCTGGAGGCCATGGCCCGCGGTCTGCCCTGTGTGGCCGCGGACGTGACCGCCGTCGGCGAGGTCGTGAAGACCGGTGAGACCGGCTGGCTCGTGCCCACCGGGGACACCGCCGCCCTCACCGCCGCCGTGGCCGAGGCGATCGCCCCGGACGCGGACCACTCCGGACTCACCGCCGCCGCCCGCGCCCAGGTGGAGGAGCTGTTCGGCTGCGCGGGCCAGGCGGCCCGCCTGCGGGACCTCGTGACCGCCTGAGAGGATCCACTGACCATGCAGATCGCCTACCTCCTCGCCGACCCCGGCATCGGCCCCTTCGGCACCAAGGGCGCCTCGGTGCACGTCCAGGAGATCACCCGTGCCCTGCGCGGCCTCGGCCACCAGGTCACCGTGTACTGCCTGCGCCGCGGGGACAAGAAGGGCGTCGAGTCCGTGCCCGCGGACCTGGCGGACCTGAAGGTCGTGGTGGTCCCGGTCGCCTCCGTCGCCGGCTCCGCCGAGCGCGAGGTCGAGCTGCGCCGCGCCGGGGACCGCATGCTGGCCGCCGCCGCGGCCGATGGCGCGGACCTGGTCTACGAGCGCTACGCCCTGTTCTCGGACGTCGGCGCCCGCCTGGCCGCCGCCCTGTCCGAGACCGCCGGCCGCCGGATCCCGCTGGTGATGGAGGTCAACGCCCCGCTGGTGGCCGAGCAGTCCGCGCACCGGTTTCTGCATGACGTGGACACCGCCGTCGCCCTCACCGAGTCCGCCCTGTCCGCCGCGGACGTGGTCTCCTGCGTGTCCAAGCCGGTCGCCGCCTGGGTCCGCCGGGACGTGCCGGCCGCCGCCGCGGCCACCGTGGTCATCCCGAACGGCGTGAACACCGAGCGCATCCGCCCCCTCGCCCGGCACGCCGCCTCCGGCGCGTTCCTGCACGACGACGGCGGCTCGCCCGAGCCCGCCGCCCGTGGGTTCACCGTGGGCTTCCTCGGCACGCTGAAGCCCTGGCACGGCACCCAGACCCTCCTGGACGCGGTCGCCGCGGCCGGCGCGGCCGCCGCCGACTGGCGGATCGAGTTCTGCGGTGCCGGACCCCAGCTGGAGGCCCTGCGCGAGCAGGCCGAGCGCCTCGGCCTGAGTCAGGCGACCACGTTCCACGGGGCCGTCGCCCCGGAGTCGGTGCCGGCCGTCGTCGGCACCTGGGACGTGGCCACCGCCCCGTACCCGCGGCCGCAGAACCCGGAGGACCACTACTTCTCCCCGCTGAAGGTCTACGAGTACCTCGCCGCCGGGGCCACCGTGGTGGCCTCGGCCGTCGGGGAGATCCCGCAGGTCCTCGGCGCCGGCGAGCCGGACGCCGAGGGCGTGGCCGTCGGCAGCCGCGGCGTGGCCGTCCGCCCCGGCGACGCCCAGGCGCTCGCCGCCGCCCTCACCCGACTCGCCGCGGACCGGACGCTCACTGCCAAGCTGGCGGCCGCCGGCCGCGCGGACGTAGAGGCCCACCACACGTGGGGCCACCGCGCCGCGGACCTGCTGGCCCGGGTCCAGGAGCGCACCGCCTGATGGCACTCGCACTGAGGAAGAGGTCCGGGAAGGCGGAGGGGCCGGGCCCCACCCGGCGCACCCTCGCGCTCATCCGCCCGCACCTGGGGGAGCACCGTGCGCTGATCCTGGTGGGCATGCTCGCCCTGCTCGGGGACGTGGTCTTCCGCATCCTCGAGCCGTGGCCGGTGAAGATCGCCGTGGACGCCGTGACGGTCGCCCTCGGCGCGCAGGTCTCCGCAGCCACCGGGCTGAGCGGGGACGTCACCCGCACCCTGGTCACCTGGGCGCTGATCCTCGCCGGCATCGTGGCCGGGCGCGCGGTCTGCAACTACATCTCCACCATCGCGTTCGCCAAGACCGGCGTGAAGGTGGTGACCCGGCTGCGCGCACGGGTGTTCGACCACATCCAGTCCCTGTCCCTGCGCTACCACACGCAGGCCTCCGTGGGAGACACCTCCCAGCGCCTGGTGGGGGACATGGGCCGCCTGCAGGAGGTCGCAGTCACCGCGGGCCTGCCGCTGATCGGCAACCTGCTCACGGTGGTGGTGCTGTTCGCGGTGGTCATGGTCCTGAACCCCACGCTGTCTGTGGTGGTGCTGGCCACCGGGGCCGTCTACCTGGTGATCTCCAAAATCGCCACGCCCAAGATCACCCGGGCCTCCCGCAAGACCCGCAAGGGCGAGGGCGCCCTGGTCGGGGATGCTGCCGAGGCGCTCGGTGCCGTCCGGGTGGTCCAGGCCTACGGCCTCGAGGACACCGTGGCCGCCGGCTTCGCCGCCGGCAACCAGAAGGCGCTGAAGGCCGGCATCAAGGCCCGCAAGCTTGCCGCCGGCCTCGAACGCTTCACAGACGTGCTCGTGGGCCTGTCTACCGCCGTGGTCCTCGGGTTCGGCGGCCTGCAGGTGATGCAGGGCGCCATGACACCGGGGGACATGGTGCTGTTCCTGATGTACCTGAAGACCGCGATGAAGCCGCTGCGGGATATGGCCAAGTACACCGGACGCATCGCCCGCGCCGCCGCCTCGGGCGAACGCATCGCGGACCTGATGGACGAGGAGATCGAGATCCAGGACCCCGAACACCCGGTCCCCATGAAACAGGTGGCCGGAGACGTGGTCTTCGACAGGATCTGCGCCAAGGACGGCCACGGCCGCCCGCTGTTCACCGGACTGGACCTGATGATCCCGGCCGGGCAGCGCGTCGGCCTGCTCGGCCCCTCCGGTGCGGGCAAATCCACCCTCGCCGGCTACCTGCTGCGCCTGGCGGACACCGGCTCCGGCGCCGTGCTCGTGGACGGCTACGACACCCGCAAGGTCACCCGTGCGGACCTGCGCTCGCACGTGTCCATCCTGCTCCAGGAGTCCGTCCTGTTCGCCACCACCGTGCGGGAGAACATCCGCTACGGTCGCCTGGACGCCACGGACGAGCAGGTCGAGGCCGCCGCGGTCCGCGCCGGTGCGGACGAGTTCATCAGGGCGCTGCCGCAGGGCTATGACACCATGCTCGGCGCCCGCGGAGACACCCTCTCCGGCGGCCAGCGCCAGCGCATCGCGATCGCCCGCGCCCTGGTGCGCCGCGCCCCGATCGTCATCCTGGACGAGCCCACCACCGGCCTGGACCCGGCCTCCCGCGCCCTGGTGGAGGACTCCCTCTGGACGCTCACCCAGGGCCGCACCACGCTGGCCATCACCCACGACCTCTCGATGATCCGCGAGCTGGACCGCGTGCTCTGGCTGGAGGACGGCCGGATCGTGGAGGACGGCGCCCCGGCGGAGCTGCTCAGTCGCCCGGACACCCGGGTGGCCCAGTGGGCCGCGCAGCAGCGCGTGGCAGCGGCCGAACACCAGGAGGAGAGCGCATGACCCCCGACCAGCACACGGCCGACGCCGAGCGCGCCGCGCTCACCGCCCTGCCCGGCGTGGAGCAGGTCCTCTCGGACGCAGGCCTGTCCCGGATCATCGGCCGCCGCGTGCAGGCCGTGCACGAGCGCGTGAAGCCGGGACAGTCGATCGTCCTCTCCTGGCGTGCCCTCGGCGCAGACGGCACCGAGCCGCTCGACGCCCCGCTCGCCGAGGCCGGCCACGGCTGGCTGATGCTCACCCGGGACCAGGACAAGGCGGACTCCGCCCTGCGCCGTGCCGAGCGCATCGGCCGGGCCGACCACGTCCGCCTCCACCGCTGGGACGGGGACGCCACCGTCCTCTGGGGCAGCCTCTGGACCGATCCGGCGCTCGCGGTGCCCCTGGAACGTGCCCGCGCCGCGCTCGCCGAGCGCCGCCCGGACGCCACCTGGACCGTGCTGCGTCACAACCCCAGGCGCCGCGCGGTCGTGCGGGTGGGGGACGAGGTCGTCCGCATCCACGCGCGCCGCCTGGACGAGGCCGGCGGCATGGTCGCCACCGTCGCCCGCTGGGCTGCCGCCGGGGTGCCGGTGGTGCCGCTTGAGCCGGTCGGCATCAAGGGCACCGCCGCGTCCTCCCCGTTCTGGGGCGCCGGGGACCTCCAGGCCGTCCCGGTCGCGTCCGCGGCCGAGGCTGCCGGCGAGGCGGTCGCCGCCGTGCACGCCCTGCCCGTCGCCGGCTCGCCGCTGCCTCGGTTCGTCCCGGACGCCCCCGCCGCGGCCGAGGCGATCGCGTCGGCGGCGGCCTGGCTGGAGGATGCCGTCCGGGACGCCGCCGCGCACCTGCAGCCGCTGCTCGAGGTCTCCTGCGCCGAGGACCCCGCCGTGGAGCTGCACGGCGACTGGTCCCCGGACCAGGTCCTCGCCGCCGCCCCGGACGGCACCGAGGGAGTCCGGATCATCGATGTGGATCGCGCCTGCACCGGACCCGCCGCCGTGGACCTCGGATCCTGGAACGCCGCCTGCCGCCGGGAGGAGCTGCCCGCGCTCGCCGACGCCCACGCCGCCGGCCACGCCCGAGCCCACGGGGAGGTCGACCGCGTCACCGTGCTCGCCTGGGAGGCCTACGCCCACCTGGCCGCGGCCGTGGACCCGCTGCGCCGCCGCCACGCGGACTGGGCCGCGCAGATCACCGACCGGGTGGTCCACCTGCGCGCGTGCCTGCGCGAGCTGGAGGCCGCCCGTGCCTCCGCTGCAGGCTCAGACCTTCCCGACGACGGCTCCGTGACCTCCGCCTGGTCCGTCACCGCCGGATCTCGCGTCGCCTCGGCCTCAACCGTCGCCCCGGGGTCGCCGGCCGAGCAGTCACCGCTGCTCGCCGCGCTGCCCCCGGCCGAGGCCGAAGCCGAGGGCCGTCTCTGGGCCGTGGACCGCTGCTGGCCCTCCGGCGCGGACGGCGAGCTGGCCGTGGAGGTCTCCAGCGGTGGCGCCCTGCGCGCCGGGCTCTGGCGGGACGGCTCCCTCGAGCTCTCGCCGGCCGACGCCGATCCAACGCTGAAGGCCCTCGCCCCGCTCGTGGCCGCCGGCGGCACCGTGGTCTCCTGGCGTCCCCGCAAGCGCGCGGTGGTCCGCGCCGCCGGTGCCGACGGGGAGACCTTCACCAAGGTCGTCCGCGCCGGCAGGGCCCAGGGCATCCTGGACGGCATCGAGCGGGCCAGAGCGTTCGAGGCCGGCTTCCGCACCCCGCAGGTGCTGGACTCCACCGAGGCCACCGTGACGTTCGCGGCCCTGCCCGGCCGCAGCCTCCACCACGAGTCCGCGTTCACCGCCGCCGAATGGGACCGGGCCTGGGCGGAGATCGCCGAGGCCCTCGCCGCGGCCCGCCGAACCCGCCCGAACGGTGCGGCCGAGAACGCCGGCATCCCCGCCCCGGCGGCCCTGCCCGTGCAGGAGGCGGCGGCCCTGCCCGTCCACGGCCCGGCGCAGGAGGCCGCCGTCCTGGCCGACTGGCTCGAGCGGACCGCCGCCTGGACCGGGGCGCAGCCGGGGTTCGTCCGCGCCGTGGAGAAGGTGGGGCAGACGCTGAGGGGACTGCCCGCCGTCGGGAACGTCCCGACCCACCGGGACCTGCATGACAAGCAGCTGCTCTGGGACCCGGAGCTCGGCCCCGGCCTGCTGGACGTGGACACCGCCTGCCTGGGCGACCCGGCCCTGGACCTGGGCAACCTGCGCGCCCACGCGCTGTGGCGCCAACGGCAGGGCGTCTGGTCTGCGGCCCGCGCGGACGTCGTGCGCCGCACGGTGGACGAGCTGGCCTCCGCCGAGGGCCTGCCCGCGCCGCGGATCGGCCTCTACGAGCACGCCACCCTGCTGCGGCTGCGCTGCGTCTACGCGCTGCGACCCCGCTACGCGCAGGCCGCGGCGGACCTCGAGGCCGAGCTCACCGGTCGGCTGTAGGCTGGACCCACCATGGCTGAAACTGACTTCGCCGCAGAGATCTCTGCTCTGCGCCACACCCTGTCCTCCATCGAGCAGGTGTCCGACCTCGAGAAGATCACGGCGGACATCGCGGACCTCGAGCAGCAGGCCGCCGCGCCGGACCTGTGGGACGATCCCGAGGCCGCTCAGAAGGTGACCTCCAAGCTCTCACACCGTCAGGCCGAGCTGAACCGCCTGAAGAAGCTCGAGGAGCGCATCGACGACCTCGAGACGATGGTGGAGCTCGCCGCGGAGGAGGACGAGCCGGACCTGCTGGCCGAGGCCGACTCGGAGAAGGACTCCATCGCCAAGGCGCTGCAGGACCTGGAGGTCGTCACCCTGCTCTCCGGCGAGTACGACCCGCGCGAGGCCGTGGTGACCATCCGCGCCGGCGCCGGCGGCGTGGACGCCGCGGACTTCGCCGAGATCCTCATGCGCATGTACCTGCGCTGGGCGGAGCAGCGCGGCTGGTCCACCAAGGTGATGGACACCTCCTACGCGGAGGAGGCCGGCCTGAAGTCCGTGACCTTCGAGGTCAACGCCCCCTTCGCCTACGGCACCCTGTCCGTGGAGGCCGGCACGCACCGTCTGGTGCGCATCAGCCCCTTCGACAACCAGGGCCGGCGCCAGACCTCGTTCGCCGCGGTCGAGGTCGTCCCGCTCATCGAGGCGGACGACTCCATCGAGATCCCCGAGTCGGAGCTGAAGGTGGACGTGTTCCGCTCCTCCGGTCCGGGCGGCCAGTCCGTGAACACCACCGACTCCGCGGTCCGCATGACGCACATCCCCACCGGCATCGTCGTGTCCATGCAGAACGAGAAGTCGCAGATCCAGAACCGCGCCGCCGCCCTGCGCGTGCTCCAGTCCCGCCTGCTCCTGCAGCGCAAGGCCGAGGCGGACGCGAAGAAGAAGGAGCTCGCCGGAGACGTCAAGGCCTCCTGGGGAGACCAGATGCGCTCCTACGTGCTGAACCCGTACCAGATGGTCAAGGACCTGCGCACGAACCATGAGGAGGGCAACCCGTCCTCCGTGTTCGACGGCGCGATCGACGACTTCATCGACGCCGGCATCCGCTGGCGTGCCGCCCAGATCAAGGAGGCCGCCGAACAGGCCTGATCCTCCCGGCGCGTCCGCGCCTGCTTCCCGACGACGGCCGGTCGCCTCCGCACGGAGGCGACCGGCCGTCGTCGTGCGCCCGGAGACGAGGTCCGGGGCGGTGGAGGGGCGACGCGCAGGCCGCACACGGTGGCCGACCGGGTGATCCAGGTCATAGACTGGGAGACAGAATCCAGTTCATCCCGATTAACTGACAGCGGGGCCGGAGTGTGCGCCCCGCGGAAGTGGAGTCACCATGGCCGAGCAGAACGCCGTCCCCGCCCCGCAGCCGACCGACGCGGTGATCGTCGGCGGCGCCCGCACTCCGTTCACCCGCCTGCTCGGCGCCCAGGCCGGCCTGGCCGCCACGGAGCTCGGCGCGCACGCCATCAAGCACGCCCTCGAGCGCGCCAGCGTCCCGGCCGCGGACGTGGACATGGTCTACATGGGGCAGGTCGTGCAGGCCGGCGCAGGCCAGAACCCGGCCCGCCAGTCCGCCCTCGCCGCGGGCATCGCCTGGGACGTGCCGGCCATGACCATCAACAAGGTCTGCCTCTCCGGCCTCACCGCCGTGATCGACGCCGCCCGCCTGATCCGCCTCGGCGAGGCGAAGGTCGTGGTGGCCGGCGGCCAGGAGTCCATGACCAACGCCCCGCACCTGCTGGTCGGCGCCCGCAAGGGCTACAAGTACGGCCCCACCACCGTCCTGGACTCGGTGGCCTATGACGGCCTCACCGACGCCCTGTCCAAGGAGGCCATGGGCGAGCTGACCGAGTCCGGCAACGGGGAGCGCGGCCTGGACCGCGCCGCCCAGGACGAGATCGCCGCCGGCTCCCACCAGCGCGCCGCCCAGGCCCAGGCCGCCGGCGTGTTCGACGTGGAGATCGCCCCCATGGAGATCCCGCAGCGCAAGGGCGACCCGGTGGTCGTCTCCAAGGACGAGGGCGTCCGCGCGGACACCACCGCCGAGACCCTCGCCGGCCTGCGCCCGGCCTTCGCCAAGGAGGGCACCATCACCGCCGGCAACGCCTCCCCGCTGTCCGACGGCGCCGCCGCCGTGATCGTCACCTCCCGCGCCTACGCGGAGGAGAGGGGCCTGCAGATCCTGGCCACCGTCGGCGCCCCGGGCCAGACCGCCGGCCCGAAGGACTCCCAGCTGCACTCCCAGCCGTCCGACGCCATCAAGGCCGCCCTGTCCACGCAGGGCTGGGAGGTCAAGGACCTGGACTTCATCGAGATCAACGAGGCCTTCGCCGCCGTCTCCCTGCAGTCCCTCAAGGACCTGGACTACTCCGCCGAGCACTGCAACGTCAACGGCGGCGCGATCGCCCTGGGCCATCCGATCGGCGCCTCCGGTGCCCGCCTGGCCCTGACCGCCGCCCACGAGCTAAACCGCCGCGGCTCCGGCCGCGCCGCGGTCGCCCTCTGCGGCGGCGGCGGCCAGGGTGAGGCCCTGGTCCTGTTCCGCTGAGCGCGCTTCCTCCTGCGGCCGTGGGGCCGCAGGAGGACAGTGACCCACGACGGCGGCCACCCGCCTGACGCAGGCGAGCGGCCGTCGTCGGGAAGCATCCCGTCCGAGCCAGGAGGTCCCTCGACATGAGCGAGAACGCCACCACCCTGTCCCTGTCCGGGCGCCGTGCCGTGGTGACCGGAGGCGCCTCCGGCATCGGCCGGGCCTGCGCGGAGGCCTTCGCCGCCGCCGGTGCCGAGGTCACGGTCGCGGACGTCTCGGCCGAGGCCGCAGAGACGGTGGCCGCGGAGATCGGCGGCACGGCCTGGGCAGTGGACCTGTCCGAGACCCGGGCCCTGGACGAGCTGGAGCTGGACACGGACATCCTGGTCAACTGCGCCGGCATCCAGCGGATCGACCCGATCCAGGACTACGACCCGGACACCTGGCGCCTGATCCACCGCATCATGCTCGAGGCCCCGTTCCTGCTGATCCGCGCCGCCCTGCCCGGCATGTACGAGCGCGGCTTCGGCCGGATCATCAACATCTCCTCGGCCCACGGCCTGATCGCCTCGCCGTTCAAGTCCGCCTACGTGGCGGCCAAGCACGGCCTCGAGGGGCTGTCCAAGACCACGGCGCTCGAAGGCGGCCCGCACGGGGTGACCTCGAACTGCATCAACCCCGGGTTCGTGCGCACCCCGCTGGTGGAGAAGCAGATCGCGGACCAGGCGCGCACCCGCGGCATCGGCGAGGACGAGGTCCTCGAGAAGGTCCTGCTGGCCGACGCCGCCGTGAAGCGCCTGGTGGAGCCGGAGGAGGTCGGCGGTCTCGCCCTGTGGCTGGCCACCGAGCACGCCGCGCTCGTCTCCGGCGCCTCGTACACCATCGACGGCGGCTGGACCGCCCACTGACCGAGCGGCCTCGCCTGCGGGCGCGGCCGCGACACCGACCCTGCACGTTCGGGCCGAGCCGGCCCGGGACCCTCAAGGAGGAGGACACATGAGTCTGGACAAGACCGTGGCGACCCCCGCGGAGGCCGTGGCGGACATCCCGTCCGGCGCCTCGCTGGCCGTCGGAGGCTTCGGCCTCTCCGGCAACCCGATCCAGCTGATCGAGGCCCTGCTGGACCAGGGCGCCGATGAGCTGTCGATCGTCTCGAACAACTGCGGCGTGGACGACTGGGGCCTGGGCATCCTGCTGGGTGCGCACCGGATCGCCAAGATGACCAGCTCCTACGTGGGCGAGAACAAGGAGTTCGCGCGCCAGTACCTGGAGGGCGAGCTGGAGGTCGAGCTGGTCCCGCAGGGCACCCTGGCCGAGAAGCTGCGCGCCGGCGGCGCCGGCATCCCCGCCTTCTACACCCGCTCCGGCGTGGGCACCCAGGTGGCCGAGGGCGGTCTGCCGATGCGCTACGACGCCGAGGGCAACGTGGTGAAGGCCTCCGAGGCCAAGCCCACCGACACCTTCGTCCTCGGCGAGGGCTACGTGAGCGTGGACCCGGCCGAGAACCAGGTCTACGCGCTGGAGAAGTCCATCGTCACCGACTTCGCGCTCGTGCACGCCGCCAAGGGCGACAGGCACGGCAACCTGGTCTTCACCAAGGCCACCCGCCAGTTCTCCCTGCCGGCCGCCACGGCCGGCAGGGTCTGCATCGCGCAGGTCGAGGAGCTCGTGGAGCCCGGTGAGATCGACCCGGACGAGGTGCACCTGCCCGGCGTCTACGTCCACCGGATCGTGGAGGTCGGCAAGGACATCGAGAAGCGCATCGAGAAGCGCACCGTGCGCAAGGCCAAGGAGGAGCAGTCCTGATGAGCCAGACCACCAAGCCCACCGGCCTGACCCGTGAGGAGATGGCCGCCCGCGCCGCCCAGGAGCTGCCGGACGGCGCCTACGTCAACCTCGGCATCGGCATGCCGACCCTCATCCCGAACCACATCCCGGACGGCCGCACCGTGGTGCTGCAGTCCGAGAACGGCATCCTCGGCGTGGGCCCGTACCCCACCGAGGAGAACGTGGACCCGGACCTGATCAACGCCGGCAAGGAGACCGTCACCGTCAACCCGGGCGCCTCCTTCTTCGACTCCGCCCTGTCCTTCGGCATGATCCGCGGCGGCAAGATCGACGTCGCCGTGCTCGGCGGCATGGAGGTCTCCGCCTCCGGCGACCTCGCCAACTGGATGGTGCCCGGCAAGATGGTCAAGGGCATGGGCGGTGCGATGGACCTGGTCCACGGTGCCGGCCGCGTGATCGTCATGATGGACCACGTGTCCAAGGACGGCACCCCGAAGATCGTGGACCAGTGCACCCTGCCGCTCACCGGCAAGGCCGTGGTGGACCGCATCATCACCGACCTCGCCGTGATCGACGTGGTCGGCACTCCCGAGCAACCCGAGCTGAAGCTGGTGGAGTGTGCTCCCGGCGTTACCGAGGAGCAGGTCCGCGAGCTGACCGGCGCGAAGCTGAGCTGAGGACGGCCGCCGTCTCCGGCGTCACTCCACCGGCTGTGCCGTAGACTGATGCGTCTGCATGCCCACGCCGGGCATGCGGACGCACCCGTGTGCAGACCGAGCGGAAGGAAGGGAACCATGGGCAAGAACGCGAAGGGCAAGGCCGCGAAGCAGCCGGCCCCGGGCGAGCGCGTGGTCATCGCGACCAACCGCAAGGCCCGCCACGACTACACGATCTCCGACACCTACGAGGCCGGCATGGTACTCACCGGCACCGAGGTGAAGTCCCTGCGCGAGGGCAAGGCCTCCCTGGTGGACGGCTTCGCCGTCTTCTACCGGGACGAGCTCTGGCTCGAACAGGTCTACATCCCTGAGTACCTCAACGGCTCCTGGACCAACCACACCGCGCGTCGCCGGCGCAAGCTGCTGCTGCACCGCGCCGAGCTGACCAAGATCAGCCGCCAGATCATGGACCCCGGCATGACCATCGTCCCGCTGTCCCTCTACTTCAAGGACGGCCGCGTGAAGGTGGAGATCGGCATCGCTCGCGGCAACCGCGAGTACGACAAGCGCCACAGGCTGCGCGAGAAGCAGGACCAGCGCGAGGCCCAGCGGGCCATGCGGATCCGCAACCGTCGCGCCGGAGTGGCCTGACCGTCGTCGGGCAGCGGGCCGGGCGACGTCCGGACCGCACGGCCGCACGGCGAGGCGGTCACAGCACCCGCCGGCCCTGGGGAATGGAACCGGGGCGTGGTAGGTTATGGAACTCGCAGGCCGCATCAGCGGCGGCACTGCACAGTGGTGATTGACAACTCCATAGTGGGAGTCGTCCCCGACCAAGGGGCCGATCGGTTTCGACGATGCATGTCGCGACAGGGGAAGCGGGCCGAGGATGCAGAGTCATCTCGTCAACGCTCTCTGCACACCAATAAGTGCCGAATCCAAGCGCACTGACTTCGCTCTCGCTGCCTGATCAGTGATCGAGTCCGTCACCCCGAGGTTGCTATCGCCTCGGACCGTGGCGTCAGCTAGATAGCCACTGGGTGTCACCCTCGCCGGGGGTCGTGGCACCGACATCAATCCGGCTGGGCCCGGGCTGTCCGCCCGTCTGCGGGACGGACAGGGCCGAGCAACACCCGCAGCAGACTGCGCCCGGAGAAGCCCTGACAACACTGCATCGGACGCGGGTTCAATTCCCGCCGGCTCCACTCATCACACTCGGAAGGCCCTGGAACCCTCACGGTTCCGGGGCCTTTCCGCATGTTCTAGCGGATTTTGCCTAGGCCTGTCACTTGCCATCAATGGTCGCTGTCACTCAGGCCGTACCAGGTACTTAGACCACTGTCGGACACGGAATGAGGGCGGCGTGGCAAGAGGCAACGTACGAAAGACACCCCGGGGAATCACCACCCTGCCCAACGGCAGGTTCCGTGCCCGCCTGATGGTGGACTACGTGAACCACACGCTAGGCGCCTTTGATCGTGTCTCAGGCGCCGATGCAGCACTAGGTGTGATGTTCATGGACGTTGTTGCGTGAACAGCTGACAGGCGAAGGCCTCCTGTTGCGAGAGTGGAGTTGTCAAGAAACCGCTCACGCGAACAGAAGGCCTGTCAAGCTCCGGGTTTCATAGAGGCTCTGCTTCTTGGTTTTCTACGCCGCAACTAGCGCTGACCGATGCTGGTTGATCCACTCAGCATGAACCTCGACCGGCGGTCGATAGCCGATTCCCGAATGCAGCCGACGCTGGTTGTACCAGGCAACCCACCGCGAGGTCTCCGCCATGACCTCTATGAGGCCGGACCACCGCTGTCGGTCGATCAGCTCGGCCTTGTACACCGAGTTCAACGCCTCAGCCATCGCGTTATCGAATGAATCCCCGCGCGATCCCACGGACGCGATGATGTTGGACTCCGCCAGCGTCTCGCCGTAGCGAATGGACTTGAACTGGACCCCGCGATCGCTGTGATGAACCAGCCCGGACACGTCCTCACCGGCCCGGAACTTCGCCGCCAACGCCATCGTCAACGCATCCCGCGCTAACGACTCGCGCATATGATTCGTCACCTGCCAGCCGACGATCTCCCGATGGAACACGTCCACAATGAACGTCTTGTACACCCAGCCTGACTCCGTTGGCACATAGGTAATGTCCGCTACCCATAACTGGTTCGGGCCCTCAGAACTGAACTCGCGCTCGACGAGGTCCTCCGGGCATTCCTCGGCCCTGGCTGAGGCCGTCTTCGGACGCTTCTTACGGCGTCGGACACCCTCGATGCTCAACTGCTTCATCAACCGCTCGATCGTGCACCGGGCGACCTGCCCGAACCGATCCGTGTACTCGCGGTTGATCTCATTCCACATCTTCCGCACCCCGTAGCAGGAGTAGTTTGCTTCGTACACGTCGCTGATGACTCGCATCAGCTCTGCGTCTCGACGGCTCCGGGCTGAGGGCCTGCGCTTCTTGAACGCGTAATACGAGCTCACAGCAATCCGTGCTGCCGTCCCCTGCAGGGCGCGCACGATTGGCTCGACTCCGAACTCGTCACGATGCTCGTCGATGAAATCGACGATCACTTGGATGGGCGGTCGAGCTCCGCCGCGAAGAAAGCCGAAGCCCTCCTGAGGATCTCGTTGGCCCGTTTGGCTTCTGCCAACTCGGCACGTAGCCGACGGTTCTCGACCTCAAGACCTACGGACTCAGCTGGGGTCTGGTGGCCGGAGATCTTGTGCTTGCGCACCCAGACCCGCAGCGTCTCTTTGCTCAGGCCGAGCTCGTTCGCTACCCGCGTGATCGCTCCATGGGCCGAGTCCTGATCGGCTTGTGCGTGGAGGACAAGATCGATGGCTCGGGCCTTGAGCTCGTCCGAGTACTTCACTGGCATGAGAGAGTCTCCTTCTTCCAATCTCCCTGCCTCTATTATTCCCGGGGCGATTCAGCCTTCATGTCCCACGCTAACGCCGCCCTGACCCCTCGCGCCCGCCTACGCCTGGCCAAGCTCATCGTCGAGGAGCACTGGCCGGTCGCCACCGCGGCCAAGACGTTCATGGTCTCCCCACCCACCGAACGCAAATGGGCCACACGCTTGCGGGCCGCGGGACCTGCAGGGATGGCAGACCGGTCCAGCCGGCCGTCCACGATGCCGACCAGAACACCGCCGGCGGTGGTGAAACAGATCGTGGCCGCCCGATGGCGCCGACGCCTGGGGCCGGCACAGATCGCCGGAGAACTCAGGATGCCGGCCTCCACCGTCCATGCCGTGCTCGTGCGCTGCAGGATCAACCGCCTCGCCCGTCTGGACCGGGTCACCGGCGAGCCGATCCGCCGCTACGAGCACCCCCACCCCGGCTCGCTGATCCACGTCGACGTCACCAAGTTCGGCCGCATCCCCGACGGGGGCGGACACCGATTCGTCGGGCGTCAGCAGGGCATGAAGCACCGCGCGGCGACCTCGGACCGCGAAGGAACCCGTGATGCCCGATAACAGCCCCGGCTCGGGGTGGGCTTTCTGCACACCGTGATCGATGATCACTCCCGCTTCGCCTATGTGGAGATGCACTCCGATGAACGCAGCCAGACGGCCATCGCGGTGCTGCGCCGCGCGGGCGCCTGCTTCGCGCGCCTGGGCGTGCAGGTGGAGCGGGTGCTCTCGGACAACGGCTCGGCCTACCGCTGGCATGCCTAGCGTGATGCCTGCACCGAGCTCGGGATCAAGCCCAAGCGGACTCGGCCCTACCGGCCGCAGACGAACGGGAAGATCGAGCGGTTCCATCGCACGCTCGCTGACGGATGGGCCTACGCCCGGTTCTACAGCTCAGAGACGCAGCGCAGGGCCGCGTTGGCTGGATGGCTGCACTTCTACGATCATCATTGCGTCCACTCCGCGATCGGCGCAGCGCCTGCCACCAGGCTCAACAACCTCCCTGGACATCACACCTAACCGACGTTCAGTGCAACCAGCTGCTCCGGTGTGCCAGTCACGAACAGGCGCAGATGCACTTGTTCGTCCACGACTCTCCAGTCGACGAAGGAGCAGCAGGCGCTCTCGACCGCGGCGACCTCGGCGACCTCGTGGACGAGGACGACGCCGGCCAGCCCCAGCACGCCGAACAGGGCGAGCGGGAACAGGACGACGATGATCGCCAGCGCGAGGGCGATGTTGGCCGTCATGATTCTCCGCCCGCGCCGCGCATGCGTGAGGGCGGCGGGGATGAGGCGCAGGTCGTGGCCGGTGAAGGCGATGTCGGCCGACTCGACCGCGGCGGCCGAGCCGGTCGCACCCATCGCGATGCCGACGGTGGCCGTGGCCAGCGCCGGTGCGTCGTTGAGGCCGTCGCCGACCATCGCCGTTGGGCGCGCGGTGGCCAGCTCCGTGATCGCGGAGGCCTTGTCGGCGGGCAGCTGCTCGGCGCGGACCTCGTCGATGCCCGCCTCGGCGGCCTCGCCGTCGGCCTCGACGACCACGACGGTCATGCCGGCCTCGGCCTGCTCCCGCCGGTCGCGGCCGCGTTCGTCCACGTCGGCAGCGAGACCGCGTTCATCCTCAATTCCGCCAGGCTCATCCCGGGCCGCAGGCGAGACTGATCCCGTCATTCGCTGGGCCGTGACGTGGTCGAGCCCCGAGTTCGGCGGCGATCCGACCCGGCTCCGTTCCTCAGCCGGCCAGCTGCTCGGACTCCGGCGAACCGTGCAGCGAGCACAGCTTCACGTCGTCGCCGGTGAGGGCGAGGAACTTCTCCGCGGCGGCGAAGAGCTCGACGAGCGCCTCGGGGTGCTGCAGCGAGTAGACCGAGGCGCGGCCCTCGGGGCGGGAGACGACCAGGCCGGTCTCCTTGAGGCTGGCCAGGTGCTTAGAGACGGTGCTCTGGGACAGGCCCAGGTGCTCGGTGAGGTCGACCACCCGGTGCTCGCCGAGGCGGAGGTGCCGGAGGATCACCAGGCGCGAGGGATCGCTGAAGCTGTGGAAGAGGCAGGCCGCGGCCGTCATCTCAGAAACCTCGTCCGCCCAGGTCGCCGGTTCCGCAATCGCACTCTTCATCGCCATATGACGATGATACTCCTTCTCGGTCATGGATACGCTCCGCGACGCCGTGCGCTCAGTCGTGCTTGACCGAGGCGGGCTCGTGCTCGGCGATGTGCTCGGTCTCGACCTGGAACGTGGAGTGGTGGATCGAGACCTCGAAGTGTTCGGCGACGCAGTCTTTGGCGGCGTGCAGGGTCTCGGCGGCGTGGCCGTCGGTGAAGCACTCGTCGTCGACGACGATATGGGCGGTCAGCGTCGGCAGGCCGGTCGCGACGGTGGAGGCATGCAGGTCGTGGACGTCCTTGACGTGGTCGAGGGCGAGGATGTGCTCGCGGACCTCGTCGAGGTCCAGGCCCTTGGGGGTGAACTCCATGAGCACGCCGACCGTCTCGCGCATGAGCTTGAACGCCCGAGGCATGATGAGGGCTGCGATGAACAGGCCGGCGACGGCGTCGGCCTGCTGGAGGCCGGTCGTCGCGATGACGATCGCGGCGACGATCACCCCGAGGGAGCCCAGGGCGTCGTTGAGGACCTCGAGGAAGGCGGCGCGCATGTTGAAGTTCGCCCCGCGGCTCGAGGAGAGGATCGCGATCGCCACGATGTTCGCGGCCAGGCCGACGATGCCGAAGACCAGCAGCTCGGTCGCCGGCACCTCCGGGGGGTCGAACAGGCGGCGGACGCCGTCGACGGCGGCGTAGGTGCCGACGACCAGCAGCAGGGCCGACTGGCCGAGGGCCGCGATCACCTCGATCCGGCGGAATCCCCAGGTGCGCTTCGAGGTCGTCGGCCTGAGCGTGAGGGTCGCGGCCACCAGCGCGACGAGCAGGCCGGAGGCGTCGGCGATCGCGTGCGCGGTGTCGGTCAGCAGCGCGAGGCTGCCGGTGACGACCGAGCCGACGGCCTGCGCGACGACGATCGTCGCGGTGATCGCGAAGGCGATCCAGAGCTTCTTGCGGAAGTCCCCGGGATGTCCCGCCTCGCCGGCCGAGTGGCCGTGGTCGTGTCCTGCGCCCATGTCTGCTCGTTCTCCATCTCCTCCGCGGATCGGCGGCCGCGGCTCTCCCATTGATTCATTGACGTACGACGATGCTAACGCGTTTGGGCGATGATGACGACTCTTGGCGATGCGGTGCACGACACGCACCGAAGACCTGTGGCGAAGAAGCCGCGCCCCGGCCCGAGGACGGGAGTCGTCCTGGGACCGGGGCGCGGCTGTCGGAGGTGCCTACGGGATTCGAACCCGTGTGGGCGGCTTTGCAGGCCGCTGCCTATCCTCTCGGTCACGGCACCGCAGGTCTCAGCCCTCGTCGCCCGGGGTGAGCCCGGCGACGAGGTTGAACGCTCCGGTGAGGATGTTGCGCAA